>NZ_JAMCCR010000020.1:0-74117 GCF_023371075.1 Pseudomonas sp. GX19020
TCGGATAAGTGAAAGAAACGCCGCCCGGAATGATCTCCGGGCGGCGTTTTCTGTTGCAAATCGGTCAGTTCAGCGCGGCCTGCTTTGTTTCGGCATCAATCGTCCAGGCCAGCAGCGCCGCCAGCGCCAGCAGGCCCGAAAACAGCCCGATCGCCATCGCCGTGTCCTGGATGAAGAGATGCACCAGAACCGAAGGCGTCAGCAACCCGCCCAGCCGTGCCATCGCCCCGGCCGCCCCCATGCCGGTTGCACGGCTCGCGGTCGGATAAAGCTCTGGCGTGAAGGCATAAAGCGCGCCCCAGGTGCCCAAAAGCGCAAAACTCATCACCATCAGCGCGGTCGCGATCAGCACCGGCCCGGTCGAGAGCGTGAACAAAAGGCAAGCCGCCGCGCTCAGGATCAGGAATCCTATCAGTGTTTTCCGCCGCCCCCAGGCCTCAACCCCCCAGGCCGCCAGCGCATAGCCAGGGATCTGCGCCAGGGCCAGTACGACGAGGAAACCATAGCCGCGTACAAAGCCGAAGCCCTCATTCGCAAGCCGCGCCGGCATCCAGGTGAAGACACCGTAATAGCTCATCGAGACGAGGAACCAGACCGCCAGCATCGGGATGGTGCGCCGGATCAGCACCGGCGAGAAGATCCCGGTTGCGCCTGTGGCCCGGGGCAGTTCAACCCGTGCGGCGCCGGTCGTTTCCTTTCCGTTCATGACAAGCATCTGGTCGAGAACGGCTTTTGCCTCGGCCTCGCGGCCTTCGCGCAGAAGGTGCAGCGGGCTTTCCGGGATCCAGAAGCGCAGGAAGATGCCGATCACCGCCGGCACGCCGGTCACGAAAAAGATCACGCGCCAGGTCTCGATCCCGCCCCAGCTGCTCGCCGCCCAGGCGGTCAGCGCGACGATCACCGTCCCCACCGCCCAGAAACCTTCCAGCATCACCAGCCAGCGGCCGCGGCGCGACGGCGGCAGGAATTCGGCCATCATCGCGTAATCCACCGGCAGCGTGCCACCGACCGCAAGGCCGGTCAGGAAACGCAGGACCAGCAGCGTGGTGAAATCCGGGGCAAAGGCCGAGGCGATGCCGAAAACCGCATCCATCGCGACTGTGATCAGGAGGATCTTGCGGCGCCCGAAACGATCCGCGAGCCGCCCGAAAACCGAGGCGCCTATCAGCATGCCAAGGAAAAACAGCGTGCCGGTCTGCAGGGCCTGCGGCACCTCCATTCCGAAGCTGGCCGCGATGGAGGCGACGGTAAAACCTACCGCCAGCACCTGCATCGCATCCGCCGTCCAGACGAGGCCAAAGACCCCCAGAAGCCGACGCTGGAACCTGCCGGTCCCCGCCCTCTCCAGCACCGTATCGACTGCAATAGCGGTCATCGTCATCCCTTCCCTGCCCCCCATTTTCCGGGGTGTCTGATAAAATATACTCACTATGAGCATATGTAGGCGGGAGCGAAATATACTCGCTGTGAGTTTATGTCAATTCCGTCTGTGGCGGATTTCGCGAAAGGCTCAGCCCCGGCTGACCGGCAGCCTGGTGCCGGCGAGCGCGCGTGCCTCAAGCACTGCCGGGCGATAGCGGAACAACATGGCAGGCCGGCCACGGGATTCGGTCGTGGTCTCGCCGGTTTCCTCAATCAGTTCCTGCTGGTCGATCTGCCGGCGAAAATTCGATTTATGCAGCCTGAGGCCGATCAGTGCCTCAACCAGGCGCTGCAATTGCAGAAACGTGAAACTCTCTGGCATAAGTTCAAAGGCCACGGGGCGGTATTTGATCTTTGCCCTGAGCCGCGCGATCCCTGTCGCCAGAATGCGGCGATGATCTCCCTGCATGGCCCGCCCCGCGCCTGCCAGCCCAGTTCCGATCTGGTCACTGGCTTCGCCAACCAGCCCGGCCTCATAGAGCAGCTCATAGCGTGACAGAACCAGATCCTCGTTCCAGGCCTGACCATCAAGGCCGAAAGCATGGGAGATCCGCTGCACGCGCCCGGGATCGCTGGCCGCCCAGAGGTTCAGGGCCGCAATCATGCGCTGCCAGCCCTCGGGCAAACCGCTGCGGTGATCCTCCCAGGGGAGATACTCATACCAGCCATGCCATTCTGGCCGCCCGGCCCCGGGTGCCGCCTGTTCGCGCACAAGACCGAGATAGGAGATCGATATCCGCCGCAGATCCGCGTCTTCCCCCCGGTCACGGTCAGCGAAGGTGTAAAGCTGTTCCAGAAAGCCCACCGGATGCCCCGTCTGGCTTTCGATCCAGTCCCTGAGCCCCGCCTGCAGGCTGCGATGCGACGAAGTGAACGGGCCAGAGGGCAGCGCCTCGCCGGCGGCAACCGTCATCACCCGGGGCGCGTCCCCGGTCACTGCGGCAAGCACCGCAATCAGGTCTGCCTGAGCCAGCCCCGTGGTCACCCTTGCCTCCGCTTTGACCTCTGCCTGACCCCGGACTAGCACGCGGGCGCAGCCTGGCCAACCATTGCCCCGGTCGTGAAGCCGCAAACCTGTAACAGCCCTTTAATCCGCGCCCCGCTTACGTTAATTCAGTGGGGAAACCCCAAACCCGGCTTCCTGCCAGACCGTCGCCCGGAGGAGGTGCGGCGGGAAACTCCCAGGCGAAAGACGACAGCCAGATGCCAGCCTATCGTTCCAGAACCACCACGCATGGCCGCAATATGGCCGGGGCCCGCGGGCTCTGGCGCGCCACGGGGATGAAGGACAGCGATTTCGGCAAGCCGATTATCGCGATTGTAAATTCCTTTACCCAATTCGTGCCCGGTCACGTCCATCTCAAAGACCTCGGCCAGATGGTCGCGCGTGAGGTCGAGGCGGCGGGCGGTGTCGCGAAAGAGTTCAACACCATCGCCGTCGATGACGGGATCGCGATGGGCCATGACGGGATGCTTTACTCGCTCCCCTCGCGCGAGATCATCGCGGATTCGGTTGAATATATGGTGAACGCGCATTGCGCCGATGCCATGGTCTGCATCTCGAACTGCGACAAGATCACCCCCGGCATGCTGATGGCTGCGATGCGGCTGAACATCCCGGCGATCTTCGTCTCGGGTGGGCCGATGGAGGCCGGCAAGGTCACGCTCGGCGACGGGCGCGAGGTCAAGCTTGATCTCGTTGACGCGATGGTGGCCGCGGCGGATGACAAAATGTCAGACGCAGATGTGGATGCGATCGAGAAAGCGGCCTGCCCGACCTGTGGCTCGTGTTCGGGGATGTTCACCGCCAATTCGATGAACTGCCTGGCCGAGGCACTTGGTCTTGCGCTGCCGGGGAATGGCTCGACGCTGGCGACACATGCCTTCCGCAAGGGGCTCTTCCTGAAATCGGGGCGGATGATCGTCGAACTGGCAAAGCGCTGGTACGAGCAGGATGACGCGAATGTGCTGCCCCGCACCATCGCCAGCCGCGCAGCCTTTGACAATGCGATGGCGCTCGATATCGCGATGGGCGGCTCGACCAATACCGTGCTGCACCTTCTGGCCATTGCCCGGGAAGGCGGCGTCGATTTCGGGATGGATGAGATCGACGCGCTGTCGCGCAAAGTCCCCTGCCTGAGCAAGGTCGCGCCGAACGTGGCGGGCGTGCATATGGAAGATGTCCACCGCGCCGGCGGCATCATGTCGCTTCTGGGCGAACTCGACCGCGCCGGGCTGATCAATCGCGACTGCCCGACCGTCCATTCCGAAACCATGGGCGAGGCGCTTGCCGCCTGGGATATCGCGGTGACGAACAACCCCGAGGCGCGGGAATTGTATCTCGCAGCCCCCGGCGGGGTGCCGACGCAGGTTGCGTTCTCGCAAAGCTCGCTCTGGCCCAGCCTGGATACCGACCGCGAAAAGGGCGTGATCCGCTCGGTCGAACATGCTTTCTCGAAAGAGGGCGGCCTTGCGGTCCTGAAGGGCAATATCGCGCTGGACGGCTGTATCGTGAAGACCGCAGGCGTCGACGAGTCGATCCTGAAGTTCTCGGGCCCCGCCGTGGTATTCGAAAGCCAGGATGCGGCGGTCAAAGGCATCCTGAACAAGGGCGTTAAGGCCGGGGATGTCGTGGTGATCCGCTATGAGGGGCCGAAAGGCGGGCCGGGGATGCAGGAAATGCTCTACCCGACCTCTTACCTGAAATCGCGGGGCCTCGGCAAAGTCTGTGCGCTGATCACCGACGGGCGGTTCTCGGGCGGCACTTCGGGCCTTTCCATCGGCCATGCCAGCCCCGAAGCGGCCGCCGGTGGCACCATCGGCCTGGTGAAGGACGGCGATCTGATCGAGATCGACATCCCGAACCGCACGATCACGCTCGCGGTCCCCGAGGCCGAACTGGCGGCACGGCGCGTGGAACAGGACCGTCTGGGCTGGAAACCGGCACAGCCGAGAAAGCGCAACGTGACCACCGCGCTCAAGGCCTATGCCGCCTTTGCATCTTCGGCCGATAAGGGCGCGGTGCGGATCCTGCCGGAGTAATCTGCGGCCAGACATCAACAAAAAAGGCGGGTGATCCTCTCACCCGCCTTTTTCATTTTGCGTTCTATTTCGCCTGTGGCGCCTCATGGGTCTTTGCGTAATGGGCAAGGATGCCCAGCATCGCGATCCCGGCCACCGAAAAACCGATCGCCACAACCCCCGAGGACCGATAGCCCCAATGCAGCGCGAAGCCGGCGGCCAGCGGCCCAAGCGCGTTCGCCGCGTTAAAAGCCGCGTGGTTCATTGCCGCCGCCATGCTCTGCGCCTTGCCCGCAACATCCATCAGCCTGGTCTGCAGCGGCACAAAAACGCCCGAGCTCAGCCCGATCAGGAAGGCGGACAGGGTCATCTGCACCCAGTCTCCCACCGCGTAAGACGCATAGCCCTGCGCCAGGATCATGAAGATCAGCAGGAACAGCGCCGCTTTCATAGTGCCAAGCCGGATTGTCAGCCGGGCCGCCAGGATCGAGCCCAGCGTGATCCCCACACCAAACGTGGCCAGCATCAGCGTCACGCCCCAGTCCGGCGGGTTCGCGGTCGCCAGCATCGCCGCCGAGAGGAAGGAATAGACCGCGAAAAGCCCGCCGCAGCCGATCAGCCCCACCGCAAGTGTCAGAAGGACCGAGGGGTTGAACAAAGCCCGCAGCTCATCCATCGGGCGCGCATTGGGGTCAACGCCGACCCGTGGTGCGAGTTTCAGGATCAGCACCGCTGAAATCAGCGCGAGCACGCCTGGCAGTGCAAAGCCGAACCGCCAGCCAAGACCCTGGCCCAAAAGCGCCGCGAAAGGCACGCCAACGATATTTGCGACCGTCAGACCCAGCATGACCTGGGTGACACCCTTTGCCCGCTGCTCGCGCGGCAGCGCATCGGCGGCAAAAAGCATCGCCACGCCAAGGAAACCACCATGCGGCATCCCGGCAAGGAAGCGCGTCACCAGCAGCGTCGAAAAGCCAGGCAGCACCGCCGCCAGCAGGTTCAGGACACCGTAAGCCGCAATCAGCCCGGCCAGGTAGCGCCGCCGGGGCAGTCTTGCGCCCAGAAACGAGGTCAGAGGAGCGCCTATGACCACGCCGAACGCATAGGCCGCGACGACTTTGCTGGCCTCGGCCTCCGGTACACCAAGGTCTTTCGCATACCAGGGCAAAAGCCCCATCGAGGCGAATTCAGACGTGCCTATGGCGAAAGCGCCAAGGGCGAGCGCAAGGATCGCCCAGCTATAATCGGAAGAGCGGCCGGGCGCGGAAGAGCCACTGAGCGGCGGGGACATGGGGCACCTGATATGAAATGAGAAACCGGAATCTGCCGGTCGGCCTTTTAGCGTTGTTTGCGATAACGGCGGGCGGCTGTCCATGGGCCAGTCTATGCGCGAATGCAGGGCAGGTTTGCAAAGGGCACAACGATGGACAAAACGCCCGTTCTCCAGGCAGGATTGTGCCACTCAGCCGCCCCCTCCGGTCAGCCTGCGCCTCAGCTCAGCCCCGGAGGCCCGCCGGTGATGCGCAGAAAGCCAAAGCCATTGCCGTCCAGCCGCAGGATACCGGGCGTCAGACCAAGACCCTGCGACGGGCCGGTCTGATGCCCCTCTCCGTCAAGACGCAGCCGGACCGCCTCCCTGCCAAGATTAAAGAGGCACAGAAGATCGCCGCGCAGGAAGGCCAGCACCGGATCGGGCGCAGTCAGGAAAGTGGTCTTGCCCGCGCGCAGCCCGGCTTCGGCGCGACGGAAGGCCAGCATCGCGCGGTAGCTTTCCAGGACGGAGCCCTGGGCGCCCTCCTGTGCGGCGACATTCCTCGCCAGCTGCGGCGCTTTCACCGGCAGCCATGGCGTGCCGGTGGTAAACCCGCCATTGGCGCTCGCATCCCAGACCATCGGTGTGCGGGTATTGTCGCGCCCGACCGGCGCCGGCCAGAAGGCAATGCCCTGCGGATCGGTCAGCTCCTCGAAACTGAGTTCGGTATCGGTCTGGCCAAGCTCCTCGCCTTCCCACAGGCAGATCGAACCCTCGAATGACAGCAACAACGCGCCCGCCAGTTTCGCAAGGCTGTCCTGGTCGACCGCATAAGGCAGCCAGCGCGTCACCTGGCGCGGCACATCATGATTGGCAAAGGCCCACATCGGCCAGCCCTGGGGCGCGCCATTGAAGAAAGCCTCGATCCGGTCGCGGAAATAGCCGGGGGTGAAGTTCCGCCCGAACATCTCGAAACTATAGCACCGATGCAGACGCCCCGGCGCGGTATAGTCACCCATCATCTGTATCGCGCGATGGGTGTCGCCGACCTCGCCCACACTCGCCGCGCCATATTCATCCAGCAGCGCCCGGATCCGGCCAAGCCAGGCCAGGTTCTCGGGCCGGTTCTTGTCGAACAGGTGATCCTGCATGTCATAGGGATTGTCGGGCGGATCAGCGAGGTCACGCCAGTCGGCCGGATTGTCGCGCAGCTTCCGGTCGTGGAAATAGTAGTTCACGGTATCAAAGCGGAAGCCATCCACGCCGCGCTCCAGCCAGAAGCGCAGAACCGAGAGCGCCCAGTCCTGCACCTCCGGGTTGTGGTAGTTGAAATCGGGCTGCGATGTCAGGAAGTTATGCATATAGAACTGGCGGCGGCGGCCATCCCAGGTCCAGCCCGGACCGCCAAAGACCGAAAGCCAGTTCGTCGGCGGCGTGCCGTCATGGTCGGGGTCCACCCAGACATACCAGTCGGCGCGCGGATTATCGCGCGAGGCGCGGCTTTCTGTGAAAAACGGGTGCTGATCTGACGAATGGCTGATCACCTGGTCAATGATGACCTTCAGCCCGAGGTCATGCGCCGTGGCGATCAGCGTGTCGAAATCGGCGAGCGTCCCGAAAACCGGGTCGATATCGATATAGTCTGACACGTCATAGCCCATATCCTTCATCGGGCTTCGAAACACCGGCGAGAGCCAGACCACATCCACCCCGAGCCCCGCCAGATATGGCAGCCGCGCGGTGATGCCTGGCAGGTCTCCGACCCCGTCGCCATTCGAATCCTGAAAGCTGCGCGGATAGACCTGATAGGTCACCGCGCCCTTCCACCAGTCCCCCGCCGCATTGCTCACGCCCGCCTCCTCACTGAACCCACTATATCCTGAAACGTCTCAAACCCTGCCGCGACTAACCCCCTGCCATGGCGCGGGCCGCCGCACGGACATGCCGGCTGCAAAAGCACCTATGGCGGCAGCTTCGTTCCCAAAGCGGGCCCCCACCCGCTGCATGATAGGAACAGCCGGCATCCGCGCACATTCCGGCATGCCCGCGCCTCCGTCGCAGCCCCCCGTTTGCGCTCACATTCGCGCCGCCCGGTCGCGGGGGCAAGAGGGCAGGTCCGGTAAGGCTGACACGCGCCGGAACACGGGCGCTTGTATGCATCACAATTCAGCATTTGACGCCACCCGGGGCCCGGCGCAGGGTGCCGCGACGCGAGAAGGAATACCCGATGTCACAGATGACCGCCGCCACCAAAGCCCCGCTGATGACCCCCGTTCTGATCGCGGGTTCGGTCATCCTGATGATCGGCTTCGCGATCCGCGCCTCGTTCGGCGTCTTCCAGATCCCGGTCGCGACCGAATTCCACTGGGCGCGCAGCGAGTTCAGCCTGGCCATCGCGATCCAGAACCTCGCCTGGGGGATCGGTCAGCCGATCTTCGGCGCGCTGGCCGAGAAATTCGGGGATCGCAGGGCGATCATCGGCGGTGCCCTGCTTTATGCGCTTGGTCTTGTGCTGACGGCGATGGCCACCCAGCCCTGGCAACATCAGATGCTGGCAGTGATCATCGGCTTCGGGATCGCAGGCACCGGCTTTGGCGTGATCCTCGCAATCGTCGGCCGCGCCGCCGCCCCCGAAAACCGCTCGATGGCGCTCGGGATCGGCACGGCGGCGGGGTCGGCGGGCCAGGTCTTCGGAGCGCCAATGGCCGAGTTCCTCATGCAGTATTATTCCTGGCAATGGGTTTTCGTGATCTTTGCCGGCGTGGTGCTGCTGTCACTGTTCGCGCTGCCGTTCATCCGGTCTGAACATGTCGCCTCAAAGGCCGAGCTGGAAGAAAGCCTCGGCGAGGTCCTGCGCCGCGCCTTCAAAGACCCATCCTACACGCTGATTTTCCTTGGCTTCTTTTCCTGCGGCTATCAGCTGGCCTTTATCACCGCGCATTTTCCGGCCTTTGTCACCGATTTCTGCGGCGCGATTGATCCCGGCGGATTTCTTGCGATGATCGGGATCACGACAACCTCTGCGCTCGGAGCGGTCTCGATTGCGGTGATCGGGTTCTTCAATATCGCCGGCACCATTTTTGCGGGCTGGCTGGGCAAGCGCTATACGAAGAAATACCTTCTGTGCGGCATCTATGTGCTGCGCACCATTGCTGCCGCGGTGTTTTTCCTGCTGCCGATCACCCCGGCCTCGGTCCTGATCTTCTCGGCGGTGATGGGCTCGCTCTGGCTGGCCACGGTGCCGCTGACCTCGGGACTGGTCGCGCATCTGTGGGGGCTGCGCTATATGGGAACGCTTTATGGTTTTGTGTTCCTGTCGCATCAGATCGGCGGCTTCCTCGGCGTCTGGCTCGGGGGCAAGATGTATGACCTTCATGGCGACTATACCCTGGTCTGGTGGATCGGTGTGGGCGTGGGTGCGTTTTCCGCCCTGGTGCATCTGCCAATCCGTGAACGCCAACCGCTGGCGCAACCGGCCTGAGCGGTACCCGTTGAACCCGGGCAGAGGGGGCTCTGCCCCCTCGCGGCTGCGCCGCCCTCCCCCGGGATATTTAGAGACAGATGAAATCAGCAAAGGCTTTTCATCTGTCCTTAAATATCCCCGCCGGAGGCTTCCCCGGCCGGAACACAGGCGCTGACAATGCCATGAGATATGTCCCCGTCGCCAAACGCGCTTTACCACCTGGCTGCGATCAGATAAGGGGCCTCGTTCCCGGATGATCCGGGACGGGCTTACCCTGCGCGACTTGCAGGGTCAGGGTAACAGGAGAACCCCGATGGGCTATAAGGTCGTCGTCGTGGGAGCCACGGGCAACGTGGGCCGCGAAATGCTGAACATCCTCGCTGAACGCGAGTTCCCGGTGGACGAGATTGCCGTTCTGGCATCGAGAAAGTCGCTGGGCACTGAAGTCAGCTTTGGCGACAAGACCCTGAAGACCAAGGATCTCGACACTTTCGATTTCACCGGCTGGGACATGGCGCTGTTTGCCGTTGGCTCGGATGCGACGAAAATCTACGCACCGAAAGCGGCTGCCGCCGGCTGCGTGGTGATCGATAACTCATCGCTCTACCGCTATGACCCTGACGTGCCGCTGATCGTGCCGGAAGTGAATGCCGATGCGATCATGGGCTATGCGAAGAAGAACATCATCGCGAACCCGAACTGCTCGACCGCGCAGATGGTTGTGGCCCTGAAACCGCTGCATGACCGCGCGAAGATCAAACGGGTGATCGTCTCGACCTATCAGTCCGTGTCGGGCGCAGGCAAAGAAGGCATGGATGAGCTCTGGGAGCAGACCAAAGCGGTCTATAACCCGGTCCATGAAGTGCCGCCGAAGAAATTCACCAAGCAGATCGCCTTCAACGTGATCCCGCATATCGACGTCTTCCTCGACGATGGTTCCACCAAAGAAGAGTGGAAGATGGTCGCCGAAACCAAGAAGATCCTCGATCCGAAGATCAAACTCAACGCAACCTGCGTGCGGGTGCCGGTGTTTGTCGGCCATTCGGAAGCGATCAATATCGAGTTTGAAGAGCCGCTCGACTGGCAGGAAGCCCAGGACATCCTGCGCGAGGCGCCGGGCATCATGCTGATCGATAAGCGTGAGCCCGGTGGCTATATCACGCCGATCGAATCGGTGGGCGAATATGCCACCTATATCAGCCGCGTCCGTCAGGACCCGACCGTCGATAACGGCCTTACGCTGTGGTGTGTCTCGGACAACCTGCGCAAAGGTGCGGCACTGAACGCGGTGCAGATCGCCGAGACCCTGGGCAACCGGGTGCTGAAAAAGGGCTGATCCCTTTTCAGCTAAATGCGTGAAACGGCGCGGCAGAGAACTCTGCCGCGCCGTTTTCATTGCGCCCCAATCCGGATCGCAGACCTGGGGGCCATGTCATGCGCCTCTCACATGCGGATACCGCGCGAAACTTCCGCGAGCGGGCTGCCCCGACGGGGCATCCTCCGGCATGTTACAGACGCGCTCGGCGTCTTCCCTTTCGTTCAGGGCTCTGGTCACCCCGAGGGTGGAGCCGAGCAGCGTCGTCGTGGCGGCCACCATAAAGCTGGCCTGGCCGAACATGGTGAGGGACTGCGAACGGCGGATCGGCTGTTCCGTCATCGGGAGTGCTCACTGTTGGATCTCCCGGGAAATGCGATCAGTTCTGGCGGGATCTGAGACGGGCGAGCACGGCCGCCGCGTCGGTTTCCAGCGCCGGGCCGCAGCCGGCGGCGGCCATGCGGGCACATATGGCCTCGGCGCTCTGGCAGCTGGTCAGCGCGGCAAGAGAGGTTTCGCTGACCTCGATGATCTGCTGGCGCTCCTGCAGCCGGGCCAGCCTCGCCTCGGCCTCGGTGATGGCTGCGGTCACGTCGGTCGCCATCTCCCCCCGCGGGCCCTGGTCTTCAGCCCCTGTCGCGATTTTCCTGCCGCAGTCCAGCTCACGCAGCCGCTGTTCGACCTCGGCGAGGTGGCGACGCAGGCCGGCAATCTCGCTCTGATCTGAGTCTAGCCCCGCCCGTGTCGCCTTGCGGTCACTCTCCAGCCTGGCAATGGCGGCTGCGCCCTCGCCCGCGAGGTCATCGCGGTCGATCGCCAGCGCACCGAGGCAGCGGGTCTCCAGATCGTCGATCCGTGCGTCGATCCGCATCAGCATCTGCTTATCACGAGCCGATCGGGCCGTCACCAGTGCCAGCGCGCGCTGCGCCGATTGCACCGCCACCGCGCAGTCGCTGATTTGCTGGCGCAGGTCCGCAAGCGCCCTCGCATCGCTGATATCCCGGGTCAGATCAAAGCTGCGGCAGCGGCTCAGGCGTCTCAGGGTCTTGAACATCTCCGCCTCCGTGATATGAACATCGTTCACGGCTCGCATGAGCCACAAACATGAACGACGTTCAAGAATAAAATGAACGATGTTCACAACAATTCGGAGCGCGACATGGCAAGCAATCGCGAGGCACGCAAAGAAGACCTGCGCGAGCGGCTGATCACAGTGACCTCCGCCCAGATCGCGACGCGCGGCCTTGCACATCTGAAGGCGCGCGAGATCACTGCCGAGGCCGGCTGCGCGCTCGGGGCGCTGTACACGGCTTTTGGCGATCTTGATGAGCTGGTGATGCGGGCCAATACCCGGACGCTGGCGGATTTGCGTGCCGCGCTGGAACCTGTCGGGGCCGATGCGCCACCGGTGGAACGGCTCCAGGCGCAGACGCGGGCCTATATCGCCTTTGCCTCGGACCGGCCGAAAGAATGGGCCGCGCTGTTTGAATTCCAGCTTGCGCCCGAAAAGCCCCTGCCCGACTGGATGCGCACAGAGCAGGAGGCGCTGATGGCACTGATCGCGCTGCCGCTGTCGCAGGTCTTCCCCGCGCTTGGCCAGGAGGCACTGATGATCCGGGTGCGGACCTTTTTCGGTGCGGTCCAGGGGGCGGTGCAACTTGCCTTGCAGGACAGGTTCATCGCCGTGCCGCGCGCACAGCTTGATGCCGAAATGTCGGATCTTGTTCTGGCGCTGTGTCGTGGCTTTCCGGCCTGAGCCCGGTCGGGCCCGGGCGCCCCGGGGATCACGCCAATGCCCCGGGACATCTTGTAACGCAGCCCGGCCCCCGATCCCTGGGCCGGGTTTTCCATTCTTGCCGATGCCGGCCCGGCAGAGCTAGCCTGGTACAGTCATCCCTTACCGGAGCCGTTCCATGCGTGCCCTTCTTGCGGCCCTTCTGGCCACCACAGCCTTTCCCGCTTTTGCCGATACGATCACTGCCGGCAGCCAGATCATCTCGGTCACTGTCTATCCCCAGGGCGCGAAAATCACCCGCGAGGTGACCTTCGAGAGCCCCTCTGCCGGGGCGCATGAGCTGCTGATCACCGATCTGCCGGCCGGTACCGAACCGGGTCTGATGCAACTGGCGGCGGCGGAGGGGATCTCGACCGGTGCCTTCTCACTGCGGAGCGACCGGCTACCGCCCCGGGACGAGGCGCTGACCCCGGATCAGGAGGCTGCGAAAGCCACTGTTGAGGCGGCAGAGGCCGCGCTGCGCGCTGCCACTTCGGTCGTCGATGCCGGCAATGCCAGGATCCAGGCCGCAACTGCCCGTGCGGGCTACCTCACCTCGATCAGCGGACAGCCGCCCGAGGGCGCTACCGCCGAAACGCTGCGCGAATTCGCGAAAGTGATCGGCGAGGAAACACTCGCCGCCGCCGAGGAGGCCAGTGCCGCCCGTGCCGATCTCTGGCCCGCGCAAAAGGCCCTGGAAGAGGCGCAGAAGGCGCTGGCTGACGCCGAGGCCAGCTTTGCCGCCCTGCCATCGCGCGCACAGGATTACGCGGTGCTTTCGGTCGGCTTTGAAAGCGCCGGGGCCGGAACCAGAACCATCACCCTCTCGCATTATGTCGACGCGGCCAGCTGGCGGCCTTTCTACGATCTGCGCCTGACGCGCAAGGATGGCGCGGGCCTCACCATCGACCGCTCGGTGCTCGTGAGCCAGGAGACCGGCGAGGATTGGAGCGGGGTCGATCTGACGCTCTCGTCCTCGCGCCCCTCCGAGCAATCTGCCCCCTCGACGCTCTGGCCCTGGCAGCGCTGGATCGAAAAGGAACAGCCCCCCGCCCTCGAGCGCGCGCGCAATATGGGCACGGCCGAGATGGATATGGTCATAGCCCCCGCGCTCGCCGCCGGGCCGGCGCCGATCAGCGCAAGTGCCGCCATGGAAGGCGATACCGTGGTCTATCATTACCCGCGCAAGGTCGATATCGCCGATGGGGTCGAAGATCTGCGCCTCTCGCTTGATCCGTTGCAGGCCGAACCCGGGATCTTCGCCCTTGCCGTTCCCTCCCGCGACCAAAGCGCCTTTGTCATGGCGAAATTCACCAACAGCTCCGGCGAGCCGCTGCTGCCCGGAGAGGCGCTTCTTTACCGCGAAGGGGTGCTGGTCGGCACCACCAGCCTTGGTCTGATCCCCGCCGGCAAGGAAACCGAAATCGCTTTCGGCGCGCTGGACAGCATCACGCTGAGCCGCGACATGCCGCAGCGCGACAGCGGCCAGACCGGCGTGTTCTCGACTTCGAACCAGCTGAGCGAGACCGCGATCCTCCGGATCGAAAACCTCGGATCCGAGAGCTGGCCGGTGAAGGTGATCGACCAGGTGCCCTATTCGGAACAGCAGGATCTGAGCGTGAAGACCACGATCTCGCCGCAACCGACGGTAACGGATGTCGAGGGGCAGCGCGGCATCATGGCCTGGGAATTCGATCTTGAGGCCGGCGCAAAACAAGAGATCTCGCTGGGCTATACGATGAGCTGGCCCGACGGGATGGTTCTGCGCTGATCAGCGCAAAACTCCCGCAGACATATGCCGCTTGCCCGCGAAACCGGGCAGGCGGCTGACCTCGAACCCGGCACCCGCAAGCGCGCGGCGCACATGGCCGGCCGCGGTATAAGTGGCGAAAGTGCCGCCCTTTGACGTGTGATGCGCGACCTCGGCCATCAGCGTCTCGCCCCACATTTCCGGGTTTTTCGCCGGCGAGAATCCATCCAAGAACCAGGCATCGGCCCGCCCCGTCCAGGCCGGCAGCGTATCGCGCACATCGCCATGCACGATCTCGACCGCGATCCCCGGCAGCCGAAAGCGGGTTTCGCCCGCGCTCATCGCGGCAAGGAGCGGCGCTGAAATGGCGGCAGCTTCGGGGAAATGCCGCAGCGCGCGGGCCATATCCCCGACCGCCATCGGGAAGGCCTCGAATGTGGTATAATGCAAAAGGCCCGCGCCCTCGGGATCCTGCGGCCTCCAGGCCAGCGCGAGTGTCAGAAGGTTCAGCCCGGTGCCGAAACCCAGTTCGGCGATGCGGAACCCGTCTTGCAGCCGCGCCGGCAGATCATTGCCGCCAAGAAAGACATGGCGCGTCTCCTCCAGCCCGCCCTTCAGACTGAAATAGGGATCGTCAAATCTGGTGGCGACGGGTATCGCATCCTCGAGCCAGCTGAGGCTGGCGGTCTCGGACCTGACGGCTTTGGGCAGTCCGGCTTCGGAAAATTCGGGTTCGGGAATCTCGGGCATGGCTCACCTGACGGGTTGATGCCCCATGCGACAGCGGAGGCGGGATGGCAAGCGTCGATGTGACGGTCTGCGGCGCAGGGATCTTCGGGCTGAGCACAGCCTGGGCGCTGGCAAAGCGCGGCGCAAGGGTGCGGGTGATCGAGACGCGCGCCATCGGCGCCGGCGCCTCGGGCGGCCTGGTCGGCGCCCTGGCGCCACATGCGCCAGAGGTCTGGAATGAGATGAAGGCGTTGCAGTTTCGCAGCCTGATCATGGCTGCGGCCTGGTGGGACGAGGTGCATCACGCTGGCGGGGCAGACCCGCTTTACCTGCGCGCTGGCCGGTTGCAGCCCGTGACCGACAGAGCCGCGCTTGAACTTGCACGGGCGCGGGAGACAGCCGCGCGCGACCTCTGGCAAGGTGCCGCCGAATGGCGGGTGATCCCGGCCACGGGCGCCCCCTGGGAGCCCGCCTCCCCCAGCGGCTGGCTGATCTCGGATACGCTGACGGCCCGGATTTCTCCCCGCCAGGCGCTCGCCTCGCTCGCGCAGGCGCTGCGCGCCAGGGGGGGGACGATCGGGCAGGAAGGGACAGTCGGCCCCGGCCTGGTGGTTCACGCGACCGGATATGAGGGGCTCGCAGAGCTTTCGGCCCATTTCGGCCGCAAGCTGGGCGCCGGCGTGAAGGGACAGGCGGTGCTATTGCGCCATGACGCGCAGGAAGCGCCGCAGATCTATGCGCCCGGGCTCCATATCGTTGCACATGGTGACGGGACAGTGGCCGTCGGATCAACCAGCGAGAGCACCTGGGAGACGCCCGGGCCCGATGGCCAGGCAGAAACACTGATCACGCGCGCGCGCGAAGTGCTGCCGGTGCTGCACGGGGCCGAGGTTCTGGAACGCTGGGCTGGCATCCGCCCGCGCGCGAAAAGCCGTTCGCCTGTGATCGGGGCCTGGCCCGGCCGGCCGGGGCATTTCATCGCGAATGGCGGGTTCAAAACCGGCTTTGGCATGGCGCCGGTCTGTGCAGAGCTGCTCGCGGACCTTATCGCCGAAGGACGCGACATGATTCCGGCGGCATTTCTTCCGGCGACCTTGCTCCAGGGGGCACTGCCCCCTCGCCGCTTTGCGGCTCACCCCCGGGATATTTAAGGACAGATGAAAACCCTTAGCTGACTTCATCTGTCCTTAAATATCCCCGCCGGAGGCAAAGACCGGCCCTGGGGCCGGTCTTCAGTTTCGATCAGCCAGCCGAGAAATCGTAGCCAGAAATCGCCTTCGGTTCGAGGAATTCCTCAAGGCCCCAGATGCCGCCTTCACGGGCCCGGCCCGATTGCTTCACACCGCCAAAGAAAACGCCCGCCCCGCGCGATTTGCCATTCATTTCGACCATGCCGGAGACCAGCGCGCGGCCAAGCCGGTTGGCGCGGCTCTGGTCTTCGGTCTGGACGTAATTGGTCAGCCCGTAAGGCGTGTCATTGGCGATGGCGACTGCCTCTTCCTCGCTGTCAAAGGGGATGATCGCCATAACCGGCCCGAAGATCTCTTCGCGTTCGATGGTCATGCCCGGCTTCACATCGGCAAAGACCGTCGGTTTCACATAGAAACCACGGTTGAACCCCTCTGGCAGATCCGGCCCGCCTGCGACGAGCCGGGCGCCCTCTTCGATGCCTTTGCGGATATAGGCCTGGATCTGATCCCATTGCCGTTTGTTCACCACCGGGCCGATATGCGGCCCCGGCTGATCCGCCGGGCCGACCGAAATTGCATTGGCCAGTTCCGCCGCCTCCGCCACAACCCTGTCATAAACCGGGCGCTCGACCAGAAGGCGCGAGGGTGCGTTGCAGCTTTGCCCGGTATTTTCCATCATCCGCGCCACCGACCAGCGCACCGCATCCGGGCGCGCGTCGGCAAACAGCAGATTGGCGCCTTTGCCCCCCAGTTCCAGCGTGACACGTTTCAGCGTCTCGGCCGCCGTTTTCGAGATCGCCCGACCGGCGCGGGTCGAGCCGGTAAACGAGATCATCTCGACATCCGGATGCGAGGAAAGCTGCGATCCGACCCCGGCGCCGTCCCCGTTCACAAGGTTGAACACGCCGGCCGGGATCCCCGCCGCATGGCAGAATTCTGCAAACATCATCGCATCCAGCGGCGCCTCTTCCGAGGGTTTGAGCACACAGGTGCAGCCCGCCAGCATCGCCGGAATGGCCTTCAGCGCGATCTGGTTCACCGGCCAGTTCCAGGGGGTGATCAGCCCCACGACACCGATCGGCTCCAGCGCGATGGCCGCGCCCGGCGCGTGATCCCCCAACGGGCGGATCCATTCGATATGCTCAAAAGCGCGCAGGAAATTCGTGGTATGCCAGGGCAGGCAGGGCGCCTGCTCTTCCAGCGCGAAATCAATCGGCGCGCCCATTTCCATCGCGATCACTTCGGCGAATTCCTGCTTTCTCGCCTCATACTGGTCGAGAATGGCCGCCACCAGCCGCGCCCGTTCTGCCGGGGGCGTTGCGCGCCAGGCCGGCAAGGCCGCCTTGGCCGCGGCAACCGCACGGTCGGTATCGCTCTGATCCCCCAGCGAGATCACCGCGCAGGGCTCTTCATTCGACGGATTGATGACCTGGTAGTCGCGGGGTTTCGCAGGGGCGATCCAGGCGCCATTGATGTAGAAGTCGCGTTTGGTGAGCATATCCGGCCTCGGTTCTGGGTGTGGCAGGTTTCGGGCGCGCCATGATGGCAGGCCCGAAAGCATTTGATCAAAAATAGCGCTTTCCCGGGCCTGGACGCAAGCCTGCTCTCCCGCCTGCACCACCATTCCCGGGGAAGAGTGCCGCTGGTGAAACCCGCGAGACACCAAAATCTTTCCGCATTCTCCGGCCCGATCAGGAAAGCTGTTCTAATTTACCGCGATCCCCACCTGGGGGGATGAAATATTCTCCCACAAAGCGTAAATCTGGCGCAGGAAATTCCCGAGGAGTGCTTCCATGTCCGTCCGCATCAACGATATCGCCCCAGATTTCACCGCCGACACCACCGCCGGCACCATCAGCTTCCACGACTGGCTCGGGGACAGCTACGGCATCATCTTCAGCCATCCGCGCGATTTCACCCCGGTTTGCACCACCGAATTCGCCGCTGTTGCCCGCCTGATCCCGGAATGGAAAAAGCGCGGCATCAAGGTGATCGGCCTTTCGGTCGATGGCAAAGCCGATCATGAGAAATGGAAGCGCGATATCGAGGCCTTCGGCGGCGCGCCGGCCGATTTCCCGATCATCGACGATACCAGCCTTGCCGTGTCCAAAGCCTATGACCTGCTGCCGGCCGATTACTACATCCCGACCGACGGCCGCACCCCGGCCCATACCGCAACCGTGCGCGCGGTCTATTTCATCGGGCCGGATAAAAAGGTCCGCTTCACGATCTATTACCCGATGTCGGTCGGCCGCAACTTCGCCGAGATCCTGCGCGCGGTCGACGCGGTTCTGCTCACCGATGGCAAGCCGCTCGCGACCCCGGCCGACTGGGTTCCCGGCCAGGACGTGATCGTGGCCCTCAGCCTGAACAACGACCAGGCTGCCGAGAAATATGGCGAGCTCGATATCAAACTGCCTTATCTGCGTTTCGCGAAACAACCGGGCTGAGGCGCCCCGGCCGCCAAAAGCGACAGGCATAAACAACAAAGGGGAGGCACGCTGCCTCCCCTTTTCAATTTGATTTACCGGTTGAACAATGAGGGATCGACGATCCCCGAACGGCCTCAGTTCGGATAGATAAAACCGTTGACCGGATAGGAAGACAATCCCATCTCGCCCGCAACGCGCTCGACCTTGACATCGCTCCAGTCGTTTTTCCGTGAGATATCAACAACTTTCATATCCATCTGGACCTTGTTTTTGACCCAGTTGGCATGGTTGATGCGGATTTCGCGTTCGGAAATCACTTCCGAGACCACAGCGATATGGCCGCGCGACATTTTCCGCGTTGCCGAAAAAGCCATCACAGCGCCCGGCCGGGGCTGGTTGCCGCGCGCATATTGGCCGGCGGCCGCATTCCACCAGGTTTTCGCATCGCCGCGCAGGTCGACACCGCTCGCGGTGCGGGCAAAGGGCACACACCAGACGCGCTGACCCTTCGACTGCTTCTGCTTTGCCTCCAGCAGCGCCATCGCCTGACGCCCCGAATCAACGCTGCCAAAAATCGAGCTGTCCGGTCCTTCCGGCGCAATATCGCGGCCCATACAGGCACTCAGCGTCAGAGCGGCACAAAGCACGGCCAGGCTCCGGAGAAGCGGTTTTGCAGCGGTGAAAATCATGTGGTCCCGTTCCGGCGTCGTCTTGTTGATCTGCTCATGGCCCGGTCTGTGCCGGGCTGTTGCAGGACAAAGCCGGGGAACCAGATTTGAATCAAGTTTTTGTTTCGACATATTTCGGCGATTGGCGGATCTTTGCCAGGCGCCGCAATGCGGCAAGCAGAAAGTAGCGGCAATTCAGCCAGTTCCGGCCCGAAAAACCCTGAAATGCGCCCGTAAGCGTCTTTCCGACCATGCATTTCACCGATCGGGCCCATTTTTTGCCGATCACGAAAAGCCTGCACTCTGCCTGTTTCTGCATCGCAGCATCACCCATTCTGGCCGTCACCCATGAAAAAGGGGGGCATCAGCCCCCCCGATTCCCCCGCCCCGTCAGCCGCCGTCAGCGGAATCGCAGGTTGTCGCGGTTCAGATCAGAGATGGTCTTCGCCCCCATCAGGCGCATATCGCGGGTCAGCTCGGCCTTCATCTGGCCAAGGGCGCGTTCGATCCCCGCCTGCCCCGCCGCCGCCAGCGCGAAGAGATAGAATCGCCCGAGGCCCACCGCCTTCGCCCCGAGGCTCAGCGCCTTCAGCACATGCGTTCCGCGCTGGATGCCGCCGTCAATCATCACATCAAGCCGGTCGCCCACCGCCTGCACCACCTCATCCAGCTGATCAAAACCGGTGCGCGAGCCGTCAAGCTGCCGCCCGCCATGGTTCGACAAAACGATCCCGGAACAGCCGATATCTGCAGCGCGGCGGGCGTCATCAGAACTCATCACGCCCTTCAGACAGAACTCTCCGCCCCATTCCTCACGCAGCTCTTCGACATCATCCCAGGTCATCGACGGGTCGAGCATCTCGGTGAAATAGCGCCCGATGGTCAGGCTGTCGCCCTTCATATCGATATGGGCATCCAGCTGCGGCAGGCTGAATTTCTCATGGGTGACATAGTTGATCCCCCAGGCCGGTTTGATCGCGAACTGGAACATGCCGCCCAGTGTCAGCCGGAAGGGAATCGAAAAGCCGGTGCGCAGATCGCGCTCGCGATTGCCGCCGGTGATGCTGTCCACCGTCAGCATCATGACATTGATGCCGGCCTCTTTCGCCGATTGCATCATGGCGCGGTTCAGGCCCCGGTCTTTGTGGAAATAGAACTGGTAGACCTGCGGGCTTCGATGCTTCTGGCGCAGTTCCTGCAGGGAAACGGTGCCCAGAGACGAGCATCCGAACATGGTGCCATAGGCCTCGGCCGCGGCACCGGTCGCGCGTTCGCCCCTGTGGTGAAACAGCCGCTGCAGCGCGGTCGGCGACAGATAGACCGGCAGGTCCAGCTTTTGCCCCATCACCGTGGTTGAAAGGTCAATCTCCTCGACCCCGCGCAGGACATTCGGCACCAGATCGACGCTTTCAAAGGCTGCCGTATTGCGGCGCAGCGTCACCTCATCATCGGCCGCGCCGTCAATGTAATTGAAGATCGGCCCCGGCAGGCGACGTTTCGCCAGGCGGCGGAAGTCGTGAAAATTGTGGCAATCGCTCAGACGCATAAGACGGGTTCCGGTTCAGACGGTTGTGCGGAAATGGCGTTCTCTCCCGTAAAGCGAGACGAGCAGCAGGATGATCGCGCCGAACGCAGCCTGTACCGAGGCGGGCGAAAAGTTCAAGCCGATCAGCAAGGTGTTGATTTCGGTCAGAACCAGCACGCCGGCCAGGGTGCCGATGTAACTGCCGCGCCCGCCCACCAGGGCCGCACCTCCGACAACGACCGCCGCGATGGTCTGGAACAGATAGGGCTGGCCGACATCACCGTAAGCAGACCCGGTAAAGCCCAGCAGAAGGATCCCCGCCAGCGCCGCGAAAAACGCCGATGCCGCAAAGGTCGAGGTCCAGACCCAGAGCGGGCTGATCAGCGCATAGGTCGCCGCGCCGGGGTTCGAGCCAAGCGCATAGAGGCGACGACCCCAGGGCGTCCGCTCCAGCACCAGCACGATCACGATGGTCATCACCAGCAATGCCGGGATCAGCGCAGGCACCGGCAACGGGCCAAAGGATCCCCCGATCGACACGAAAGACGATACCGCTTTTGGCGCCGATCCCGTCGGGAAGCCTTTCGTCCAGATCAGCACAAGACCCTGGACAATCATACCGATCCCCATTGTCACGATCAGCGGATGGATATTCAGCCCGCGCGACAAGGCGCCGTTCAGCGCGCCGATCAGGATGGCGAGACCAAAGACCACGATGCAAACCAGCCCGAAATGCCAGCCCTGTCCGTAAAGCTGCGCCGCCGTCACATTGGCAAAGCCGATGATGAAGGGGATCGAGAGGTCGATGCCACCAAGGATCACCACCAGCGTCTGCCCGACCGACGCCACTGCGAGCAGCGCGGCGATGACCAGCAGTGCCCGGATTGCGAAAGGCGCGGAATAGCCCGGGATCAGGATGGTCCCGATCAGATGCAGCAGCGCCGCAACCAGAAAGGCCCCGATGATCCGCGCTTTCATTCCGGTCAGATACCGGGCTGTGAGATACCGGCTCATGCATGGCTCCTTTTCGGGCCGCGATCCTGGAGCGCGATCAGCACGACCGCCGTGACAAGGATCGCGCCATAAGCGACCTGCAACACATAGGTCGAGACGTTGAACGCGGTCAGCAGGCTTTGCAGCAGGAAGATGTCAAAGGCGCCGATGGCCGCCCCCAGCAGACCGCCCTTGCCGCCCGCAAGGCTGACGCCGCCAAGCGCCACGGCGGCAATCGCGATCAGTGTATAATTCGCGCCCACTTTCGGATCGGCCGATCCGATCAGCGCGGTCAGCATCATCCCCGCCGCAGCCGCAAGCATTCCGGTGATCACATAGGCCAGAAAGCGGACCAGCGAGACCGGCACTCCGGCGGTATAGGCCGCGCGGTCATCCGAGCCCACAGCCAACAGTTGATCATGGAATGGCACACGGCTCAGCCCCCACCACAAAAGCCCGATCACGCCCAGCGGCAGGAAACTCCAGCCCCCTGCCATCGCCTTCAGCCAGTCCGGCGCAGGGCCGACGGGCGCGGGCAGAATGGTCAGCGTCAGCCCGCCAAGGATCAGATAGGTCCCGAGCGTCGCCACAATGGGCTGCACCCGCACGATCACCGCCATGAACCCGTTGAACGCGCCGATCAATACCCCGATCAGGAGCGCCGCCGGCCAGAGGATCAGGGGTGAACTCAGCCCGTGATCAAGATAGAGCACCTTGATCACCACCGCCGAGACCAGCGCCATCACCGGGCCGACAGAGATGTCGATGCCGCCCCGCCCGGCCAGGATCACCGGGGTCGAGGCCAGAGCCGCGCCGATCAGTGGCGCCGCCATCCCCAGAAGTGTGCCCCAGGCCGCCGGATGAAACCGCGCCGGGTTCATCACGAGGTTGGCGACCAGCAGCACCACGAGAATGGCAATGGCGAAAGTATAGCGTCCCAGAACCCGCATCAGCCTGCCCTCCCGAACATGGCGGCAATCACCTGATCGGTCTGCATCGCCTTTCCTGACAATTCCGCCGCCAGACCGTGGTCACGAAAGACCAGGACGCGGTGACACAAAGCAAGGATCTCTTCGATCTCGGAGGAGAGGATCACGAGCACCATCCCCTCGCCCGCCAGATCGCGGAACAGATCATACAGCAGGTGCCGCGTCGCCACATCGACACCGCGCGTCGGGTCGTTCAGCAAGAGAACCTCCGGCTCGCGCGCCAGAGCCCGCGCCAGCAGCACCTTTTGCTGATTGCCGCCGGAAAGCGCGGTGATCGGCGCTTCGGGCGATGGCGCCCTGATCTGCAACCGTTCGCGCCAGATCTCATACCGGGCGCGGCGCGCTGCGGGTGAGATCAGCGGGCCGCGCCGGTCACGCCCGGCGGTGGCAATCGCGAAATTGTCGAGGATCGAGAGGCCGGGGAAAATCCCCGTCGCGCGGCGGTCACGCGGTACATAGACGATGCGGGCCCGTTCAGCGTCACGGAAGCTGCCGATCCGTGCGCCATTCAGCGCGACTTCGCCGCCGGTCTTCCCCAGCCCCGTCAGGCTGCGCAAAAAGGTGTCCTGACCGTGGCCATCGAGACCCGCGAGGCCAAGGATCTCGCCAGCGCCGATGGTCGCCGAAAAGGCGCGCGCACCCGGGCGCAGGGTCAGGCCGGTTGCCCTCAGATCAGCCATGACGGCCTCCTTCCGGCGCCATCAGGCTCAAAAGCTCTGAGGGCGTCGCATCAGCGCGCGGGCCGGAACGCACGACCTGCCCCGAACGCAGCACGGAAATATCATCAGACAGTGCCATGACCTCATCCATCCGGTGGGTGATGAACAGAAGCGTCGCGCCGGAAGCCGCGCTGCGCTTCATGAAGGCGAAGACGGAATCGCGGTCGGCAAAATCAAGCGCGGCGGTGATCTCATCAAGGATCAGCACCTTTGGCGCGCGCGCAACGGCACGGGCAAGCACCACCAGCTGCTGCGCCGCCAGTGGCAGCGCGCCCGCCAGCGCCTCGGAGTCGATCTTTGTGCAGGCAAAGCGCGACAGCACCTCTGCCGCCCGGGCGGCACGGCCGGAGCGTGGGATATGGCGACGGAAAAACCCGTCAAGACCCAGCAGGATATTGTCTTTGACCGACCGGTCCGGCGCGATCAGGACCTCCTGGAAAGCGGTGGCAAAACCGGCTTCGCGAAAACCGGCGGGGTTGCGGGCCGTGATCTCGCGCCCCTCCATCCGGATCGTGCCACTGTCGGGGGCCACGATGCCAGAAAGCAGTTTCACAAGCGTCGATTTCCCCGAGCCGTTTTCGCCGAGAATCGTGTGGATGGTGCCGGGGCGGAAGGTGATTGTGGCCCCGCTCAGCGCCAGCGTCTCGCCATAGCGCTTTGTCAGGCCGGAAATCTCCAGCATGGTCCTGTCTTTCTTTTGACCGCGCGCCCGTCATCGGACGCGCGGCTTGATGGCGGGATCAGTTGGCGCAGGCGCCGGGGGTCTTCGCGTAATCCCAGGCCGGGCTCGGGGCGGGATTCGTGAAATAGGCATCAAGCCAGTCTTCCGGCATCGGATCGGTCGGCGGCACCGGGAAAACCGACACCGCGTCGGGCGTCATGCAATCCTGGTACCAGGTCGCCAGATCCGCCTCATGCACCGGCGGCAGCGGGATCATCAGCGTGTTCAGGACCGGCTTTTGCCCATCCATGATCCGCGCGGCGGTACGGTAAAGCGTCTGCGCCGTCCAGCCCGGCAGAACGGCATGGCCCTCGAAGCGGAAGCCCTCGGGGCTGGCCTTCCAGTAGCCAAGCGCATCCCCGGTGATGGATGCCGTGATCACCGGCACCGGGCGACCGGCTTCGGCAAAGGCCTCGGCGATCACGCGGCTTTCAGACCCCGCCGACCAGACGGCGTCAATCGGTGCCGGATTGGTGGCAAGCGTTTGCAGCACAACGGTTTTGGTGACATTCGCCGTCCAGTCGCCATTGACGACGCGGGCGATTTTCAGGTTCGGATGCAATGCCATAGCGGCATCGGCGCCGGCACGTTCCTGCGCCACAATCGGGTGGCCGGCAATGCCTTCAACGATCAGCACATTGCCGCCCTCGGGCAGCGCGCGGCCGATCGCATCCATCATCTCATAGCCCCAGCGGGAATAGTTGCTGTCGACATTCACCGCGGACGGCGCCGTGACCGACCCCGCCGCCGTCACAAAGGGGATGCCCGCCGCTGCTGCCGCTGCAATTGCCTCATCAAGCCCAGTGGCCGAGCCCGGGATCGAGGTGATCACGCCGCAGTCCTTATCAATGAAAGCGCGGATCTGGCTGATCTGCTGGCCGACATCGCCATTGGAATCCGAGATCTCGAAATCCGAGACCACGCCTTCGGCGATCAGCCCGTCCACGAGGCGCTTCAGCTCATTGGTGACCGAAACGCGCCAGGGGTTACCCTGATAGCTTTCGGAATGGCACCATTTGTAAGGCTTTGCTTTCGGTGTGAAATCTGCGAGCGGCGCGGTGGCGATGGCCTGGGGCGCTCCCTCATATTGCGACTTCAGCCCCTCGGGCAAAGCCGCGATTGCCTCTTCCACCGATTGCGCAAACACCGGCATCGCGAATGCCGTCAGTGCTGTCGCAGCGCAGAGCCGCGCCATTCTCTTCGTCATCGGGTTCCTCCTCCCTGAATTACGCCGGCCGGATTGTGTTTTCCGGCGCAGCGGTGATCTCTCCCCGTCAGAAACTCTCCCGGAACAACCGGTTGATATCTGCGATCACCGGGCCGGCGCTCTCTCGCGCGGCCAGCCCTTCGGTGATGCGGGTCGATGCGGCGTGCTGGAATGCCATATAGCCGTCATGGCGCGGTCGGACCCAGGCACCCTCCAGCGTGGCCCGGGTCGCGCGGTAGAAATCCGAACTGGCGGCGTTGACCGTTTCGTCCTGCCAGGCCCCGGCATGACCGGGCTGACCGCCAGAGGCCGCGAAAGCCCCCCTTTGAACAGCGTCCGAGGCGATCCAGAACGCGAAATCCACTGCCGCATCCCGCGCCCCGGAAAAGGCCGAAACCGCGATCCCGGTGCCGCCAAGCGCAGAGCCGACCGGGCCATTTGCGCCCGCCACCGGCATATCGGCAAAGCGGATCAGCCTCGGGCGGAAACCGGGAATGGCATAATTGACATAGCCATAGATCAGCGGTGCCACCGCTATCCGGCTTTCAGGCCGCGCCATTTCCTCGAAAACCGCGATCGGGTCCTGGCCCGCACAGGCCGGGTCGACCAGATCTGCGATCTCGCGCAGCATCTCCCAGACCCCGGCGCCGGTTCCGGGGGGGATGATCTCTTCCCCTGTCACCTGGCAGGGCGAGCCGATATTGCCTGCCAGCGTGTAAAGCGACATCAGCGAATGCGGCGGGCGAAGCGGCAATGCCACCCTGCCGTCTTTCGCCAGCGCCACCACC
The DNA here is from genome assembly GCF_023371075.1 of Pseudomonas sp. GX19020. NCBI lineage: Bacteria > Pseudomonadati > Pseudomonadota > Gammaproteobacteria > Pseudomonadales > Pseudomonadaceae > Pseudomonas > Pseudomonas sp. GX19020. The sequence continues at coordinate 25,959 of NZ_JAMCCR010000020.1, forward strand.
TCGGCCCAGTTGGCGGGAGGCGCGTCGATCAGATCCGGGCGCCAGGCCAGCACCTGGGTCGCGGCATCTATCGGAAAGGCCCATTGCCGGCCCTGCCAGGTATAGCTTGGAAAACTTGCGCCCACAGAACCGGCCGCCAGCGCGGCAAGATCGGCCTCGCGCCCGGGGATATCCAGGGGCGCGAGACAATTCTCGCGAGTGATCTGGCCGACATGCGGGTGGTCAATCACGATCAGATCATAGGCGCGGGCAAGGTCTTCGACAGGATAGCTTTCGAAATCCTGGAGCGAGCGCTTTTCCCAGGTGATTTCGACGCCCCGCTCTGCTGCCCAGATCGCCGAGCAGGCGACCATCGGATCATAGCCGCGCGGATGGCTCCAGGTCATGCCTTTCAGCTTAATCACAGGCCGAACTCCTTACGGATGGCGGCGGAATGGGCGCCGATCAGCGGGGCCGCACCGGGTTTCGCGGGCCGATACCCGTTCAGCCGCATCGGCAGGCGGGTCGTTTCGATGGACACGCCATCATCGCGGGTCACGGTGTGCAACATGTCCAGCACCGCCATCCCCTCGGATGCCAGCAATTCCGGCCAGTCGAGCACTTTGGCGCACCAGATATCCGCCGGCTCCAGCACCGAAAGCCAGTGATCGATGCTTGCGGTCGCCACCTTGTCGGATATCAGCCGCTTGATCGTATCGCGCTGCGAGAAAGCGAGTTTCGGGTCATCACGGTAAGGCGCGAGGCTGTCGATCCCCATCAGGTCAGCCAGCCGCGCGATGGGCGTCATCGCAATCGCCAGCCAGCCATCTTTTGCCTCATAAACCCCGTAAGGCGCCGAGAGATAAGCATGGGCCGAACGGAATTCTGACCGTTTCGGCACCCGGCGACCATCGTTCAGATGGGTCGTCAGCACCTCGAACTGAAAGTCGATCAGCGCCTCCATCAGCGAGGTCTGGACATGCATTCCCTTGCCGGTGATGCCCTTCCTGACAAGCCCGGCAAGAATGCCCTGGCAGCAGGCCGCGCCCGCCAGCATATCCGCCACCGCAAGGCCAAAGGGCACCGGCCCCTGCCCTTCATCGCCATTGAGCCACATCAGCCCCGACCGCGCCTGCGCCAGCAGGTCCTGGCCCGGACGCATCACCCATGGACCCTCATCGCCATAGCCCGAGATCGAGGCATAGACGAGCGCCGGATTGATCGCGCGCACCGCGTCATAATCAAGGCCGAGACGCTCGATCACGCCGGGGCGGAAATTCTGGATCAGCACATCGGCCTTGCCGATGAGTTTCCGTAGCGCCTCCAGATCGGCGGGATCTTTCATATTGATCGCAAGGCTTTCCTTGCCGCGATTGATCGCGTGGAAAATCGTCGAATCACCGCCGATCTCGGTATCCGACAGATAGAGCCGGCGCGACAGATCGCCACCATCGGGACGCTCGATCTTGATCACCCGCGCGCCCAGATCCGCCAGCCTGAGCGAGCAATAGGGGCCAGAGAGGAACTGGCTCATATCCAGCACGACAAGCCCCTCAAGAGGCAGCGTCACGGTTTCGGTCGTCATGGATTCTCCCCCCTGCCGCGCCCCTCCCAAAGGCACTTGGCATTTCGTATGTGAAGGATAATTTCATTTATGGAAAATTACTGCAAGCCTGAAAACGCCCCTCCCGGCAAACGCACCCCGAAAGACCCTGCAAAAAGCGCCTGGAATGGCTGCGGAAAAATGCACGCGAATGCCCTTCCTGACTGTCCCCTGAAGCTGTCTCATCAACGGCGACAGGAGAGCCCGGGGGCTGGGATCACGGTCGGGATGGTGCCGCGTCTGGCGGTGACCCGCGACGATGTCGGGCCTTACATGCTATTGTGCAATCATGACGCCCGCGACGTGACTGGCACCGCGGGTTCGGGATCTGCTGTAATGAAACAGTCAGCCGCATCCTGACCCGGGCTGCGCTCTGGTGGTGAGGCTGCGGGCTCTGACTGCACCGCTCCGGCATCACTTTGCCGCAGGAGGGCGAGGCGGGGCGTAAGAAATCAACGCCCCCCTTCGCCCCTCCAAAGCGGGCTCCTGCAAAAAAAAGCGGCCCACGGGCCGATGCCGCAGGCCATCAGGGCCTTCCGGCCTTATGCTTTTGCCCGGTATGATGGGATCCAGGTCAGTCCGCCGCCTCGCCCGGGCTGGAAATCTCGCGACAGGTTTCCACCAAGATCCGCAAAACGCGGTCGCGATCAGGCGCATTCGGGTTTTCCAGCCGCCGCACGAAGGGACATGTCAGCACCGCCTGCACCGCACCATTGGCGCCGAGGATCGGCACCGAAAGGTTGGCCACGGCCGGGGTCTGCTGGCTTTCCATCGACTCATAGCCCTGACGGCGGACCTCTTTGAGCCGCTCTTCCAGCCCGGGCGACGCAACCTCATAGGGCATCGGCTCGTGCTCTTCATACATCAGCGCCTTTTCCTCGGGTGAGGCATAGGCGAGGAACACATGCCCCGATCCGGAATTCACCAGCCCGATCTGCGCGCCGACCCGGATGGTGACACCCCAATAGCCCGGCGCCTCGACCTGCGCGATGATCACCAGATCACCCCGGTCATATTTCACCAGATGACAGGCCTGCTCTGCAACATTGGTAAAACGCCGCATCGCCGGCATGGCCTGCGCGATCAGACGGCGGATCTGCGGGCGCTGATGGGCGACAAGGAAAAGCTTCATCGTCAGTTGATAACTGTCGCCATGGCGCGAGACATAGCCCCTGCGCGCCAGCCGGTCGAGCATCCGGTAAAGCTCGGTCGGGGAGCGCCCGAGCGCGGTGGCGATGTCTTTCAGCGTCATCCCCTCTTCGCGTGCCGCCAGCAGCTCGATCATGTCGAGCCCCTTGTCCAGCGCCGGCGCCCGGTAACGGCCCTCGTCTTCAATGTCACTCATGGTTTTACCTGTGAAATCCTGCACCGCGATGCTACGAATTGACGCGAAGAGGTCAACGGGGTTTACTGACAACATTGAGTTTTAAATATGGAATACTCCTTCGCAGGATCCGGCGCGGGGCAGTATTTCCAGGGAAGGAAAGACATGGCCGCGGAACTGCTTCTGATCATTGGCACGCTGAACCGCGAGACCCCCTATTTTCAGGGCGCACGCGGCGACGGCCTCCATGTCTTTGCCTTTGACGAATCACTGCTGACCTTCGCGCCGCGCGCGCATTTCCCCGGGATCGACAACCCGACCTTCCTTTCGGTCACGCCGGACGGGCGCCATATCTATGCCGGTTCCGAAGTGGCCGAATGGCGCGAGGGGCTGGTTACCGCGTTCCGCTACGACCACAGAGACCAGCGCCTGACTTATCTGAACACCCAGCCAAGCCTTGGCAGCATCACCGCCCATAGCCTGATCTCGCGCGATGGCAGGCGGCTTTACGTGGTGAATTACACGGTGGGCGAAGGCGGACCCGGCCAGTCGCTTGCGGTATTCGACATCCGCGAGGATGGCAGCCTCTCGCCGGCGCTGGGTGCTGCAGCGCATGAGGGTCAGGGCCCGGACCCTGACCGCCAGGAACGCGCACATGCCCATAGCGTAGCCGAAACCGCCGACGGACAGCTGATCGTCGCCGATCTTGGAATGGACGCGCTCGTGAACTACCGGATCGACGCGACCGGCAGACCTGAGCGACTGGCGCTCACCCACACCCGCCCCGGCTCCGGCCCAAGACATATGGCGCTGAGCCCCTGTGGTTATTTCCTCTTTGTGATCAATGAACTCGACTCCTCGATCACCTCATACCGCCGGGATGACGCCACGGGCGCGCTCTCTGAAACAGACCACCGCCATACGGTTCCGGATGACGCCCTGTCAGGCAATCACTGTTCGGATATCCGGATTTCCTCAGATGGCCGCTTTCTCTATGGCGCCAATCGCGGGCATGACAGCATCGCAGAGATCGGGGTAGATCCGGCAACGGGCAGGTTCGGGTCACGACATCTGATAAGCTGCGGTGGAGTGACACCACGCAATATCGCGCTGACGCCTTCGGGGCAGCATCTCCTCGTCGCCAATCAGAATTCCGACCGGGTGAGCGTGCTGACCCGCGATGGTGAAAGCGGCAAGCTGACAGACAGCGGCAAATATCTTGAGATCGGCACACCCATGTGCCTGAAATTCGCCGCTCCTGGCTAAGGCGGAGCGGCAGAATGCGCCTGAAAGGCTCAGAGGGGGCGCGAGCGCCCCCTTCCCTTATGCGTCGTTCTCGCAGATCTGACGCTGGGTGCCGAGGCCTTCGATCCCCAGTTCCACCACATCCCCCGCCTTCAGATAGCGCGGCGGTTTCATACCAAGGCCAACGCCCGGGGGGGTGCCGGTCGAGATCACATCGCCAGGATGCAGCGTGAAGAACTGCGACAGGTAAGAGATCAGGAACGGGATTTTATAGACCATGGTGGCCGATGTCCCATCCTGCATGGTCTCCCCATTCACCTTGAGCCACATATGCAGGTTGTCATGGTCTTTGACCTCATCCCGCGTCACCAGCCAGGGGCCGATCGGGCCGAAATTATCCGAGCTTTTGCCCTTGGACCACTGGCCCGAGCGTTCGATCTGATAGGCGCGCTCCGAGACGTCATTGCAGACGCAGTAGCCTGCGACATGCTCCATCGCATCAGCTTCCGAGACGTATTTCGCCTTCTTTCCGATCACCACGGCCAGCTCGACCTCCCAGTCGGTCTTATCCGATCCGCGCGGGATCAGGATCGGGTCATCCGGCCCGCAGATCGCCGAAGTATATTTGGCAAAAATCACCGGTTCCGGGGGCACCGCCATGCCGCTTTCGGCGGCATGGTCGGAATAGTTCAGACCGATACAGATGAATTTGCCGGTCTGGCCGACACAGGCGCCGAGGCGCGGATTGCCGGTCACCAGCGGCAGCGTGGCCGGGTCGATCTTTGCCAGCACCGACAGGTCTGCCAGCACATCGCCCGCAATATCAGTCACATAGGCGGAGAGGTCGCGCAGCGCGCCATCCGCATCAATCAGGCCGGGTTTCTCGGCGCCACGCGCGCCATAACGTACAAGTTTCATAGCAGCTCCTTCGCTCAGGTGGTCCAGCCACCGTCGATGACATGTTCGGTTCCGGTGGTGAAGCCCGCCTCATCCGAGGCCAGATAGCAGACCAGCGCCGCGATTTCATCGGCACGGCCCAGCCGCCCCATCGCCTGACGGCCGATAAAGGCCTTCAGCGCGCCCTCGTAATCGCCGGTAGCCTTCAGCCGCTCATGCAGGCTGGGGCTGTCGACGGTACCCGGGCAGATCGAATTGCAGCGGATGCCCTGCGCCACGTAATCGGCAGCCACGGCGCGGGTCAGGCCGACCACGGCGGCCTTGGACGCGGAATAGACGGCCCGGTTGATCGGGCCTTTTTTCGGCCCCGCGACCGAAGACATATTGATGATCGAGCCATTTCCCTGCGCGATCATCCCCGGCAGCACGGCGCGGATCATGCGGAATTGCGCCTTCGCGTTCAGGTCAAAGGCAAAATCCCATTCAGCCTCGGTCGCCTCAAGCACGGTGCCGTTATGGACGACGCCCGCGCAGTTGAAGAGGATATCGACCGGCCCGATTTCAGCGACCAGCGCGGTGATCGCGCCCGGTTCAAGCACGTTCAGCACTTTCGCGGTGATCCCTGGCAGACCCGCCAGGTCCGCCACCAGGGCCTCGTTCACATCGGTCGCGATAACTTCGGCGCCCTCAGCGGCCATGCGTTCGGCGCTGGCACGGCCGATCCCCTGCCCCGCCGCGGTGATCAGCGCGCGTTTCCCCGCAAGTCTTTGCATCATGTCTCTCCTCAGGCCGCGCCCGGCAGGCAGGCCGGGCCGATGGGCTCAAATGTCTTATAGGTCAGGATGAATTCGCGATGGCCGAGTTCTTCGGATTTCGTCTGTTTCCCGGCGGCGACCGCCACCACAAGGTCACGGATCTCCTGGCCGACTTCGGGGATCGAGCGGACCCCTTCGATAATATCGCCCGCATTGACATCCATGTCTTCCGCGAGATTGCGATAGGTGTCGGGATTGGCGCAGATCTTGATCACCGGCGAAATCGCCGAGCCCACGACCGAGCCGCGCCCGGTCACGAACAGCGTCATATGTGCGCCCGATGCGATCATTTCGACGATTTCGGCATTGTCCGAGATATTCGGAAAGCCGAAGCGCACATCGCCATCGGGGACCACATCCATCAGGTAAAGCCCGCCACGGGGCGGCACATCACCGGGCTTGATCAGCCCCGAAATCGGGCTGTCACCGGATTTGACATAGGCACCGAGCGACTTTTCTTCGATAGTCGAAAGCCCGCCCGCCGCATTGCCCGCAGCGAATGACCCATAGCCCAGCGTGGCATAATAGCGCTCGGCCTTATGCACGCTTTCGCGCAGCGCATTCCCCAGCTCCGGCGTCACCGCGCGTTCCGCCATGATTTCTTCACAGCCGATCAGCTCGCCGGTCTCCTCGAAAATACAGGCGGCACCCTCGGCCACCAGCAGGTCAAAGGCCTTGCCCGCCGCCGGATTTCCGGAAATGCCGGATGTCCCGTCCGAACCACCGCAGACCGTGCCGATGATCAGCTCTTCCACCCCCATCGCCACGCGCGGCACTTCGGAAATCTGCGCCAGCGTCTGGCGGATCCAGTCGGCGCCCGCCTGGATGGTCGAACGCGTCCCCCCCGCCCGCTGGATCACCAGCGTCTTCACCGGGCGCCCCGAGGCATCTACCGCATTGGCCGCACGCACCTTGTCAAAGCTCTCGCATCCCAGCGACACGAACAGCACTGCGCCGACATTCGGATGGGTGCAAAGCTTTTCCATCATCTGCGCGGCATATTCATTCGGGTAGCAGCCGGGGAAGCCGATCAGCTGGACCTCACCTTCATGGGCCGTATTGCGGAACTGATGCACAATCTCCGAGGCCACGAAATGCGCGCATTCCACCAGATAGGCCACGACCAGCGTGTTGCGGATGCCCTTGCGGCCATCCTTGCGCAAAAAGGCCTGAATCTCACTCATAATGACACCCCCGCGCTGCGGCCATCGGCGTCCTGCAACATATGCGTGGGCGTATAGGCCGAGCGGATATTATGGACATGGACATGCTCGCCCGCACGGATCGCCCCGGTCGCGATGCCGATGGGCATGCCGTATTTCAGGATCACATCGCCTGCCGCGATGTCGTGGCGCGCGATCTTATGGGCCATCGGAATCGGGCGATTGAGGCGGACCTCGCCCCCCTCCAGCGCAACCACCAGCCCCTCGGGTGAATTCGCGCGGGCGACCAGTACATTGTCTTTGCCGGACAAGAGCAGGAACGGCCCGAATGACGATTTTTCAGTCACTTCCGGCACTCCACCATATAGATATGGTCGGCAACCAGCGCGGTCTCGCCGGTCTGTTTGGTGACGGTGAGGCGTTCGGTCACGCGGCCATAGCCGGGGCGGTTTTCCATCAGCTCTTTGCCGATGATCCCGACGCGCGAGCGGATCGTGTCGCCGATGAAGACGGGTTTCACAAAGCGCATCCGGTCGTAACCATAGGAAAACGCGACCGGATTGATGATCGTCGCGGTCAGGCCGACGCCGATGGTGAAGACCATCGTGCCATGTGCGATGCGCTGGCCAAAGGGCAGTGTCTTGCAGAATTCCGCGTCCAGATGATGCGGAAAGAAATCGCCCGAATGGCCGGCATGAACGACGAAATCGGTCTCGGTGATGGTGCGGCCAACCGTGTCGCGCGCCTCGCCGATCTCGTAATCCTCGTAATATTTCACCTGTTCAAGCATCGGGAGAAGTCCTGATCGGATGCGCCGGAAGGGCGCTGGATTGGTAGGCGGCCTCGACAAGGGCCATTGTGTGCCAGGCATCTTCGGCGCTGCCTTGCAGCTCAGCGTCCTCGCCTGTGGCAAAGCGCATCACCTGCGTGATCCGGCCAATGAAAGCCTCGATGAACCAGTTGCCGGTCAGCGGGATCTGCCGCCATTCGCCATCTGTGTTGAGCCAGAATTCATCCGGCTCGCCCTTCGGGTAATCGAGGTTGACGCCGAGCTTCAGATAAGCCGCGCCCTTCGTGCCACAGATGCGGAATTCACAGGCCTGGAACTGGCGACCGAAGGCATGGTTATGATTGATTGAGAGGCTGGCGCGGGCGCGTTGCCCGTAATCGAGGATCATCGAGGACCGCGTATTCGATACTGAAGAGGTCGGATGCCCCATGGTTTTCGCGTGAACCCCATCCGGGTTGCCCAGAATATCACGAACGAAATCAAGATAATGGATCGAATGCAGCAGGATCTCGACCCGGGGCAGATCTTTCAGGAAGGCCCAGAGATGCCAGGGCGTATCCAGCGCGAGCCAGGCGTCGAAATCGACCACCTCGCCCAGCAGACCCTTCGCAATGGCATCTTTCAGCGCAAGGCTCATCGGCGCGAACCGCAGCTGGAAATTCACCGCCGCCCGGATCTTGCGGGCGCGCAGGATCCGGATGATTTCATCGGCTGCTGCAAGGTCAGACCCCATCGGCTTCTGGATCAGCACAACGGCGCCTTGAGGCAGAGCATTTAACACAGCCGGAATAGCGGCGGGCGGCACCGCAAGGTCATAGACCGCGCCGGTACCGGCCGCGGTCGCCTCGGCCAGCGAACCATAGGCCACAGCCCCTGGCGGCAGGATCGCGCGGGCCTTGTCCATGTCGGGATCATAGATCCCCGCCACGGTGAAACCGGCCTTTGCATAGGCGGGCAGATGCGCATCTGACACGATAGACCCGGCACCGAAAATCACAATCGGCAGCGCGGTTTTCGGCGGAGTGATGCTCTGGATCAGCTCAGCCATGATGGAAGATTTCCGACATACCGGCCCACCATTCACCATCTGCGCGCGTGTCCAGCGGGCGCTGCAATGGCTTGTTCACCGCCCACCATTTCTGCGTCTCGGGATCAGCGGCCATCTTCGCCATATCGGCCTCATAATCCGTTCCCGAATATTCGAAGTAAGAGAACAGCAGGTTCTCGGGCTCTTTCAGGAAGATCGAGTAGTTCGAGATATGACATTCCGAAATCTTCGCCAGCACCGCGGGCCAGACGGCGGCATGGAGGCGCTTATACTCGGCCTTGCCCTCTTCCGAGAGGCCGATGACAGAGGCGTAGCGCGTCATGACTGCGCCTCCGTGATGGTCAGATGCGAGCCTTCCGTGACCCGGGCCGCAATCGCTTCATGATCCCAGTCGATCCCCAGTCCCGGCGCGACCGGGGCCAGCGCGAACCCGCCCTCGCGCGCCATCGGGGCCGCGATATCGTCGAGCTGCGGGATATATTCCAGCCAGGGCGCATTCGGCACTGCGCAGACGAGGCTGACATGCAGTTCCATCAGGAAATGCGGGCAGATCGCCAGGTTATGCGCCTCGGCCATATGCGCGACCTTGAGCCAGGGCGTGATGCCCCCGATCCGCGCCACATCGGCCTGGACGATGCCACAGGCCCCTGCCTGGATGTAATCGGCGAACTGGCCCGGGGAATACATCGACTCGCCCACAGCAATCGGCACACGGGACTGGCGCGTCAGGCGGGCATGACCCGCGATATCATCGGCGGGCAGCGGTTCTTCGAACCAGGCGATGTTCAGGCGTTCCAGAAGGTCGAGGCGGCGCGAGGCTTCGGGCTGGGTCATCGACTGATTGGCATCGGTCATGATCTCGTAATCATCACCAAGCGCGGCGCGCACTGCCTCCAGCCGGGCGGCGTCACCGGCGACCGTGGGCTTGCCGATCTTGATTTTCGATCCGCGGAACCCTGCCTCGCGCATCGCGAGCGCGTCATCGACCAGGGCCTGAGGCTCCAGATGCAGCCAGCCGCCTTCGGTCGAATACATTGGCACCGAGGATTTCGTGCCCCCCGCCATCACATGCAGCGGAAGGCCGGTTTTCACGCCGCGCAGATCCCAGAGCGCGGTGTCAATCGCGGCCTGTGCCAGCGCCATGATCGGGCCGACGGCCGTCGCATGGCTGAGGAACAGCAGATCCCGCCAGATCGCCTCGATCATGCCCGCCTCGCGCCCGATCAGCGCAGGCAGGAAGCTGCGCCGCAGCAGTTCCAGTACGGAATGGCCGCCATCGCCGATCGTATAGCTGTAGCCAAGGCCCGACGCGCCATCGGCATCGGTCAGGCGGACGAAAATCGTCTCCTGGCTCTTGAAGGACTGGATCGCATCGGTGCGTTTCACCTTTGGGATCAGGTCAACGATAAAGGCCTCAGCCCGGATGAGTTTCGCCATGGCTCACGCTTTCAGATTAAGGCCGGTGTCAGCATCAAAGAGGTGGCATTTGTCGAGCGCGATGCCAAAGCGCAGCACTTCGCCGGGGACAAGCGGGCGCGGGTTCAGCATCTTGGCCTGGATCTCGCTGCCGGCGAGCTGGGCATAGACCACCGTTTCGGTCCCGAGCGGCTCGGACAGGGTCACTTTCATATCGACATGCGCCATATGGGCGGTGGGGGGCAGCGCGTGCCCCTCGGGCATGATATTGTCGGCGCGGATGCCAAGCTGCACGCGGCGCCCATCCGCCAGTTTCACCCCCGGCGGCAGCGGGATCACTGTGCCATCCGAGAGGCCCAGCTGATCGCCCTTCACCACACCTGACAGCAGGTTCATCGGCGGCGAGCCGATAAAGGTCGCGACGAAGGTGTTGACCGGGTTTTCGAACACATCAAGCGGCGTTCCGACCTGGACGATATGACCATCGCGCATGATCACGATGCGGTCGGCAAGGGTCATCGCCTCGATCTGGTCATGGGTGACATAGATCACCGTCGAGCCGACTTTCTGATGCAGTTTCTTGATTTCGACCCGCATCTGGGTGCGCAGTTTGGCGTCCAGATTGGAGAGCGGCTCGTCAAAGAGGAATACATCCGGGTGGCGCACAATGGCGCGACCCATGGCGACACGCTGGCGCTGACCGCCGGAAAGCGCGCCGGGTTTGCGATCCAGCAAAGGCGTCAGCGCGAGGATTTCAGCCGCCTCATCCACCGCCTTACTGATTTCGGCCTGCGATTTCTTCGCGATTTTCAGCGAAAAGCCAAGATTCTCGCGCACCGTCATATGCGGGTAGAGCGCATAGTTCTGGAACACCATCGCGAGGTTCCGTTCGCGCGGGGGCAGGTCGTTGACGACGCGGTCGCCGATCAGGATCTCACCGCCGGAAATATCTTCGAGCCCCGCAACCATGCGCAAGGTCGTCGATTTGCCGCAGCCCGAGGGGCCGACGAGGACGACAAACTCGCCCTCGGCAATCGAGAGGTTGATCGAATGCACGACATCCAGCGCGCCATAGCTTTTCTTGACGTTTTTCAGATGGACCTGGGCCATGGCTTATCCTTTCACGCCGCCGAAGGTCAGGCCGGCGATCAGATGTTTCTGAACGAGGAAGGTCAGGATCAGCGCAGGGATGATCATCAGGACCGCAAGGGCGCACATGCCGCCCCAGTTCAGGGTGAATTGCGAGGTGAAGTCGAGAAGGCCGACCGGCATCGTCTTGGACGACACCGACCGCGTCAGCTGCGAGGCCAGGGCATATTCGTTCCACGACGTCAGGAAGGCGAAGATGCCGGCGCTTGCGATACCGGCGCGGGCGACCGGGAATTCCACCTTCCAGAAGGCCTGCCAGCGGGTGCAGCCGTCTATCTCAGCAGCCTCGGCCAGTTCTTTCGGCACCTGGCGGAAAAATCCGTCGATCAGCCAGATGGTGAAGGGCACATTCATCGCGACATAGACGAGGATCATGCCCAGATGGGTGTCGATCAGCCCGGTGCGGCCGAAGATGATGAACACGGGCAGCGACAGCGCCACGCCCGGCACCGCGCGGGTGGCCATCAGCATGACAAAAGTCATGCCCTTGCCTTTGAACTTGTAGCGGGCAAAGGCGTAGCCCCCCGCCATCCCCACCAGAAGCGCGATCACGGTCGAGGTGACCGAGATGATCAGCGAGTTCGTAAAATAGGTCCAGACCGGGATGCCACCCTGCCCCGCGCCGCCGAACATGGCGCGGTAATGATCAAGGTTCAGCTCATTCGGGATCCAGACCGGCGGCTTCGCCATGATCTCGACCGTCGGGCGGAAAGAGTTGAGCACCACCCAGAGGCCGGGGATGCAGATCACGCACATCGCAAGGAAGAGGCCGATGAAATGGCCGGTCTTCAACAGACGTTTGCGCAGACGGTGTTGCGAGGCGGATGCCATATCAGTCCCCCATGCCCAGCTCACGCCGCGCGCGTTGCAGCTTGAGGAAGAAGTAAACGGTGAAGGCAATCGAGAGCAGGATTGCGATATAGCCCATCGCATTCGCATACCCCATGCGGGCATCGACATAGCCGGTGCGCCCGATCATGGTCCATAACAGCTCGGTCCGTTTGGCCGGGCCGCCGCCGGTCATCACCTGCACGATGTCATAGGCGCGGGCCACATCAAGCGAGCGGATCGCCATGGCGATATAGATGAAGGGCATCAGGAAGGGCAAAGTCACATAGCGAAAGCTCTGCCAGGGTGTGCAGCCATCGACTTTCGCGGCCTCCAGCGGATCCTGCGGCAGGGCGAAAAGGCCCGCAAGGATCAGGATCGCGAAGACGGAGGTGCTCATCCAGACTTCGGCACAGATGATCGCGAAGAGCGCCAGGTTGCCATCGACCAGCCAGGGGATCGCGGTTGACGCGAGGCCCATGGATTGCAGCGCGTTGTTCACGAGGCCAACGTTGTCATTGAAGATGAACTTGAACATGAAGCCCACCAGAATGGGCGAGAACATCATCGGGAACATCATCATGGTGCGCAAAGTGCGCTGGCCACGCCGCACCTTCGCCACCATCAGCGCAAGGCCAAGGCCCAGGAGCATCTCAAGGTTCAGCGCGATGGTCAGCAAAAGGACCGTGCGCCCGAAGGCCTTCCAGAACCCGGGATCGGTCAGCGCCTTCTCATAGTTGAAGGGGAAGTTGATCTTCCAAAGCGTCTCGGGACGGGTCAGGTGATAGGGCGTGAAACTGGAATACAGAGACAGCAAAAGCGGCACCAGCACCACCGCCGCCAGGATCAGGAAGGCGGGCATGAGCAGGAGAAGCCAGGGTGGAAGCTTGGCGCGGGTCATGGTTTTTCCGGGCTGAGCGTCCCATCGCGGGGACTGTTATAAAATGCGGGCGGCACCCCTCAGGCGCCGCCCGCAAGGAGAGTTCGGATCAGTAGACGCCGTTTTCCTGCATCAGTTCGTCAACCGCATTCGAGGCATCTTCCAGCGCCTGGTCCACGGTCTTGTCGCCAAGGATCGCGGCCTGCAGTTCCGGGAAGATCAGGTTGCCGGATTCGATCCAGTAAGGCGTCGGCGGCACCGGGAAAGCGGTCAGCGCCGTTTCCTGGAAGGCGGCAAGAACCTCGGACTTGTAGGGATCGTCCTTGGCCTGCTCGATGATGTAATCCCAGACCGCGGTGCGCGACGGCAGCGGGCCGGGCGCGGATTCCAGCTTCTGGCTGTCTTCATTGGTCAGGAAATCGACCAGCGAGGCTGCGGCCTCTTTATTGGCGCAGGTTTCGGTGACCGAGAAGCCGTGGAAGCCGGACCAGCCGGTGCGAACGCCTGCCGAGCCTTTCGGCGCCGGAGCAACTCCGACATTGCCCGCGACTTTCGAGGCCGCAGGATCATTGAAAAAGCCCGACCAGCCCGGCCAGTCGAGATTCAGCGCGATGGTGCCCGAAGCAAACCCGTTTCCGAGATCGTCCCAGAGATAGTTGGTGGTGCCCGGAGGAACCGCACCGGCCTTGTAGAGATCGACGAACCATTGCAGCGATTCTTTGCCTGCATCCGAGTTGAAGGCGGGCGACCAGTCATCATTGAACATCTTGCCGCCATTGGCGACGATCAGCTCATAGAAACGGCCATTGATCGCCTCATCCTTGCCCGCATATTGCGTGCCATAGAAATTCGGCGGATCGGCAAAGAATTCGGCCTGTTCGCGGAACTGATCCCAGGTTTCGGGCGGGGCAAGATCATAGCCGTATTTCGCCTTGAAGGCCTCGGCTTTGGCCGGATCGGCATAGAGCGATTTCTGGTAATAAAGCGCCGAGACATCGAATTGCGCCCGCGGCAGCATCACCAGTTTGCCCCCGATGGTGGCGGCAGTGATATTGGCCGGCACGAAGCCTGCGATCGCATCTGCGGCGATCAGCGGCGTCAGATCAGTGAACAGGTTCGGATATTGCGAGGCAAAGGACGAATGGTTCGACCCCACGCACCAGCCGGTGGTCCCGGCGGCGATATCGGCTTTGTATTCCTTATCCAGCTCGAAATGGTTTTTCTGACTGATGATTTTGACCGTGGCCCCGGTCGCTTTTTCCCAGTCGGCAATGCGGCTGTAAAGCGCCTCATATTGCTGGCCCCCGATCAGCTTGGCCTCGACCGTGACGCCGGCGAATTCGCCCTCGGCCATGGCAGCCGGTGCGAAACCGAAGCCTGCGAGCAGTGCCAGTACAGAACCGGCCCCGAATCCCTTCATGGTATCTCCTCCCGTTATGATGTCCCCGGGCCGCCTCCAGCAGCCATACGATTTCATATTCAGAACATCTTTTCATAGTTAAACGTGACATGCCAGAGTGAGTCAAGTAACACTGTCGCACTTGCGCCGGATTCCGTCGCATGAAGACCCCGGGCGCCGCCGCGCGACGCGGAAGAGGAGGAAACGATGATCTTCGACACCCATCTTCACCTGCTGGACCGCAGCCGGCTCAGCTATCCCTGGCTCGCGGGGGCACCGGCGCTGGACCGCGACTGGAGCTATTCCGAATATGAGAACGTGGCGCGGCGCAGCGGCATCACCGATGTGCTGCATATGGAAGTCGATGTGGCCGAGGATCAGATCGGGGCCGAAACCGCTTTCGTCGCGGATCTGATGGCGCGGCCCGACAGCCTGATCCGGGGCGCGATCTCTTCGGCACGGCCCGAGGCTGCAGGCTTCGCCGCCTGGCTTGACGCCCGGGACCGGCGGGTGGTCAGGGGGATCCGCCGCGTGTTGCATGTGATGCCCGATGATCTGTCTGAGCAAAGCCTCTTTCGCGAAAACATCCGTCGCCTTGGCCCCGCCGGTCTGCCCTTTGATCTGTGCCTTCTGGCGCGGCAATTGCCGCTGGGCGCGCACCTCGCAGATGCGGCGCCGGAAACCATATTCGTGCTCGACCATTGCGGCGTTCCCGATATCGCGGGCGGCGCCTTTGCCCCCTGGGCGGCGGCGATCACCGATCTGGCCCGGCGGCCGAATGTGATGATCAAACTCTCGGGCATCACGGCCTATGGCCCGCCAGACTGGAGCCTCGCGACCCTCACCCCCTGGGTCGATCATGTGCTGGAAACCTTCGGCCCGGCGCGGATGGTCTGGGGGTCGGACAGCCCGGTCTGCACACTGCAATCGGGGCTGGCGGAATGGGTGGCGGCAAGCCAGGCCCTGCTTGCAGGGCTGAGCGGGGCCGAACGCCACGCGATCCTTGCCGGCAATGCGCGGCAGATCTGGATGTCAGGCAGCGGCAAATAGGGCCCCGCTTTCGAAAGCCCTGCTGCCCTTCCATTCTGCCTTCCTCCCCACGGCAACGATCCGCCCCGACAAACCGGATCGCCGCCTGCACCGGAGAGGAACACAGCGCATCTGATTTTGCCCGGTGGCCGTGATCATGTCATTCGGCTATGCCACTGGCATGACCTTAAAGAGCGATGAGCAAATGACTTCCGGCCTTGCCACCAGGACATTCGACACAAAGCGTTTCACGATGCGGGCGCTTATGCGCTCCGATACGGCCGCCCTTTACGGGACGCTTTCTGACGAAGCCCAGTGCCGATACATGTCGCAGCCGCATTTCACCTCTCCGGAGGCCCTGGCCGACTGGCTGACAGACAGCGAATGGCCCGGACGGACATGGGTGGCCATAGACAAGACAGATGGCACGCTTGCTGGTCGCTTTGTCGCCTTCCCGGGGCGCGACGCGGGGGTGCTTGAGCTGGGCTATATCACCATAGCAGAGCGTCAGGGGCATGGTGTCGCGACAGAATGCGTGACGGCGCTGGTGGATCACCTCTTCTCCGAGGGGGACTATCGCCGCCTCTATGCGGAAATTGACGCCGAAAACGAAGCTTCGGTGCGGCTCATTGAACGTCTCGGCTTCACCCGCGAAGCTTACCTGCGTCAGCACGAAGTCACGCATAAAGGCCTGTGCGACCTGGTGATATACGGGCTTTTGCGCGATGAATGGACGGGCGCAGTAAAATAAGCCGCAACCAGCCATGGCCCGACCGGGCTTTCGCGCAGCACGGGGTCAAAGCGCCCATATTCTGGCTTTGCCCTTCGGAACAGAGTGTTGCGCGAAAGTCAGTGATCCGGCCGCAGGCGTCAGGCCTGCTGCGTGGCGCCGCCATCCACATAGAGATCGGCCATGGTGACGTGCCCTGCCTGATCTGACAGCAGGAACATCACCGCATTGGCGACATCATCGGGCTCGGCGATCTTGCCAAGCGGGATGCCGGGTTTGAACTGCTCCTGGATGCCCGCGATCACCCGGGCCTCGCCGCTGGCATCGGCCCACATGCCGGTCTGCATCGGCGTGCGGGTCGAACCCGGCGCGACGATATTGCAGCGGATCCCGAGCGGCGCGAGCTCCATCCCGAGCGTGCGCATATACATCGTCGCGGCCGCCTTTGACGCGGCATAGGCCGCCATGCCATAGCGCGGCACCCCGGCGGCGTTTGACGAGACCGCGACCAGCGCGCCCTCGCCCCTTGGCCCCATCACCCGCGCCAGCGCGCGCGTGAGGTGGAACACGCCGTCAGTATTCACGGAAAACACCCGCCGCCAGTCGGCATCGGAGGTCTCGGTCACGAGGCCGGTCGCCAGCACCCCGGCAACCGAAATCCCGAACCGCACCGGGCCGTGCAGGGCTTCGGTTTCGGCGACCAGCCGTCCGACGGCGGTGGCATCCGCGACATCAAGCGAAAGGCAGCTGAGCCCCGGCTGCGCCGGCAGATCGGGCGCCGCAAGATCGGTCGCCACCACCCGCGCCCCGGCATCAAGCAAAAGCTGCACCACCGCGCGGCCAATGCCGCCGCCCGCGCCCGTCACCAGCGCAAGCGCGCCTTCAAACCCCGTGAGCCGCATCCTATGCCCCTTTTCCCGAGGTGATCGCCGCAATCAGCGTTTCGGTGTCCTGAACCACGCCACAGCGCCCCGCCACCCATTTCAGGGCCATGTCATGGTCCTCGCGGCTGAAATCCGCAAGCGCATCGGCGGCCATGAAGGGTTCGATATCGCGCTGGAAGGCTTCGCCTGCAGTCATCATACAGCCGATATGGGCATAGACGCCGCAGATGATCAGCTGGTCCCGCCCCCGGACCCGCATAAGCTGATCAAGGTTTGAACGCTGAAAGGCCGAATAGCGGTGTTTGACCAGGACGAAATCCGGGTCTTCGGGCGCAAGTTCCGGGATGATCGCCTGATGGTCGGGCTCCGCCGACATGCCAGGGCCCCAGAGATCGGCCTGAAGACCACGGTCGCGGCGGTCCTGATTGCCGTCCTGCGCAGTGTAGAACACCGGAAGACCGGCGGCGCGGGCGGCGGCGGCGAGCTTTGCTATATTGGCGATGGCGGGGGCAATCGGGCTCTCCCCCGGCGCATAGGGGCGCAGGAAATAGCGCTGCATGTCATGGATCAGAAGCGCCGCACGCGCGGGCACCAGCTGCCAGGGCCCGCGCGAGGGCGGGATCTCCGCGCCATACGGCAGCGGATAGGGTGCAATCTGCGGCAGGCCGGCCATGGTTCAGTCCCCGATGATGATCTCGCCGTCCTGCCCGAAAGCGGCCAGCATTGCCAGGAATTTGGCATGGGTTTCGGCCTCTTCGGCCTGAGGATCAGAGCCGCGCACTATGCCCGCGCCGGCGTAAAGCCGCGCCTCGTTGCCTTCGATCCCGGCGCAGCGCAGCGCAAGATACCAGCACCCGTCGCCACCCGCCTCAAGCCAGCCAACCGCGCCGGCATAAAAGCCCCGCGCATAGCCCTCAAGTCCGGGGATCGCCGCGTCGGCCGCGTCGCGCGGCAGGCCGCACACGGCGGGTGTCGGATGCAGCGCGGCCAGAAGCGTCGCGCAAGGGGTGGAGGCGTCGCGCAGTACACCCTCGATCCGGGTGCCCAGATGCCACATCCGGGCGGTCGCGCTGAGCGTCACACCCTCGGGGGCGGCAAGGCGCGCACAGAATGGCGCCAGCGTATCCAGCACCATTTCCGCCGCCATCGCATGTTCGCGCAGGTCTTTGTCGGATCGCAAAAGCGCCTCGCCCGCCGCACGGTCACGCGCCGCGTCTGCCGCGCGCCGCGCCGATCCCGCCAGCGGATGCGAGGCCACGAGGCCCCCGCGTTTTTCCACAAGCAATTCCGGCGTGGCCCCGATCAGCCGATGCGGCACCCCGGCGTGACGTGGGGGCAGCGGGACAGAGAACAGCGTCGCCAACCCGTCCTGGCGCAGCATCTGCAACAAAAGCCCGGGGTCATGCGGACGCTCTGAGGTCAGCACCAGGCTGCGCGAGAGCACGATTTTCGAGAATTCCCCTTCGGAAATGCGCCTGACCGCCGCCGCGACCGCCTCGCGGTACTGACGCGGAGAAGGCTCGGCCCGGATCCGCATCCCAGCCTGCGGCGCGACCATCGCGACCGGCGCCGCCGGCATGTCGAGCACCGAACCGGGCTGGAACAGGCAATCCGTCGCCTCGCGATCATAGGGCAGCGCTCCGGCCAGCAGCTTCGGCCCGTCATGACCGGCGGCAAAAAACGCCTCAGACCGCGCAGGCAGGCTCACCAGCGGCCCTGGCGGCAGATGGCGCCGCGCGGGGCCAAGCGCCATTGTATGGCGCGGGCCGGAAATCAGGAAATCAGCCGTATCTCCGGCGGGCGTCGCACCAGCGGGGCTGGTCGCGTCACGAATGGCAGCAGTACGGGCGGTGACAGTCATCAGGCGATCTCGCATCAGCTTGGCCGCGACAGGGCGGCGATCCGGATCGCTTGGGCAGCATTTCCGGAGAAAAGCTGCACCTGGCTGACGTCTCTTACGTGTTCCGGCCCGCCTTCCGTCGCGCCAAAGCCACAAAATGTCAAGTTTTCGCGCGAGGCGGCCTGCGGGGCTCGCCCAAAGGTGAAGGCGGCGGTCAATGCCCGCCCCCGCCACCCCCTCCGGCCCGGGCCGGAGGCCGCATCGCCAGCGCCATGACGGCAAGCCCCATAAAAAGGAAGGTCAGCAGCGTGAAAATGTCGATGAAGGACATGATCGCCGCCTGGCCCGCCACTTTCCCCGCCATCTGCGCCAGCGCGCCATCCGGGTTCAGCCCATTGGCGACAAGGTTCTGACGCATCATCTCAAGCTGGCGCAGCGCCTCGGGATTGGCCCAGTTCACCGCCTCGTCAAGCCGCGCCGTGTGCAGCGCGCGCCGGTCGGTCAGGATGGTGTTGATCATCGCAAGACCCACGGCGCCGCCGAGGTTGCGCATCAGGTTGTAAAGCCCCGAGGCGGATTTCATTTTGGCCGGCGGCAGCGTGCCAAGCGCCAGGTTGTTGATCGGCACCATGCAGATCATCAGCGAGATCCCCCGCAGCACCTGCGGCCAGAAAAGCTCGTTGAAATCCCAGTCGGCGGTCATATGGGTCAGCATCCAGGACGAGGTGCCAAAGCCGATAAAGCCCAGAAGCAGCATGACCCGCAGGTCGATCTTTGATCCCAGAAACCCCGCCAGCGGCGCGGTCATGAACATCGCAAGGCCAGACACAAATACTGTCTCGCCGATCATCAGACTGTCATAGCCCCGGACCGAAGACAGGTAGAGCGGGTAGAGATAGGTCATGCCGTAAAGGCCGATCCCCATCACAAAGGAAAACACCGACCCAACCGCGAAATTCGTGTTGGTAAAGGCCGAGAAATCGACCACCGGCTCGTCGCGGGTAAAAGCCCGCCAGAAGGTGGTGATACCGCCCACGACCATCACCACGAAAAGGATCGCGACCGCCTCGTCCTGGAACCAGTCATTGTTCGGGCCTTCCTCCAGCACATATTCCATCGCACCGAGGAACGCGGCCAGCGCCACCAGCCCGGTCCAGTCGAATTTCTGGAACAAAGACCAGTCGGGCTCGTCGAAATCCACGAGCGCCAGCACGCCAAGCGTCACAGCGATCCCGGCGGGGACATTGACGAGGAACAGCCAGTGCCAGGACAGCGCATGGCTCAGATACCCGCCCACAGTCGGGCCAACGGTCGGCGCAAGCGTCGCCACAAGCCCGATCATCGGCGAGACGATATTGCGTTTCGAGGGCGGGAAAATGGTGAAGGCCGCCGCGAAGACCGAGGGGATCATGCCGCCACCCAGGAAGCCCTGCACGCCACGCCACAGGATCATCTCATTGATCGAGCCTGATGTCGCACAAAGGAACGACGCGGCCGTGAACCCCGCCGCCGACAAGGCAAACAGATAACGCGTCGACATCATCCGCCCGAGGAACCCTGACAGCGGGATCATGATCACTTCGGCGATCAGATAAGAGGTCTGCACCCAGGAGATCTCATCCGAGGAGGCCCCGAGCCCGGCCTGGATCTCGGGCAGCGAGGCCGAGACGATCTGGATATCGAGGATGGCCATGAACATCCCGAAGACCATGACCAGAAACGCCGCGACCCGGCGCGGCGTCATCTCCGGCTCTGCCGGGATTGCGATGGGGGCGGACATCACTCGGCTCCGGCGACTGCGGTTTCCTGCGGCCCGGTGCGGGTGTCGATCGCGATCTCGACCGAAAGCCCGGCGCGCAGGCCCGGGGTGCCTTCGGGCAGTTCGATCCGGACTGGCACGCGCTGCACGATCTTGGTGAAATTACCGGTGGCATTATTGGCCGGCAGCAGCGAGAAAACCGCCCCCGTGGCAGGCGCGAGCGAGACCACGCGGCCCTCGACCTCATGCCCGTCCAGCGCGTCGATGCCCACCTTCACGCTCTGGCCAACGCGGATCCCGGCCAGTTGGGTTTCCTTCAGATTGGCTTCGACATAAAGTCCGTGATCAGGGATCACTGCCGCCAGTTTTGCTCCGGCGCTGACCAGCTCACCCTGTTTGATCGCGATATTCGCCACTGTGCCGTCAAAGGGCGCGCGCATCACGGTGAAATCCAGATCGCGCTGCACCTGGGCCACGCCCAGTTCCAGCTCGCGCCGGGTCGAGGCGGTCTCGGTCCGCTGCGCTTTCAGCACCTCGACCTGGGCTTTCGCACCGGCAATCGCAGCGACGGCCGAGGTGCGGCTGGCCTCAGCCGTTGCCAGCGCCTCATTCGCCTTGTCGAGATCGGCCTGGCTGCTGACCCGGCGTTCCGCGAGGCCGCGCACTCGTTCGGCATTGCTTTTCGCCGCCGTCAGCACTGCGTCAGAGGCCACGCGCTGCGCCTCGGCCTGGGTGACGGTGCTTTCGGCCGCCTCGATCTGCGCGTCGATCCGGGCAAGCGTCGCGGTCAGCTCGGTCAGCCGGACCTCGGATTGCTCCAGCGAGATGCGGTAATCGCCATCATCGATACGGAACAGCACATCGCCCATTTTCACATGCTGATTGGATGCGACTGCAATCTCCGAGACGTAACCGGTGATCTTGGACGAAATCAGCGAGAGATCGGCCTGGACATAGGCGTCATCGGTCGTGACCATAAAGCGCCCGTTGGTCCACCAGGACCAGCCCTCATAGCCGCCGGCGAGCAATGCGATCAGCGCCAGCCCGCCCAGCACATATTTCTTGCGCCCGCCCTTTGGCGCTGCGGCAGGAGGCGTCACAGGAAGAACCGGCGAGGGCGCAACAGGCGCAATTTCCGGCTGATTGGTTTCGGGACGTTCGTGACGGGACATGATCGACTCACCCGGCTGAATTTCATTGAACCCAACGGTTCGATGCGCTCAGATAATCCTGTCTTTCGCAAATTTCAATATTCCATCGAACCGCACGGTTCGATTATATTGCCGCCATGAGCAGCCCCACGCCCCCCTCGCCCGCTTCCCCGCCGCCGCGCGCAAAACGCCATGCCGCCGGGACCGATCCGCGCAAACGCGACCAGATCCTCGCAGGCGCCTGGGAAGAATTCCGCGCCCATGGCTTTGACGCCACCACGATGAATGGCATCTGCCGCGCGGCTGCGGTCTCGAAGGGCACGCTCTATGTCTATTTCCAGGGCAAAGAGGATCTTTTCGTTGCCCTTGTCGAACAGCAGCGCGACCGGCTGACGGGCCAGCTTGGCTTTGCGCTTTCCGGCCCCGGGGATGTCGCAAGCCGCCTTACCGCCTATGCGGTGGCGCTGGTGCAGGTGCTGACTTCGGATGAGATGCTGCGCGCCCAGCGGATTGTTGTTGCCGTGGCCGAGCGGATGCCCGATCTGGCCCAGCGGTTCTACGATGCGGGCGGGCGGCATGTGCTGGGGCGGCTCGGGCGCTGGCTGGCAGAGGCCTCTGCCGCCGGGGTGCTGTCCATCCCCGACCCGCCCCGCGCCGCGCAGCAGTTCAGCGAGCTTGCCATGGC
This sequence comes from Pseudomonas sp. GX19020, assembly GCF_023371075.1. Lineage (NCBI taxonomy): Bacteria > Pseudomonadati > Pseudomonadota > Gammaproteobacteria > Pseudomonadales > Pseudomonadaceae > Pseudomonas > Pseudomonas sp. GX19020. Next base: position 48,573 of record NZ_JAMCCR010000020.1, read on the forward strand.
CGGGGTCTGGCGCCAGCGCCTGTTCGGCGTGCTGCGCGAACCGCCGGAGCAAAGCGTGATCGACGCCCTCGCCGCCGATGCGGTGCGGGTCTTCCTGGCCGCCTATGCCGGAACGGCACCGCATGACAGCTGGGACGGCGCGCCTGGCTTCTGAGCCGCGCTCTGACCATCCCGCAAGTGGCGCCGCAGCCCAAAGCGTACCAGCCGCCGGTCACCGGTGCACGGGCCAGAGCGGGCCCAGAGCGGGGCCTGTCATTCTGACGTCAGCTTCTGTATACATACTGTCGGCAAATAGCGGCGCGACCTGCTCCGGCCCTGGCCGGGGCCAATCCGGGCGCTCCGCTGCGATCTGGAGAGAGGCTTAAATGACATATACCCCACATGGCAAACATCTGATCGCTGGCGAATGGGTCTCGGGTTCCGGCACCTTCCGCTCGGAACCGGCACATGGCCCGGCCTTCGATTTCGCACTTGGCACTGTGGCGCTGGTGGACCGCGCGGCCCAGGCCGCCGAAGAGGCCTTCTGGTCCTATGGCTGGTCCTCGCGCGAAAGCCGTGCGGTGTTTCTTGAAACCATCGCCGATGAGATCGAGGCCCGCGCCGAAGCCATCACCGAAATCGGCTCGTCTGAAACCGGCCTGCCGACGGCCCGCCTCCAGGGGGAACGTGGCCGCACCACCGGCCAGCTGCGGCTTTTCGCAAACCATATCCGCCAAGGCGACTATCTCGACCGCCGCCATGATGTGGCTTTGCCCGAGCGTCAGCCGCTGCCGCGCCCCGATCTGCGGCTGATCGAGCGGCCGATCGGGCCGGTCGCGGTCTTCGGCGCCTCGAATTTCCCGCTGGCCTTCTCGACCGCCGGCGGCGACACGGCTGCGGCGCTTGCCGCGGGTTGCCCGGTCGTGGTGAAGGGCCATTCCGCCCATCCCGGCACCGGCGAGATCATCGCCGAAGCTGTTCATGCCGCCATCGCGAAATGCGGTGTGCATCCCGGCGTGTTCAGCCTGATCCAGGGCGGCAATCGCGAGGTTGGCGCGGCGGTTGTGCAGCATCCGCTGATAAGGGCGGTCGGCTTCACCGGCAGCCTCGCAGGGGGGCGCGCGCTGTTTGACCTTTGCGCCCAACGCCCCGAGCCGATCCCCTTCTTCGGCGAGCTGGGCTCGGTGAACCCGATGTTCGTGCTGCCCGAAGCTGCGAAAGCCCGCGCCGAAGCGCTCGGCACCGCCTGGGCGGGATCGCTCACCATGGGCGCGGGGCAGTTCTGCACCAATCCCGGCATTGCCGTGGTGATCGACGGGCCGGATGCCGACCGCCTTGTCGGCGCGATGAAAGAGGCGCTGGCGAAAACCGGTCCGCAGACCATGCTGACCCCCGGCATCGCGAAAGCTTACCGCGATGGCCAGGCCCGGCTCCGGAGCCGCAACACCGTCAAGCCGGTCTATGAAACCGTGTCCGAGGGCCGCGAAGCCTCGCCGAATCTTTACGAGACGCGCGGCGAGCAGTTCCTCGCCGATCACGCGCTGTCGGAAGAAGTCTTCGGCCCGCTGGGTCTGGTGGTGCGGGTCGCCTCGTTTGAGGAAATGCGGCGCCTCGCGCGTGGCTTCGAGGGCCAGCTGACCGCGACCATCCACATGGATGCGGGCGATACCGAAGCGGCGCGCAGCCTGCTTCCGGTACTGGAGCGCAAGGCGGGCCGCGTGCTGTTCAACGGCTTCCCGACCGGGGTCGAAGTGGCCGATGCCATGGTTCATGGCGGGCCCTACCCGGCCTCGACCAATTTCGGAGCCACTTCTGTCGGCACCCTGTCGATCCGCCGCTTCCTGCGCCCTGTCTCCTGGCAGAACCTTCCCGAAGCGCTGCTGCCTGACGATCTCGGGGCCTGAAAACGCGCCTGGGCCACAGCTGGCCCAGGCTGATATCCGATCCCGGTCCGCCAGCGCGGGCCGGGATTTTTCACGCTGCCACCCGCGACAGGCCTGTGAACCCGCTGCGGTTGCCTGCCTGGCCCCGGATCCGCGCGACAGACCAGGGTGCCGCTTGACGCCGATCACCGTCGGACTACGCTGCCCTGACCTTAAGGGGAAACCACCGTGACCAAAGCCGCAAATGATGCCCCCTTCCGGGATCCGGGCCTGACCCGCTCTTACGCAGAAACCACGCCGGGCCGGGTGCCGGGATTTCACGATCTGCACCGGATGGCACTGATCCTTCTGTCGCAATCGGCGCCGGCCGAGGCGCGTATGCTGATCCTCGGCGCCGGGGGCGGGCTGGAGCTGCTGGCCTTTGCCCGTGCGCGCCCGCGCTGGTCCTTTCTGGGCCTTGACCCGTCCGAACCGATGCTGACCGAAGCCGCCGCACTTCTCGGCCCATTGGCCGCGCAAGTTGACCTGCAACAGGGCGTCATCACCGACGCGCCCGCCGGTCCCTATGACGGGGCCACATGCCTGCTGGTGCTGCATTTCCTGGACCGGGCAGCGCGGCTTGCCACCCTGACCGCGCTGCGCCAGCGGCTGAAACCCGGTGCCGCCCTGATCGTCGCGCATCACAGCCACCCCGAAGGCGAGGCGGAGGACTGGCTGACCCGCTCGGCTCTGTTCGCGCAGGGGGATGCGGCGGATCCTGCCCAGGCCGCCGCTTCGGCCCGGGTCATGGCGGAACGGCTGACGCTTCTCACCCGGGCAGAAGAGGAAGCACTGCTTTGCGAGGCCGGTTTCACCGCCCCCGCCCTGTTTTATGCCGGACTGTCCTTCCGGGGCTGGGTCGCCCGCGCCCCGGAGTAACGCCGCCTCAGACCAGTTCCTTCATCGCCTCGCCCGAGAAGCCCCGAAGATCGTCAAAACGACCGGCCTCGACCTTGGCCGCCCAGTCCGGATCAGCCAGCAGCACCCGGCCCACGGCGACCAGGTCGAACTCGTCCCGCGCCATCCGCTCCAGCAGATTGCTGATCGGTGCCGCAGCCGAGCCCTGCCCACGGAACGCACCGAAGAATTCCGTATCGAGGCCCACGGAGCCGACCGAAATTGTCGCCGCCCCGGTCAGCTTTTTCGCCCAGCCGGCAAAGTTCAGCCCGTTATCGCCATCAAGTTCGGGGAATTCCGGCACCCAGACCCGGCGCTGCGAGCAATGGAGGATATCCACCCCCGCCTCGACCAGCGGCGCAAGCCAGGCGGTCATCTCATCGGGTGTCGTGGCGAGACGGGCATCGTAATTTTGTTGTTTCCACTGGCTGACGCGCAGGATCAGCGGGAAGTCGGGGCCGACCGCCGCACGCACTGCACGCACCGCCTCGGCCGCAAAGCGCGAGCGCTCTGCGATGGTCGCGCCACCATAGACATCCTCGCGCTTATTGGTGCCGTCCCAGAAGAACTGGTCGATCAGATAGCCATGTGCGCCATGCAGTTCGACCGAGTCAAAGCCCAGCCGTTTCGCATCCGCCGCCGCGCGGGCAAAGGCCGCGACCGTATCGGCGATGTCTTCCTCGGTCATCACCACACCGCGCGGCTCCTCCGGCCCGACAAGCCCCGAGGGGCTTTCAACCGGCGCCTCCGGCTCCCATTTGCCGGCGCGGGTCGATCCGGTATGCCAGATCTGCGGGGCGATCCTGCCGCCCGCGCCATGAACCGCATCCGCCACGCCCTTCCAGCCCGCCAGTGCCGCCTCGCCATGGAAGAACGGGATGCCGTAATGATTGCGCGAGGCCGGGCGGTCGATCACCGTACCCTCGGTCAGGATCAGCCCGACATCCCCCGCCGCGCGCCTGCGGTAATATTCGGCATTGGCCGGGCCGGGAATGCCCTCGGGTGCCATGCAGCGCGTCATCGGCGCCATCACGATGCGGTTCTTCAGCGTCAGCGTTTTCAGTGAAAAGGGGCGAAACAGCGCTTCGGTCGATTGCGGTTCAGTGGTCATCATCGGGTTCCGGATCTGGGGTGCCGCGCCCTGAAAGGGGACCGGCGAAAGGTTGGGCAGGTTGTCATGGCCGCGTAAGCGGAATATAAACATGACAGCCATCATGTTTGATTATTCATGATGACGGTCATGTATTTTGTCAACCAGGAAACCGACAAGGGGCGCCAATGAAGGTCAGTCGTGCGCAAATGGCTGAAAACAGGTCCAGAATCCTGGACGCGGCCTGCCGCATGTTTCAGCAAAAGGGCTTTGACGGCGTGACGCTGGCCGAGGTGATGAAAGCCGCCGGCCTGACCCATGGCGCGTTTTATGGCCATTTCCGGTCAAAAGAGGATCTGATCGCGCAGATCCTGCAGCACCGTTGCGAAAAAATGCGCGAAACGCGGCCCAGTCTCGAAAGCTTTCTCGACAGCTATCTGTCGCCCGGGGCCTGCACCGACCCGACGCGCGGCTGCCATATCCCGGCGCTCGCCCCGGCGCTTGGGCCGGATATGGTGCATCACTCGCCCGAAGCGCGCGCGGCGCTGACGGAAAGCATCCGCGTTCAGATCGACCGGCTGGGCGCCGCCTTCCCCGAAACTGCCCCGGGCGAGCAACGCCGCGCCGCGATCAGGACATGGGCTGCGATGGTCGGCGCGCTTTTGCTGGCAAAGGCCAGTGACGACCCCGATCTTGCGACCGAGATCCTGAGTGAGGTGCGGGGGGGGATCGTCTCCGGCGGCACGGTCTGAGACGGGTCAAAGACCGCCCTGCCGCAGCCGCAGGACCAGTGATTCCAGCATCGCGTCACAGGCGGCAAGCTGGTCCCGGCTGACATATTCATCGGGCTTGTGGCCCTGATCCATCAAGCCCGGGCCACAGATCAGCACCGGCAGACCCAGCGCCTGATCGAAAAGCCCGCCTTCGGTGCCAAACGCCACTTTGATCAGCCCGGCCCCGGGCCCCAACAGCCCCCGGAGCCAGGCCACCGCCGGACTGTCTTGCGGGGTATCAAGGCCGGGATAGCCCGAGACCTCGTCAATCGCGATCCGCGCGGTGGGAAAGCGGTTGCCGTGGCGGGCCGCGATCTGGTCGGCGGCGCGGCGGATATCGGCGAGAATCAGATCGGGGTCATCGGCGGCGATATTGCGGATCTCGAAATCGATCTCGCAGAGGTTCGGCACGATGTTCAGCGCGGTGCCCCCCTGCATCACGCCGGCATGGATGGTCGAATAGGGAATGTCGTAATCCGGGTCCTGCGCGCCGGTCTCACGCAGCTGCGCCTGGGCCGCGTCAAGCGCCAGGATGAACTCCGCCCCCAGATGCAGCGCGTTCAGCGCCTTTGGCGCCAGCGCCGAATGGCCCTCGATTCCGTGGCAACAGGCTTTCAGCCCGCGTTTGCCCTTATGGCCGGTGGCGATCTGCATCGAAGTCGGCTCGCCGATGATGCACAGCGCCGCCCGGTCCGCGCGCCCCGCCAGCGCGTCGATCAGCGAGCGCACACCGATACAGCCGATTTCCTCGTCATAAGACAGCGCCAGGTGCAGCGGCACCGCAAGGGGGCCGCGCGCCGCGAGCAGGGCCGCGCGGATCGCGCTTGCGACAAAGCCTTTCATATCGGCTGTGCCGCGCCCGTAAAGCCGGCCCTCAGCCTCGGTCAGTGTAAACGGGTCCATCGTCCAGGCCTGGCCCGCAACCGGGACCACATCAGTATGGCCCGAAAGAATAACGCCCCCCGGCCCCTCCGGCCCGATCGTTGCCCAGAGATTGGCGCGGCTGCCATCGGGGGCGGCAAAACGTTCGATCCGCGCGCCGGCGGGCGCCAGCAGCGCCTCGACATAATCCAGCAGCGCGAGGTTCGGCTGGCGTGACAGCGTCGGCTCGGCGATCAGCCGGGCGAGAATATCAGTGGTTTCGGGGATCACATCAGACATCTGGCAGGGTCCGGCAAGGGCAGAAGCAGCGGTCGGGGAAGCGGGAGCCATTGTCCCCGACCGCCCTCAGAGAAAGCAGGGCGCCTCCCCGAAAGCAAGTATCCCGGATCTCCCGTCACGGGTCTCCGGGCACGCCGTAACCTGGCGCGGCCGAAGGGTTCAGCGCGCGGGTGACATAGGCCTCCATCTCGGGTTGCCAGCGCGCCCAGAGCGCGGCGCATTCGGCGATCGGGTCGCCCTCGGTCCAGTCGATGCGCAGATCCGCGACATTCCAGGACACTTTATCGACCATGACAAGGCCCATCGAATGTACCGGGCCTTCCTCGCCTCCGGCCTCCATCGCGGCGCGCATGGCGCCGAGCAGCCGGTCGCCGAGATGCCCCTTTGCCGCGGTGAAAGCCGCAACCATCGTGGCGGGAATGCTGTCAGAAGACAGCATATTGCCCGCAGCCACCACACCCTCACCCCGCGCCGAAGCGTGACGTCCAAGGGTACGTGCACCGGAATGGCTGGCAGTGCCGCCGGTCCGGTCAACCAGCGCGAGCTGGCGGTAGTCGATATGCGGCGCCTCTGCCATAAGTTGCGCCAGCGCCTCTGCGGCTGAAAGACCGGCGGCCATCAGGTCCAACCCTTTCGGCCCCAGTGACGGGTCGGTGATGTTCTGGGTCGAAACCGCCCCCACCCCGGCCCGGACATGGGCGCAGCGCGCCGCGACCGAAGGCGAGGACGAACTGACCGCGATCCCGAACATGCCGGTATCAGCGCAGCGGGCCGAGATGGAGAAGGTCATGGGATTATGCCTCGTCAGGGATAACGGCAGTGGCCTCGATCTCGACCAGCCATTCCGGGCGGGCCAGGGCCGAGACCACGAGACCGGTCGAGACCGGGAAGACGCCCTTCAGATATTCCCCCATCACATTATAGACCGCCTCGCGGTAGCGGATATCGATCAGATAGATCACCACGCGGCAGATATGGGTCAGATCCGAGCCGGATTCCTCCAGCAGCATCTTGATGTTTTCCATGGCCTTGCGTGCCTGGCCGGCCACATCACCGATACAGACGCTTTCGCGGGTGTCGAGGTCCTGGCCGATCTGGCCGCGCACGAACACGGTCGCCCCGCGCGCCACAACGGCCTGGCAGAGGTCGTTGTTCAGCTTTTGCTCGGGATAGGTTTCTTTGGTGTTGAAGGGGCGGATCCGCGTGTGGACGGGCATGTCATGCTCCTGAAGGGTAAAGCCTTGGCCAAGATGTAGCGCGCTTGCCCCGGCCAGGGGATGAATATTTGTTGACCCTGTGTTTCAGCGAAACCTATGCCGCAGGCGTCCCCCGCCGCACCGGCGGCAGGGATCGCGCGACGTGCTATGCGGCAAGGATCGCTCTTGCTGCCTTTTCGCCGATCATCTGGCTGGGCGCATTGGTATTGCCGCCGATCAGCGTCGGCATAACCGAGGCATCGGCGACGCGCAGCCCCTCGATCCCATGCACTTTCATCGAGACCGGATCGACCACCGCCATCGCATCCACCCCCATCTTCGCAGTGCCGACCGGGTGATAGACGGTCAGCGCCTCGGCGCGAAGGTAGGCGAGGATCTCGTCATCGGTGACGATGCCTGGCCCGGGCAGGATCTCGCGGCCCTGAAGGCTTGCCATCGGGGCGGCACCAAAGATCCTGCGCGAGAGTTTGATCCCTTCGACCAGCACGCGCGCATCGCGGAAATCGCTGAAGAAGCGGTGATCGATCTCATGCGTGATCTGATCACCCTCGCGGCGCAGCCGGATCTCGCCGACCGAACGCGGGCGCAGGACGCAGGTGTGAACGGCGAAACCATGGCCCCATTCGACCAGCCGGCCGCGATGACTGCGATAGCCGGGGACGAAGTGGAACTGCACATCCGGCAGGTCATCTTCGGCCAGAGGCGTGCGGCCAAAGCCGCCTGCGACCACGTAATTCGTGGACAGCATCCCCTTGCGGTTTGCGGCGAAGCGGAAGGGCGCGGCCAGCAGTTTCAACGAGTTGCGCAGCGAAAAGCCCAGCGTCCTGGTCGAATCTGATCGCACCGTGATCATGCCGTCGACATGGTCGCGCAGGTTCTGACCGACGCCGGCCAGGTCATGGACCACGTCCACCCCCTGCCCCTGCAGGGCCGCGCCGGGCCCGATCCCCGATGCCATCAGCGCCATCGGTGTGCCAATCGCTCCGGTCGAGAGCACGACCTCCCCCCGGCAATGGATGATCTCGCGGGAACCGCCGCGCGTGACCTCGACCCCGGTGACGCGGCGGTCCTGCAGGATCAGGCGCTTCAGATCGGTGCCGGTCATGATGGTGAGGTTCTGGCGGCTCCGTACCGGCTCAAGATAGGCATTATAGGCCGAAAACCGGATGCCGTTCTTCTGCGTCACATCATAGATGCCAAGGCCGAGCTGGCTGTCACCGTTGAAATCCTGGTTGTGCGGCAGGCCGATCGCCTCGCCCGCGCGGATGTAATCCTCGCAAACCGGGTTCGGATCTTTCGGGCGGGCCACGATCAGCTCGCCTTTGGTGCCATGCAGGCGCGGGTCCTGGCCGACCTGGTTCTGCTCGAGATGTTTAAACAGCGGCAGAACATCCGACCAGGACCAGCCCTGACAGCCAAGCGCCGCCCATTCATCGTAATCCGCAGCAGCGCCCCGGATATAGAGCATCGAATTCAGCGAAGAGGATCCGCCCAGCATCCGCCCCCGGTTGACCGGAATATTGCGGTTGTTCAGCTCGGGCTGCTTCACGCCGGTATAGCCGTAGTCAAAGCGCTTGCGACCATACATCGCAAGAATTCCGGCCGGCACTTTCACGCGGATATCGCGATCGGAGCCGCCGGATTCGATCACCAGCACCGAGGTTTTCGGATTGGCGGAAAGCCGGTTCGCCAGCACGCAGCCCGCCGCCCCTGCCCCGATGACGATATAGTCGAAAGCATCCATCAAAGGGCTCCATATGTGATTTTGCCGGCGCAGATCGTCAGCGCGACAGAGGCTGCGGTCTCGCTGTCGGCGAGGCCTTCCAGGCTGCCATCGATCAGCACCAGATCGGCGTCAAAGCCGGGGGCCAGCCGCCCGGCGCGGTTTTCCGCGAAATCGGCATGCGCGCCGCCGGTCGTGTAGGCGGCGAGACAGTCGTCAAGGCTGAGGCGCTGATCGGGCAGATCCGCGCGCCAGGGCTTACGCGTCAGCGCGCAATGGATCGCGTAAAGCGGCGAGAGCGGCGAGACCGGCCAGTCCGTGCCAAAGGCCAGAGGCACATCGCGGGCAAGAACCATCGCCCAGGGGAAGGCTGTAGGCCAGCGCGCCGCGCCCATGATGGTGATCGTGGGCTCCAGCGGCAGGCCCGCCGAACCCGGCGGATGCACCGGCTGCATCGAGGCGGTGATGCCAAGGGGCCTGAGCCGGTCAAGGTCTGCGGGCGTGATCGTGTCGATATGTTCGATCCGGTGACGCGCGTCGCGCGGGCCATTGGCGGCGCGCGCCGCCTCATAGCCGTCGATCACCGCGCGCACCGCACCATCGCCCACCGCATGGGTGGTGATCTGCAGCCCCCTCCGGTCGGCCTCGACACAGATCGCGTTGAACTGATCCAGCGGGATCAGCGGCTCGGATCGGAAGCCGGGGCGGTCGGGGTAATCGGTAACCGTCAGCGCAGTCCAGGTATCAAACACCCCGTCCATGAACAGCTTTATGCGGGCAAATGACAGCCAGCCCGGCACTTCCGGTCCGAATTCATCCAGCAGGTCAATGCCCCCGACCCCGTCTTTCGCCTCGAGCATCAAAGGCAGGCTGACCCTGACCGGCATCTCGCCCGCCAGCGCCAGATCACGCATCAGACCGGCCTGCCAGGCATTGCCATCCATATTCACCGCGCGCGTGATGCCATGGCGGGCGCAGTAATCGCCTGCCGCGCGGATCACCGCCCGGTCATGGTCGCGCGCGCCCTCGCCTTCGGCGCCGGTCATGCGGTAATCCATCGCATCGCGCCCTTGCAGGCGAGAGAGCATCTTCACCCGGTTCATCGCAGCAAATTCGCGCAATTCACCACTGGCCAGCCCGTCATCGCCCATCACCACCTCGGATCCCGGTCCAAGATCGGCGCCATTGAGGATCCCTGCCAGCTCCAGCGCCTTTGTATTGGCCCAGGCACAATGAAGATCGGTCGCAATCAGGCAGAGCGGGCGATCACTGACGATCCGGTCGAGGATATGGCGATCAGGCCTTTCTTCGCCAAAAATCACATAATTCACCGCATAGCCGAACAGGATGTCATTCCCGGGCTGGCGGGTCGCGAAGTCCAGAAGCGCATCCCGTACCGCATCGAACCCGAAAAGCGCGCCCATATTCAGCATCGAAAGCGAGGCGCCACCCATCATCAGATGCAGATGGCTTTCGATGAAGCCGGGCATCAGTTCGCGCCCGGCGGCGTCGATCACCAGGGTCGCCGGGCTGATATGCGCGCGGATCGCGCTGTCATCCCCAAGCGCCAGGATCACACCATCCGCCACCGCAAGCGCGGTGGTGCCGGGGGCGGCAAAAAGCGGGCGCAGGCGCGCGTTCAGGATCACCAGATCGGCGGTCATCGGTCTCTCCGGCAGAATGGGAAAAAGGGGCCGGGATTGCGCCCGGCCCTCGTCTGAGCAGCTTATTGCAGCAGCTGGGTCCAGACCCGGTTCACCAGATCCTGCGCCGCGGGCGAGCAGGTGCGCGAGAATTCGACCGGCACTTCCGGGTAAAGTTCGGGCGCTTTTTCCTTGGTATAGACGACCTTATCCGCGACCAGCGTCATCGGCGAGGAATGGGCGTAGAAGTTCATCTGCTCGGTCGCATTTTCCGGCTCCGACATGAATTCGATGAACTTGATCGCATTCTCGCGGTTCGGGGCGCCATTCGGGATCACCATCGAGTCAATCCAGCCCACCAGGCCCTCTTTCGGCAGCGCATAGGCGAAAGGCGCGCCATTGACGCGGGCCTTCAGCTCTTCGCCATCCCACCAGAAATGCGCCGCAACCTCGCCCGAGGCCAGACGGCTTGCGATATTATCCGAGGAATAGGCCGCGACCGAGGGCTTTTGCGCCGCCAGCAGATCATAGACCTTCTTCATCTCATCAGCATTTTCCGAGCAGAACGGCACACCGAGGTAAAGCTGTGCCGCGCCGACCACCTCATCGGGATAGGACAGCATGGCGATTTTGCCGGCCAGCGGCGCTTCGGGTTCAAAGAAATAGCTCAGGCTGTCGAGCGGGCCGGTATATTCATTGGTGTTGACCGCGAAACCGGCCGTGCCATAGGCGACCGGGATCGAATAGGCCTGGGTCTCATCCCACCACTGGTTCTTCCAGCGCGGGTCGATCAGCTCATAGGCTTTCAGCGTGTTCGCGCCGTAATCCTGGATCAGCCCCTCATCGATCATGATGCGCAGGAAATGCTGCGAGGGGGTCGAAATGTCATAGCCCGAAGACCCGGCCTGAAGCTTTGTCAGCAGATCCTCGTTCGAGGTATAGCCGTCGACATTGACTTTGACGTCATATTCTTTCGCGAATTTTTCAATCAGCTCAGGGGAAAAGCTTTCCGACCAGACATAGAGGTTCAGCTGGCCTGCGGCATTGGCAGCAGTCGCGGCGCAAAGCGCGATGACAGAGGCAGTGATGAGTTTTTTCATTGTAATTTCCCTTGTTGGTTTGTCTTTTTTCAGGTGTTTTTTGTGCCCCGCCCGGCGACGAGCAGCGCAATTGTGGCAAGGATCAGAGAGGCCAGGATCATCAGCGTGCCGATGGCGTTCAGTTCGGGCGAGGTGCCGGCGCGGATCAGCGAGAAGATATAGACCGGCAAAGTGGTGGTGCCGCCCGAGGCCAGCATGTTCGAGGTGATGAAATCATCCATCGAGATCAGGAAGGCGAGCATTGCGCCGGAAAACACCCCCGGAAAGATCAGCGGCAGCGTCACCCGGCGAAAGGTCGTCCAGCGGCTGGCATAGAGATCGGCGCTGGCCTCTTCGAAATCCAGCGACATGCCCTGAAGCCGCGCCCGTATCGGCAGAAAGGCAAAGGGCGTGCAAAAGGCCGAATGGGCGAGGATCAGTTTCAGAAGCCCGTTTTGCAGCCCGACCAGCGAGAACAGGATCAGGCTCGCCACTGCCAGCACGATTTCGGGCAACAAAAGCGGCAGGTTCACCACTGTCTCGGACAGGCGCCGGAACCGCACATTCTTGCCCCGGATGATCGCGAGCGCCGCCATCAGCGCCACGGTTGTTGCAACCGCCGTCGCAATCAGCGCCACCAGAACCGAGGTTTTCAGCGCATTCATCAAGGGGCCGTTGTTCAGCGCGGCCACATACCAGTCGAGCGAAAATCCGGTCCAGACACCGGCGATCCGGTTGGCGTTGAAGGAATAGATCACCACGACCAGAAGCGGCAGATAGAGCCAGACGAAGAAGACAATCGTCAGAAGACCAAAGCCCGGATAGCGTTTGACGTCATGATGGCGGCTCATGCGCGCGCCTCCATCCCGGCGGTCCGGCCTGCGGCGCGAAGCGCGGTGAAAATCAGGAACAGCATCACCAGACCCATCAGTACCATCGCGATCGCGGCACCAAACGGCCAGTTGCGCCCTCCCCCGAATTGCAGCTGGATCAGTGATCCCATCATCATCTGCTTACCACCGCCCATCAATGTGGGCTCCAGCACCGCGCCAAGCGCAGGCACGAAGACAAGGATCGCGCCCGAGACAATGCCCGGGGCCGTCAGCGGCAGGATCACACGGCGGAAGGTGGTCAGGCGGTTCCCGTGCAGATCATGCGAGGCCTCGATCAGCGTCAGGTCAAGTTTCTCGATCGAGGCATAGATCGGCAACACCATCAGCGGCATACAGGTATAGACCATCGCCACCAGCGTCGCGGTATCGTTGAACATGAAACTGGTCCCGGGGGCGAGACCGAAGGTTTCAAGGAATCGCGGCAGCGGACCGTCTTTTCCCAGAATGATCATCCAGGCATAGACCCGCAGGATCATCGAAACCCAGAAGGGCAGCGTCACCAGATAGACCAGCAGCGCACGCATCCCCGGCGTCTGGCGCGAGATATACCAGGCGACCGGCAGTGCGAAAACCAGACAGATCAGCGTCGTAAGCCCCGCAAGCAGATAGGTCCGCCCGATGATCAGAAGGTATTGCGGCGTGAATTCCAGTTCGCCCGACCAGCCCTCGTTAAAGAGGATCTGGCTGTAGCCCGACAGGTTGAAATCCCAGGTGAACCCGCCATGCGAGCCGCGTGTCGCCACCGAGACGGCGGCGATGATCAGGATCGGCAGGATCAGCGCGAAGCCCATCAGCGCCCAGGCCGGCAAAAGCCCCCAGAAGGGCAGATTATTGGCAAGCCGCCTCATGATGCCAGCACCCGCACGGAGGCCGGCAGGAAGCCGATGGTGACATCGTCCCCTGTCCCGACCAGATCGCCCTGGCGCGACGCATTGCGGCGCGAGGCGCGCAAGGACACGCCCCCGGCCTCAAGCGTGTAATGGGTGAAGCCGCCCATGTAATTCTGGCTGATAACCTTTGCCGGAAGGGTGATCCCCTGCGCCTGGTCGCCGAGATTGATCTTTTCGGGCCGGATCGACAGCGTCGCGCGGCCGGCCTGCAGCCGGGCGGTCGCCGGTGCTTCGAAAATGCCAAGCGGTGACCGGACAGTCGCGAGGCCCTCGCGCGTCTCAAGCACATTGACATCAAGGAAATTGGTTTCGCCCACGAAATCCGCCACAAAGCGGTTCACCGGCTCTTCATAAATCGCGGTGGGCGTGCCGATCTGCTGCACCTCGCCCGCGCCAAGGACCGCGATCCGGTCCGACATATCGAGCGCCTCTTCCTGGTCATGGGTGACAAAGACAAAGGTTATGCCGGTATCGCGCTGCAGATTGCGCAGCTCATCGCGCATCGCCTGGCGCAGCTTCAGATCCAGCGCGGACAAGGGCTCGTCCAGCAACAGGATCTCCGGCTCGGGTGCCAGCGCCCGGGCCAGGGCCACACGCTGCCGCTGCCCGCCGGACAGCTGGCCGGGCTTGCGGCCCGCCATAGCCGACATATGGACGCGTTCCAGCATCTCGCCCGCGCGGGCGCGGATCTTAGCCCGTGCCCAGCCAAGGTTTTCAAGGCCGTAGGCGACGTTCTGCTCCAGCGTCATATGCGGGAACAGGGCGTAAGACTGGAACACCGTATTCACCCGGCGCTTGTGCGGCGGGATCTGCGTCACCTCGCGCCCATGCAGCAGGATTGCGCCCTGATCGGGGCTTTCAAACCCTGCGAGCATCCGCAAAAGCGTGGTCTTGCCGCAGCCCGACGGCCCGAGCATGGTGAAAAACTCGTTCTCGCCAATGTCGAAACTGACCGATTTCAGCGCCTGGTAGGTGCCGAAATGCTTCGAGACGCCCCGAACCTCAACGGCCTTGTCCGAAACGGCCTTATCCTTGTGCATCACCATTCCTTCAGAGCGGTTCGAGTTCGGTAACTTCGCGGCGGAACGGCAGCGCGTCGCCGATATCTGGGGTGTCAAGCTCGCGGGCATAGCGGTGGCCAGCATAGGTCGCCCAGGCGATGGGTGCAGGCGCCGCTGCATCGCCGATCAGTTTGACCGACCGGATACCGGCATCGGCCCATTCGGCCTCACGCGCGATAAGGTCGTTGTAAAGCGCATCATCACCAAGGCGCGAGGCGACCATCACAACGGCATCGGCCGCGAGCTCGCGGCGTTGGTCGGTATAGCTGCAATTGACCTCGACCGCGCCGGCGCGCACCGCCGTCATGCCGGTGTTCAGCCGGATCTCGACACCGAGCTCCACCAGCCGCAGATGGATCGCCCCCTGTTCCAGCGTGTTGCGCGTCCAGTCCGACACATAGGCCGAGGGCGTGACCAGGATCACCTTCGCGCCCGCTTTCGCCATCACCTCGGCCATGACGCCGCCCATGTAATAATGGTCGTCATCATAAACGACGACCGTCCTGCCGCTCAGATCGGCGGGATGTTTCCCCGCCATCACATCATCAGGTGTCCAGACGGGCATGGCCGCATCAATCGCCATCGGCACCACATGCTGACGCGCGACACCATCGGCCCGCCAATGTGCCCCGGTCGCGATACAGATGTTCTGGAAGCCGAATTCAAGGATCTCGGCCGCGCCCAGACGGCTGTCGAAATAGGTCTCGACATTCGGGCGCTGACTGATCTGGTATTGCCGGTAATCGACCACGCGGCCCCAGGCGGAAAGCCCGGGCAGCAGGCGTTCCCGCGCGACGCGGCCACCAAGGGTCGTGGTCGCCTCGGCCATGGCCACGTCATAGCCCCGCAGGGACAGCGCGCGGGCGGCCTCCAGCCCGGCAGGGCCGGAGCCGACGATCAGCACGGTCGAGCTGTCGCCTTTGGCGTTCATCTTCTCGGGATGCCAGCCCTTGCGCCATTCTTCCATAAAGGTCGGGTTCTGGGTGCAGCGCGAGATCGACATCGTCATATCGCCGGTGATGCAGATATTGCAGCCGATACATTCGCGGATATCCTCGACCCGCCCCTCGTCAATCTTTTTCGGGATGAACGGATCGGCAATCGAGGGCCGCGCGCAGCCGATGAAATCAAGAACGCCCTGGCGGATCATCCGCGCCATCACATCCGGCGAGGTGAAGCGGCCCACGCCGACCACGGGTTTCGAGGACAGCTCGCGGATGCCGGAGACCAGCACCTCCTGCGCGGCTTCCTCTTTGAAGCGCGAAGGGCCAGAACAATCCTCCCATGCCCCCTGAGCCAGATCCCAGAGATCGGGAAGATCGCCGTTCAGTTCGACGAATTCGCGCACCTCGGCATTGGAAAAGCCAAGATTTCCAATCTGTTCGTCAAGGCTGACGCGCATGGTGATCGCCATCGTGTCACCCACGGCATCGCGGATATCCGCGACCACTTCGCGGGCAAAGCGCGAGCGGTTTTCCAGGCTGCCGCCATATTCATCGCTGCGCTGATTGGTGGCACGCGACAGGAAATGCTGGAAAATGCCGAAGCCATGCGCGCCGTAAAGGCAGATCAGGTCAAAGCCGGCAAGTTTCGAACGTTTCGCGGCATTGACGAACCAGCGCCTGAGATCAGTGATGTCGGATTTCGACAGCGCGCGCGCCGAGACCGGGTCATTCGTGAAGGTGCGGATGGGCATGGCCGAGGGCGCCAGGGGCACCTCTTTGGTGTAGAAATTCGGGCCATTGATCCCGGAATAGGCGAGCTGGATCCCCGCCAGCGCGCCATGGGTCTTCATCGCATCCGACATCCGGCGAAGCCCCGGAATGTCTTTGTCTTCCCAAAGCCTTAACTCGATGAAAGGGGTGATTTCCGAACTGTGATGCATCTCGGTCTGTTCGGTGAAAATGACCCCCCAGCCGCCTTCCGCCTTGATGCCACGCATGGCCGCAGCAGCAGATGGATCGCGGTAGCCGCCCCCATTGCAATGTGGCACCTGGTAAAAGCGGTTCTTCGCCACAAGCGGACCAATGGCCAGCGGCTCGAACAGGATATCATATTTCGCGTCGCGCATCTGGGGACATCCTTGATGCAGGGTCAGGGGGAAAAGCGGGATCTGCCCCATAGGATTGCCGGGGCCTGGCCTGGTAAATGATGGGTTTCGGAAGCCTTGCTTAGACTGCGCCTAATCAGCACCTCACCGGGGCGAGATGCCTGGGCATAGCGCGGTTCCAGACAGCGGAAAACAATACCAATCATAAGAAAACAAACAAGAATTCGCAGGATTGCGACGTTTCAGGCTCGCAAGTGGTTCGGCCCCGCCGCAAGAGGGGATGCGACGGGGGAACGGGCCGGAACCAGGCCGCCCGGCCTGCGCCCGAAAAAGAGGCTTAGCTGCTTAGTATTTGATCCAGATTGTTTTCAGCGCCGAATATTTGTCAAAGCTGTGCAAGGACAGATCCCGGCCGAATCCCGATTGTTTCATGCCGCCAAAGGGCGTCATCGCGGAAAGCGCATCCACCGTATTGACTGATACCGTCCCCGCATGGAGGCCATCCGACACTGACAGGGCCCGGCTCAGATCCCGGGTCCAGACCGAGGCCGCGAGGCCATATTCGCTGTCATTGGCGATCTTCAGCGCCTCTTCCTCGCTGTCAAACGGTGTCACGGCCAGGACCGGGCCGAAGACCTCTTCCTTCGCGATCCGGGCGTCAGGCGAAACATCGGCAAAGATCGTGGCGCCGATATAGCAATCCGATCCGTCACGGGTCTCGCGGTCCCCGCCATGCACCAACCGCGCCTCGGCCTTGCCGATCTCGATATATTGCGCGACCTTGTCGGCATGGGCTTTTTCCACCAGCGGCCCCATGCGGGTGGCCAGATCCAGCGGGTCACCCAGCGGCCAGGCGGCTGTGGCCGCGATCAGCTTTTCGGTGAATTCCTCCTGCACCGAGCGCGCGACGAGGATGCGGGAATTGGCAGAACAGACCTCGCCCGAATTGAACAGGATCCCGAAGGCCGCCATCGTCACGGCCTGGTCCAGATCGGCATCGGCGAAAATCAGGTTCGGCGATTTGCCTCCGGTCTCCAGCCAGACCTGTTTCATATTGCTTTGGGCGGCATAATTCATGAACCGCTTGCCGGTCGCGGTCGATCCGGTGAAGACCAGCGCATCGACATCGCCGTGCAGGCCAAGCGCCTGGCCTGCCTCGACGCCGTAACCCGGAACCACATTCAGCACCCCGTCAGGCAGCCCGGCCTCAGAGGCAAGTTCGGCAAGGAACAAAGCCGACAAAGGCGATTGTTCGGCCGGTTTCAGCACCACGGAGTTCCCCATGGCCAGTGCGGGTGCGAGTTTCCAGGTCGCCATATCGAGCGGGAAGTTCCACGGCACCACCGCCCCGATCACGCCCAGGGGCGCGCGCCGGATCAGAGCCAGATCGCGCCCCCCCGTGGGCGCGACCTCGTCATAAAGCTTGTCGCTGGCCTCGGCATGCCACTGGAAGAAATGCGCCGATCCGGGCGCGTCGATGGTCGAGCTGTCACCAATGGGCTTGCCCATATCCAGCGTTTCCAGCAGCGCCAGTTCCGCGACATTCTCGCGGATCAGGCCTGCGAGCTTCAGCAGCACCTCTTTGCGCGCCGATGGCGTCTGGCGCGACCAGCGCCCGTCGTCAAAGGCCCGCCGTGCCGCCGTCACCGCAAGGTCAATATCCGCCGCCATGCCGCGCGACACTTCGGTCAGCACGGCGCCATTCGCTGGGTTCACCGTGGCAAACCGCCCGCCCGCCTGTGCATCCCGGAACGCCCCGTCAATATAAAGCTGGTTGCGAAAGCGAAGCGCGCCGGCACGGGCGCGCCATTCGGCGGAGGTGGCGGGAAGGGTCATGGTCTTGCTCCTGTCAGGTCTCGGGCGGCACCGAGAGGCGGCGAATTCCGGGATGCACCCCGTCTTTCAGCTTCTCGCTGCAAAATTCGATGAAACGGCGCACGGTCAGCGATTTCGCCGCGTCGCGCATGGTGATGATCCCGAGCCGCATCGGGCGCGGATTGCCGCTCAGCGGGATGTCGATCAGCCGCCCGCCATCCAGCGCCAGATCAATCGCGGGCCGGATATTGGCGATGGAATAGCCAAAGCGATTGGCCACCAGGGCCCGCATCACCCAGATATCGCGGGTCCGCTCGACGATATTGGGGCTGCACCCGGCCTCGCGGAACAGCGAGATGAAATAGCTCGCGCTATAGGGCAGATCGAGGAGGATCATCGGATGTTCGGCCAGATCCTCAAGGCTGACACTGTCACGATCCGCCAGCGGATGGCCCTCGTGCAGGACCGCATGAGGCGGCAGGGCGCCAAGCTCGTGGAACTCCATATCCGATGGGATATCAAGGTCATAGCTCAGCGCGAGGTCAAAGCGCGCCAGCCGCAGGCCTTCGATGATACCCGCATGATCCAGCTCGTTCTGGGCGAATTCCACCTCGGGATAGCTTTCGCAGAAGGTGCGACGCAACGCGGGGATCACGACCTGTGCAAAGGTCATCAGGCAGGCGACATGCAAGGGCCCGCGCACCTGCCCCGTCACCTCATTCGACAGCGCATTCAGCGCGGCGGCCTCGGTCAGGATGCGGCGCGCCTGTTCGACAAAGCTGCGCCCGGCCTGGGTCAGCGACAGCCCATGCGCATGGCGGCGCACGAAAAGCGTGATGCGGAATTCGCGCTCCAGCTGCGAGATGGCCGCCGAAACCGAGGGCGCCGAGACATTCACCCGCTCTGCCGCCTCGGTGACCGAGCCATAATCCCCCACCGCCACCAGATATTCCAGCTGTCTGAGCGTGAACCTGAGCGCCATCCCTGCCCCTTTCCGATCCCCTGTTGCCGGTGGAGCATAGACCAGACAGGGGCCCGACCGCGAGACTTGCGCGGGCCCGGTGGCTGAAACTTTGACGGGGCGCGCGCCAGAGTTCATCCCCCCCTCACCTGCGGTGAGATCAGGGACCGTGAGGGCCGGGTCAGGTTTTCCGGGCTGAGGATCGCGGTCAGCAGCGCCTCGGGCAAGAGCCCGCGCTCCAGCGCAAGCTCGCAGACGCCCCGGCCCGAAGCAAAGGCCTCACGCGCCAGCTCGGTCGCGTTTTCATAGCCAATATAGGGGTTCAGCGCAGTGACGATCCCGATGGACTGCGTCACCGACTGCGCCAGCGCCGCGTGATTGGCGGTGATGCCCGTGATGCAATGCGCGCGCAGGGTCTCACATCCCGCCGTCAGATGGCGGATCGAGCGCGAGATGGTACAGGCGATCACCGGCTCAAAGGCATTCAGCTGCAACTGCCCGGCCTCGGCCGCCATGGTGATCGTGATGTCATTGCCGATCACCTCGAACGCGATCTGATTCACCACTTCGGGAATCACCGGATTGACCTTGCCGGGCATGATCGACGACCCGGCCTGGCGGGCGGGAAGGTTGATTTCATTAAACCCCGCACGGGGGCCAGAGGATAAAAGCCTGAGATCGTTGCAGGTTTTAGACAGCTTCACCGCCACCCGCTTCAACACGCCCGAGACCTGAACAAAGACGCCGCAATCCTGGGTCGCCTCGATCAGGTCGGGCGCGGTGATCAGCGGAATGCCGGTCAGCGCCTCAAGACGGACGCGGACCAGTGCGGCATAATCGGGATGGGCGGTCAGGCCGGTGCCGATGGCTGTCGCGCCTAGGTTGATCTCACATAACAGCGCGCGGGCCTCGCAAAGCCGCGCCTCGTCTTCGGCCAGCATGGTGGCGAAGGCGCCGAATTCCTGACCCAGGGTCATCGGGACCGCTTCCTGAAGCTGGGTGCGGCCCATCTTCAGGATATCGCTGAACTCCGCTGCTTTGGCCGCGAAAGCCTGCCGCAGATCCGCCATCGCGGTCAGAAGCCGGCCAATCGCCGTCCAGGTCGCCAGCCGCAGCGCGGTCGGATAGACGTCATTGGTACTTTGGCCCAGATTGACATGCTCATTCGGGTGCAGATGCACGTAATCGCCTTTGGCGCGGCCCATCAGTTCCAGCGCACGATTGGCGATGACCTCATTCGCGTTCATATTGGTCGAGGTACCGGCCCCGCCCTGGATCTGATCGACCAGGAACTGATCGCGCAGCGCGCCCGCCATGATCTCACGGCAGGCGGCGATGATCGCGGCGGCGTGGTGCCCCTCCAGCAGGCCAAGATCGCGATTGGCCTCGGCCGCGGCCAGTTTGATCGCGGCCAGTGCATGGATCAGATCGCCCTCTTCGCCGATCACCCGGCCCGAGATCGCGAAATTCTCACGCGCCCGCAGGGTATGGATGCCCCAATAGGCCGCACCCGGCACCTCGCGCGGGCCAAGCAGATCCTGTTCGATGCGGACGGTCATTGCGGCTCCGGCAAGCGGGGTCAGTCCCGGGCGACGACCCGCCCGGGGGGATGTCACGGCAAGGCCTAGATCAGGCCGGAACCGCCTGCTCTGCCGCGATATGACCGGCAAGCCGGTCAGCATCATGCCAGACCCCCCAGATGAAAGAGGAGCCGCGCATCGACAGCCAGGGCAGACCGAGGAAGTAAAGCCCCGGCACCACCGAGACGCCGCCTGAATGCGCCGGGCGACCGCGTTCATCGAAGATGTCGGCCTTGATCCAGCTGAAATCCAGCGCATAGCCAGTGGCCCAGAGGATCGTGGTGATACCCTCTTTCGCCAGATCCAGCGCCAGCACGGGATCGGTGAGGCAGGCAGGATCCGCGCCGATCAGATGCGCCTCGGGTTCCTCGGGCAATTCGAGGCCCTGGCTTGCCACATGGGCATCGGCCTGCTGCAAAAGGCCGAGGTAATTCGCATCGCCCTGCGCCACATTCTTCGCCAGATCGGGCGCGAAATGCATCACGCCATTCTCATAGCGCGCGGTCATCCCGACAAGCCCCATGCCTTCATTCGCAAGGCGGCGGAAATCGACAGTCTGGCCACCCCGCGCGCCGCTGACCGCGATGGTCACATGTTCGGTGCCCGGTGCGGGCGTGGTCGTGTCCCAGATACCAAGTGCGCCCAGCCACCAGACGAAATCCTTGCCGCGATAGCGCCGCGGCGGGCGGTCATGCGCCCCGACCGAGAGCCAGACTTTGCGGCCCGCGCGCCGCAACTCATCGGCGATCTGCACCCCCGAAGACCCGGCGCCGACCACAAGCACGCCGCCTTCGGGCAGCTGATCGGGGTTCTTATAGCCATGCGAATGCAGCTGATGCAGACCGGCACTCGCGGGCACCACCGGCGGGATCACCGGTTTCTGGAACGCGCCGGTGGCTGCCACAACATTCTGCGCCTCGATCACGCCTTCGGAAGTCTCGACCCGGAAACCCGTCTCAAGCGGCTGAACCGAAGTGACCGTCACGCCGCAGCGCACCGGCGAGTTGTTTTGAGCGACGCAGGCCTCGAAATAGGCCGCAACCCGGTCGTGATGGGCAAAAGCGTCGGGGTCGAGCTCCTCGAAGGTCAGCGTCGGGAAACGGTCATGCCAGACCGGGCCATTGGCCACCAGCGAATCCCACCGCGCCGTGCGCCAGCTTTCCGCGATGCGGTTCTTTTCCACCACCAGATGCGACAGGCCGCGCCGGCCCAGATGCTCGCTCATCGCGACACCGGCCTGGCCGGCCCCGATCACGAGAGTATCGACTTTTTCGACAGACGTTTCGGCGGACATTTCGGCTTCCTCACGCGGAAAGTGACAGAGGGTGACCGCCGGATCGGCCGGTCGCCTGAGGAAATGATGCCGCTGAAAAACCTGATTTGCCTATGAGCGTTTCTTGCAGCCCTGATTAGGGCGGCGCTAAGCCGCATCTTCGCGGCCGGTCACAGGAGGATGTCCGGAAGAGAGGGCGGCCTCAGCCGCAGGGGCGTTTCCAGTCGAAAAAGCCCGGGCCAGCGCGGCCCAGCAGATCACGCGCAAGCCGCGCGCCAAGCGCTGCGGCCTCTGCGGCGGGGCAGCTGCCCTCGACCGAGATGCGCTCGGCGCCATTGGTGCGCAGGATCTCGCCGCGGAAATGGATCACATCATCGCTCAGCCGTGCGAGGCCCGCGATCGGAGTCTGGCAGCTCCCTTCCAGCGTCCCGAGAAAGCTGCGCTCGCAGGCCATTTCGCGCTCGCAAACCGGATCATGCAGCGGCATCAGCAGATCGCGCACCCAGAGATCGCCCTTGCGGCGCTGGACCGACAGCGCGCCCTGACCGATGGCGGGCAGCATCTCTTCCGTCCCGATCACCGTCCAGTCCTGCGCGGAGATCCCAAGTCGGTTCAGTCCCGCCAATGCGAGGAAAGTGCAATCCGCAAGGCCCTGCTCAAGTTTGGAAAGCCGCGACTGCACATTGCCCCGGAAATTCACGATGCGCAGATCTGGGCGCACGAACAATGTCTGCGCGCCTCGCCGCATGCTGGATGTGCCGACCGAGGCACCCTGAGGCAATTCCGCAAGGCTGCGATACTTATGCGACACCAGCACATCACGCGGGTCTTCGCGTGGCAGGAAGATATCCGAGACCAGCCCCTCAGGCTCGGCCACCGCCATATCCTTCACACAATGGACAGCAAGGTCGATGCGGCCATCCAGCAGCGCCTCTTCCAGTTCCTTGGTGAAAAGACCTTTGCCGCCGATCTCTTTCAGCAACTTGTCGAGCACCCGGTCAGCCGTGGTTTTGATCACCACGATCTCGAAGGCTTCGACCGGCAGACCATGCTCTGCGCGCAGCCAGTCCCGGGTCTGGAATGCCTGTGCCAGCGCCAGCGGCGATCCGCGCGTGCCGATACGAAGGGGAGTGCTGGCGTCAGGCTGTCTCATGGGGCTTCCGATAGGCTGGCAAAGCTGCGCTGGCAACTGGAATCAGTCTCAGACGGCCAGATTGACGCGACGCGATTTGTCGCAGCTGGCGGCGGTTTCTGCGGGGTTCAGGACGATGGTCCCGGCGGGATCAGTGCGGGGTCGGGGCGGCCGCGCGCATGCGGCCCGCTTCGCTGTCATGGTCGATCAGATTGCGCATCAGCATGACGCCCCCCATGAACTCGACTCCGCCGGCCATGGAATCCATGATCACCTTGACCGTCTCATCGGCGCCGATCGCATTGCCGTCCAACGCGATTTCCGACGGCAGTTCCACCACGCCCAGCGTGGTCATCGTCTTATAGGCCTGGCTCAGATGCGGGCAGGACCATTCCATATGCATGGTCAGCGGGCATTTGATGAAAAGACCGGGCTTTGTGTGCCAGAGCTTCAGCTCATTGCGGTCCTCCAGCGCGAAGGACAGTTCCACCGCGCTGTTAAGGCGGAATTCCTGCTGGAAGATGCGCCGCGCCACCTGTTCACAGCCCGCGAGCAGCGCATCAAAATCGGTGGCGTCAAGCGGCTGCACCACGTCGCCGCTGCCATTGCCGGTATAATGGACCCGCAATTCCCGTCCGCCATCGGCCGCCGTCACGATCTTCGCCGAGGTGATCGAAAGGTTGTAAGACTGGACTGACATGGCGGGATCCCTGATATGCGTGCGCTCAATATAGGCTGTGACGCGGCGTCTCACAACGGTTTCTCCAGGGATTTACCCGCGCCCTCAGCCTTTCCAGGGGCCGGCCAGACCCTCCTCACGCATCAGCCTGGCAAGCCTGTTCGCGGCCAGCATCAGAGCCTCGCCCGACAGCGCACCGGCTTCCGCCCCTGCAAGGGCATCGGCCAGTTCCCGCGCCGCAGCCGGAAGCCCGCCTTTCGCAAACCGCGCCAGATCCTGCGGTGTTACGCCCCCCAGCCCCGCAGGGGTCAGCGGGCCGCCATCGCTGTAGCCTTCGGGCAGATCGCCCTTCAGATTGCGCACCACCCCGGTCGAAATCGCATCAAGCAGCTGATCCGCCGCCTGGATCGCACCCGCAACCCGGGTCGGGTGGTCAGTATCCGCCGCCGCATGCGGCAAGAGCGAAAGCTTTGCGCCATGCCGCTCCACAAGACCCAGATAGGGCGCCATCGGGCCCGAAAGCACGCCCGCCGCATCGACGAAGAGATCCGCATCAATCGCTGCGAACCCGACCTGCCCGGCGCTGAGCGCGCTCTCCAGCGCCGCGATATCGACCAGCTCGCCCCGGTCATAGTTCAGAAGCACCGCCCCCGGCGCCAGCGCCGCCAGCACCGCCTCATTGATCAGCCCCGCATTCGCGAACCCGTCAGGCCCCTTCGGCCCAAGGCCGAGATGGACCGACAGAGCATCCGCCCCGCGCGCGGCCTCTTGCGGGGTGGCGGCATAGTGAAAGCCCTCGCTTTCGATCCAAATCCGGTGGCGCGGGCGGGCATGGATCGCCACCTCCATCCCGAAGGCGCGGGCCAGCAGCGCCACTTCACGCCCGATATTGCCATATCCGATCACCGCGAGGCGCTGGCCCTCCAGTTTGCGCGTCGGGTAGCGCAGGAGGTCGCGCCCGGTATCGAAACGGCCCGCCACCACAAGGTCATGCAAGGCCCCGACCGGCAGATCGGGGCGCTGGCCGAGCAGCGCTTTCATCACCATCTGCGCCGTGGCGCGGGCATTGATCCCGGGCGTATTCATCAAAGGCGCAACGCCGCCCAGCCCGTCGCCGCCACCCCAGCTTGCCGACCCCATATTGCCGGTACCGGTGCCGATCCTGACGCCCCCAAGATCAAAGCGCGTCTCGACCGGCAGGAAGGTCGCCGCGGCGATCACCGCATCATAAAGCCCGTCACCGGCCTCGGCGATCAGTTCCTCCCGGGTCGAGAGATGCGGCAGGTAGAAAAAGGTCGCCCGCCCCTCATCGGGCTGCACTCCGCGTGCCGAACCGATGTGAAACCGCCCGCCCCGGCTTTCGACATGGGCGCGAAACCCTGACGCATCGGGCGCTCCGGCCGCATCAAACGCCAGGCCGACGAGGTCGGCCACGAGGATTTTCGGGCTGTTGCGGTCCATCGGTCAGTCCTTCGTACAGGAGGGGCGTCTTGTTTTTGCGGTCTCGGCCCATGACAGAGCCGGGTCAGGGCATGGCTGCAAGCGTTTTTTTCACCCCTGCGCTGCGCCAGCGGCGAATAAAAATCCCCGCCGAAGCGCAATATGTTTTCCCCCCGCGGTCGGAGCAGCAGAGCAGAACAACCTCCCCTTCCTGCCGGGGCGAGGAATGAACCGGCTGTTTTTGACCATATGGTCTGAATTCCGGAGTAATGCACTTGGCTCCTGGC
>NZ_JAMCCR010000021.1:0-70338 GCF_023371075.1 Pseudomonas sp. GX19020
CCTGGCCGCCCTTGCTCTGCGGAGCCCCCCTCACGGGAAACCCC
This sequence comes from Pseudomonas sp. GX19020, assembly GCF_023371075.1. Taxonomy (NCBI): domain Bacteria; kingdom Pseudomonadati; phylum Pseudomonadota; class Gammaproteobacteria; order Pseudomonadales; family Pseudomonadaceae; genus Pseudomonas; species Pseudomonas sp. GX19020. The sequence continues at coordinate 45 of NZ_JAMCCR010000021.1, forward strand.
TGGTTCACTCGGGCGGCGACTTAACGATGGTGACGGGGAAAATCAAGTGTCCGTTGGTGTCGCGCCCATCGCGTCACCCCTTCGGAGCCCCCTTGCCAGCGGCCTTGCCCTTGCCGGCGGGCAAAGCGGCTGCGGTCGCGGCGGCGGCCGGATCCGGGGCATCATCCTCGGCAGGCTTCGCCTCTGCCGCTTCAATCTCGGCATCACGTGCGGCAAGCAATTCTTTTTGTTCGTCTTTTGTCAGGCCAAACCAATCGGGATGTTCCAGAAGCCAGGCCTCGATCTTCTGAACGGCATTATAGCTCAGCGCCTCCATCTGCTGGGCCTTGGTGCGGGTCAGACCTGTGCCGATCACACTCTCGCCCGAAAGCCCCTCGAAAATGGTGAATTTTTTACCCTCGTCATTGAGCTTTTTCGCCCTGGCGTCGTCCCAGATATTGGCGGTGATGGCGAGCACGGATTTCGGCGCGGCAACGACCGGGATTCCCGGAGGGGCGAGCGCATAGCCATCGACAGAGATACCGATATTGTAGATCCGGCTGCCCTGATAACGCTTTTGCCCGAAGCGATCATCGACCGCCTTCTGCATCACCTTCTGCCATTCCTCGGGCGTCGCATCGCGCGAGATCGGCACTTTCTGCACATTGTCTGCCACGATGATATTATGGCCCAGCACAAAATCGCCGAAGGGCATCGGAGGCTCGTTCAGATCTGCCTTGCCGCCACAGGCAGCCAGCGAGCAAACAAGGGCGAAAGAGGCAAATCCGCGCAGGTACAAAGCAGAACTCCGTTTGAGACGCCCAACCGATAGCCGAGCCAGAGGCAACAGGCAAACCCGCACGCGACCGGCCCGCCAGAAGACAAATTCCTTGCAAAGGAATTTGGCCGGAATTTTACGATAAAATTCCGGCCGCGCTTCAGTTGAACCGGTTGTCGCGGGGGAAGCCGCGCGGGGCCATCTTGCCGGTCCCGGCACGGGCGCCGATCCATTCGCTCAGATCGGTCTCGAGCCGGGTGCGGCCGGCCGGGTCTTTCCAGCTCAGACCATCGGCCAGGGTAAAGGTGATCGCATCCGACAGACCGCCATCCTTGTATTTCTGCAGTCTGACACCCTTGCCTTTGACCATCTCGGGGAGCTGTACCAGCGGGAAGACCAGCAGCTTGCGGTTCTCCCCCACCACAGCGACATGATCGCCACTCACCTTGCGGCACATCGCGGATTTCACCCCGTCCTTCACCGTCAGCACCTGTTTGCCCGCCTTTGTCTGCGCCAGCAGCTCTTCGGCGGGCACCACGAAACCATCGCCCGCCGTCGAGGCGAGCATGTATTTCTCGCCCGGACGATAGAGGATCAGATCGGTGATATCGGTGTCATTCGCCAGATCGACCATCAGGCGCACCGGTTCACCCATACCGCGCCCGCCAGGCAGATTGGCCCCGATCAGCGTAAAGAAGCGGCCATTCTCGGCCACCAGCAGGATCTTGTCAGTGGTCTCGGCATGGAAAGCGAAGCGCGGCCCGTCGCCATCCTTGAATTTCTGTTCCGCCGCCAGATCGACATGGCCCTTCATCGCGCGGATCCAGCCCAGTCTGGAACAGATCACTGTGATCGGCTCGCGCTCGATCATCGCCTCGAACGGCACTTCCTCGACGGAACCGGCATCGGCAAAGGCAGTACGGCGGGCGCCATGCACCCAGTCCTTGCCGAATTTCCGCCGGATCTCTTCCAGCTCTTCCCCAATCCGCGTCCACTGCTTCGAATCCGAGGCCAGCAGATCCGCGAGCCCCGCGCGCTCCAGGATCAGCGCATCGCGTTCGGCGCGCAGCTCCATCTCTTCGAGACGGCGCAAAGACCGCAGCCGCATATTGAGGATCGCCTCGGCCTGGACCTCGGTCAGATCGCCGGGGCTGCGCGGTTTTGGCGCCTTATAGTCCTTTTCCGACAGCGCGCGCGGATAGGTTCCGCCCCAGAGCTCGGCCATCAGCGCGGCTTTCGGGTCGCTGTCATAGCGGATGATGTCGATCACCCGATCAAGGTTCAGATAGGCGATGATAAAGCCTTCGAGCACCTCGAGCCGGTGGTCGATCTTTTCGATCCGATGGGTCGAGCGCCGGCGCAGCACCTCGCGGCGGTGATCAAGAAACGCCCGCAGCACCTCTTTGAGCGAACAGACGCGGGGCACGCGGCCATCGATCAGCACGTTCATGTTCAGGCTGAACCGCGTCTCGAGATCGGAATTGCGATAGAGCATCCCCATCAGCATCTCGGGGTCGACATTGCGGGCGCGGGGTTCCAGCACCACGCGGACATCCTCGGCGGATTCGTCGCGCACATCGGCCAGAAGCGGCACCTTTTTCAGGTGGATCACCTCGGCCAGCTTTTCAATCAGCTTCGACTTCTGCACCTGATAGGGGATCTCGGTCACGACGATCTGCCAGGCGCCCCGGCCCAGATCCTCGATCTCCCATTTCGCCCGGATGCGGAAGGCGCCGCGCCCGGTGGTATAGGCCTCGCGCATCGACTCTTTCGGCTCGACGATCACACCGCCGGTCGGGAAGTCGGGGCCGGGGATATGCTCCATCAGCCCGTCAATGCTGATCTCCGGGTCTTTGAGCATCGCATGGCAGCCGCGGATCAGCTCATCCAGGTTATGCGGCGCGATATTCGTGGCCATGCCGACCGCGATACCGGAAGATCCGTTTGCAAGCAGATTCGGGAAGGCCGCCGGCATCACGACGGGTTCTTCCAGCGTGCCGTCGTAATTCGGGCGGAAATCCACCGCGTTCTCGGCCAGCCCCTCCATAAGGGTCTCGGCCAGCGCGGTCAGACGCGCCTCGGTGTAGCGCGACGCTGCAGGGCTGTCGCCGTCAATATTGCCGAAATTGCCCTGGCCGTCGACCAGCGGGTAGCGGACGTTGAAATCCTGCGCCAGGCGCGCCATCGCATCATAGATCGCGCCATCGCCATGCGGGTGATAATTGCCCATCACATCGCCGACGATCTTGGCGGATTTGCGGAACCCCCCGGTCGCCGAGAGCTTCAGCTCGCGCATCGCATAAAGGATTCGCCGGTGAACCGGCTTCAGCCCATCCCGCGCATCGGGCAGCGCCCGATGCATGATGGTGGACAGCGCATAGGTCAGATACCGTTCGCCAATCGCCCGCGAAAGCGGCTCGACTTCGGTTGCACCCAGGGAATTGTGATCGTCATCTTCGTCGGACATGCATCTTGTCTAGGCTGCGGCCCGGTTCTGGTCCAGTCGGTTTTCGCGCGACAACGCGCGGCCTGCGCCCGGCATTTGGATTTTGCTGCTGATTTTTCACCCTGATCTGTGCTAGAATGTGGGTTCTGCTGCCAAATTCCGAAAGTCTGCCAATGTTGCGCTACGTGTTGCCGCTTTCTGCGGCTATCTTCGTTACCCTTCTGGTCGCCGGCGAGGATAAGGGCCAGATGCGCCCTGGTCTCGCCCGTGCGGTCGCGACCGGAGAAGAGATCGTGCTGGTCACCCGCACCTTCTCGCCCACGGTCACCGTCGCGCCCGAGCCCGAGCGTGTCCAGCTCTCCGCCACAGATCTGCCGCCGCCGGTCGAGTTGGCTGCAGCCCCTGCAATCGCGAGCGTGCCGAAGGCCGAGCCCGCAGCGCCGGCACCAAAGCCCGTTTTCACCCTGTCTTCATTGCCTGATCCCAGCGGCGACATGGCGACACTTGATGCTACGGGCACCGGGTCCGCAGAGATGTCGGCCCCGGCTGCGCCCGCCATGGCGGAACCCTCGCTTTATGCCGATCCGACCGATGGCGGGGCGCTTTCTCCCGATCCGTCCGCTGGCTATGACAGCCCCTCTTATGACGGCCTTTCCAATGACTGGGCGGCGATGAACGGGGATATCCGCACCGTTTCAGCCAGCTCGGTCAATGTGCGGCTTGGCCCCTCGACCGATTCTTCGGTTGTCGGCCGCCTTTCCGAGGGCGAAGCCGTCCGCGTGATCGGCGCGGTCGATTCGGAATGGGTCGAGGTGGCGATCGAAGGCGACGGCATCTATGGCTATGTCGCCTCGCGCTTCCTGACCGACGCCTATTGATCGCCGGCAGGGCGTGCCCCTGCTTGACCCTCTGCCCGATCTTCATTTGACGCTGCCCGGTCTTTGCCCCTAAGGCTTTGGAAAAAAGACGGGCAGAGCAATGGACAGATCGATTCTCATCACCGGATGTTCTTCTGGCATCGGGCTGGATGCGGCGCAGGGTATGAAGGCCCGCGGCTGGCGCGTCTTCGCTACCTGCCGCCAGGAGGCCGATTGTGAAAGGCTGCGCGAACAGGGGTTCGAGAGCTTCCGCCTGGACTATGCCGATGAGCCCAGCATCCTGGCCGCCATCGACGAGATCCACGAACGCAATGGCGGCCGGCTTGGCGCTTTGTTCAATAATGGCGCCTTCGCCTGCCCCGGCGCGATCGAAGACCTGCCGCGCGGCGCCCTGCGCGAGATCTTCGAGGTCAATCTCTTTGGCTATCATGACCTGACGCGCCGGGTGATCCCCCTGATGCGGGCCGCCGGTGTCGGGCGGATCGTCAATTGCTCCTCGGTGCTGGGGCTGGTGCCGATGAAATGGCGCGGCGCCTATGTGGCAACGAAATTCGCGATGGAGGGAATGACCGATGTGTTGCGCCTTGAGATGCGCGGCACCGGAATTGACGTCGTGCTGATCGAGCCCGGCCCGGTCACCTCGCGCATCCGCGAAAACTCGATCCCCCATTTCGAGAAATGGGTTGATTGGGAGAATTCCGCGCGTTCCGACGAATATCGCACCCTTTTGCACCGGCTTTACGAGGCGAAAAATGCGCCTGACCGCTTTGAACTGCCGCCTTCGGCGGTGACGGCGGCGCTGGTGAAAGCGGTGGAAAAGCCACGCCCCAGGGCCAGGTATTACGTGACCAAAGCCACCTGGCTGATGGCCTTCGCGCGCTGGCTGTTGCCGCGCCCCATGCTGGACTGGCTGATCGCGAAAGGCTGAAACGGCAGTTTCACCCTTCGCATTCCGCCCATTGCACTTTAGGCTTTCACCCGTGGCACTGTTGTGCCGCCGGGCGCACAGAAAGAGCACACCATGTTGAGAGATCCCCTTTTCCTCCTCGCGGCCTTCGCTGCACTTGTCGTCGCCGCGATCCTCATCTTCGGTATTGGCACCTTCGCCAAAGGTGGTGATTTCAACCGGCGCAACGCGAATAAGATCATGCGTTGGCGCCTTATCGCTCAGTTCATCGCCGTCATCCTGCTGGTCGCCTTTGCCTGGTACCGGCATTCAGGCAGCTGAGGCGGCGGGCGCGCGCAAGGTCAGGGAGGAAACATGGTCGTTCTGTCAAAAATCTACACGCGCACCGGTGACAAGGGCGAAACAGCCCTGTCGAATGGCGCGCGGGTGCCCAAACATGCAACCCGCGTCTCGGCCTATGGCACGGTAGATGAGACCAATGCGACCGTCGGTCTTGCCCGGCTGCATGCGACAGGCGAAGTGGCGCTGGCGCTGGCCCGGATCTCGAACGATCTCTTTGATCTTGGCGCCGATCTTGCGACGCCGGACCGGCATCTGGACGAGACCCTCTCTTATACGCCGCTGCGGATGATTGCGGCCCAGGTGGACAGGCTGGAGCGCGAGATCGACGCGATGAACACCCGGCTGACGCCCTTGAGCAGCTTCATCCTGCCCGGAGGATCGGCGCTCGCGGCCCAGTTGCATCTGTGCCGCACGGTCTGCCGCCGCGCTGAGCGGCTGGCAGTAGAGCTTGCCGGCGAAGAGGATGTGAACCCCGATGCAGTACGATATCTGAATCGTCTGTCGGACTGGTTTTTCGTCGCCGGGCGCATTGCCAATGATGATGGTCGGTCGGATGTTCTCTGGGTGCCTGGCCTGACACGTGGCGATGCCGGGCCGAATGGCGCGGCGGGCTGATCGCCCCCTCCCCCCATCTGATCGAAAAGACGCATCAGTAACGCGACGCAGTGCGTCCGGGACGTGTCGCTTTTTGCTGTAGAATCGTTTCCCCCTGCGATAACACTCCTGGCGGGAGCTTGTGAGGGGCGTGCGAACGCCCCCAGAAATGGAGATTTACCGCATGAAGGTCCTCGTGCCTGTCAAACGGGTGATTGACTACAACGTGAAGGTCCGTGTGAAGGCGGATGGTTCGGGTGTCGATCTTGCCAATGTGAAGATGTCGATGAACCCCTTTGACGAGATCGCGGTGGAAGAAGCGATCCGCCTGAAGGAAAAGGGCATCGCAACCGAGGTCGTGGTCGTCTCGATCGGCGTCAAACAGGCGCAGGAGACCCTGCGCAACGCGCTGGCGATGGGCGCGGACCGGGCGATCCTGATCGAAGCCGCGTCTGACGTGCATACCGATATCGAGCCGCTCGCCGTGGCGAAACTTCTGGCGGCCGTGGTGAAGGAAGAGGCCCCCGGCCTGGTCCTGGCCGGCAAGCAGGCGATTGACAACGACATGAACGCGACCGGCCAGATGCTGGCGGCGCTGCTTGGCCAGGCCCAGGCGACCTTTGCTTCGGAACTGGTGATCGAGGGCGACAAGGCCCGCGTCACCCGCGAGGTCGACGGCGGTCTCCAGGTCATCGAGGTCAGCCTGCCGGCGGTCGTCACCGTCGATCTGCGCCTCAATGAGCCGCGTTACGCAAGCCTGCCGAACATCATGAAGGCCAAAGCGAAGCCGCTGGCGGTGAAGACCCCGGCTGACTATGGCGTCGATGTGACCCCGCGTCTGACGGTCGTGAAAACCACGGAACCGGCCGGCCGCAAGGCGGGTGTGCGCGTCGCCTCGGTCGATGAGCTGGTGGCGAAACTCAAAGATGAAGCGGGGGTGATCTGATGGCTGTTCTCCTGATTGCAGATGTGAACGAAGGCCAGCTTGCCACCGATTCGGTTGCCAAAACGTTGACGGCCGTAAAATCTCTGGGCGAAGTGCATCTTCTGGTCGCAGGCCCGGCAGAGGCTGCGGCGACTGCAGCAAAGCTCGAAGGCGTCAGCAAGGTTCTGAATGCCAGCGATAACAATGGCCTGGCCGAACCGATGGCCGATCTGGTGGTCAGCCTCGCGGGCGCTTACAGCCATATCACCGGCGCCGCGACCGCCTATAACAAGAACGTTCTGCCGCGTGTTGCTGCGCTGCTCGACGTGATGGTGATCTCGGATGTGACCGCCGTTATCGATTCTGAAACCTTTGAGCGGCCAATCTATGCCGGCAATGCGATTCAGACGGTGAAATCTTCGGACGCGAAAAAGGTCTTTTCGGTACGCACGGCGGCTTTTGCAGCGGCAGGCGAAGGTGGTTCGGCTGCGGTCGAGGCTGCGGCAGATGCGGCTGCAACCGGCCTGTCGAGCTTTGTCGAAAACCGGGTGGCGGCTTCGGATCGTCCTGAACTGACCTCGGCGAAGATCGTCGTGTCGGGCGGGCGCGGTGTCGGTTCGAAAGAAAGCTTCGCGGTGATCGAAAAGCTCGCGGACAAACTGAACGCAGCCGTCGGCGCAAGCCGCGCGGCGGTCGACAGCGGCTACGCGCCGAACGACTGGCAGGTCGGCCAGACCGGCAAGGTCGTGGCGCCTGATCTTTATGTCGCGGTCGGCATCTCGGGCGCGATCCAGCATCTCGCCGGGATGAAGGACTCGAAGGTCATCGTCGCGATCAACAAGGACGAAGAAGCCCCGATCTTCCAGGTCGCGGATTACGGCCTTGTCGGAGACCTCTTCACCATCCTCCCCGAGCTCACAGAAAAGCTCTGATCTGCAAAACGCAGAAAAGGTACAAAGGGCGCCCCCGGGCGCCCTTTTCCATTGCAGAACCTGCCAGCGCCCGCAGCGGGGATTGCCCCCGCAAGCCCCCGCGCCTAATCTCACAGCCGCAACAGGAAGAGGCTCATCATGGATATCCGTTCGGTCGGCATCGTAGGCGCGGGGCAGATGGGCAACGGCATCGCGCATGTTTTCGCGCTTGCCGGATATGACGTGCTGCTGAACGACGTGAATGAAGACTCGCTGCAAAAGGCTGTCGCCATCATCGACCGCAATCTGGAACGCCAGGTGTCGCGGGGGAAGGTCTCGGCCGAAGACAGGCAGGCCGCGATGGGCCGGATCAGGACCACCATGACCCTGGCCGATCTGGGCCCTTCGGATCTGGTGATCGAGGCCGCGACCGAACGTGAAACGGTGAAACAGGCCATTTTCGACGCGCTGCTGCCCCATCTGAAACCCGAGACGATCCTGACCTCGAATACCTCTTCGATCTCGATCACACGGCTCGCCTCGCGCACCGACCGGCCCGAGAAATTCATGGGGTTCCACTTCATGAACCCCGTCCCCGTGATGCAGCTGGTCGAGCTGATCCGCGGCATCGCCACCGATCAGGCGACCTATAGCGCGCTGCATGCCGTGGTGGAAAAACTTGGAAAAACGGCGGCTTCTGCCGAAGATTTCCCTGCCTTCATCGTGAACCGCATCCTGATCCCGATGATCAATGAGGCGGTCTATACGCTTTATGAAGGCGTCGGAAATGTGCGTTCCATCGACGAGGCGCTCAAGCTCGGCGCCAATCACCCGATGGGACCGCTGGAACTTGCGGATTTCATCGGGCTCGACACCTGCCTTGCGATCATGAACGTGCTTTATGACGGCCTTGCCGATACCAAATACCGGCCCTGCCCGCTTTTGACGAAATATGTCGAGGCCGGCTGGCTGGGTCGCAAATCGCAGCGCGGCTTTTACGATTACCGCGGTGAGGTGCCGGTTCCCACCCGCTGATCCCGGGCCCGGCCCAAGCTTACCGCGCCAGATACGCGCCCAGAACCGCCCGCGTGCCTTCAGCCCAAAGGCGCGTCAGATGGCGTGCAAAAGCCGCACGAAAACGCGGATCCTGGCCGGTCTCACCATAGATCGCTTTTTGTGCCAGCCACAGGTCGGGCTGAGCCTTGGCCTGCTGCGCCAGCGCCGTCAGCCGATCCCAGTCCGGATCATTCGCCGCAATCACGGCGCCGCTGTCAGTCACCCCGGCGCAATAGCGACACCAGAGCGCCGAGACCAGCGCCAGCCCCTCCACCGACCCGCCCGCCGCCAGCGCGTCGCGCAGCGAGGGAATGATGAATTTCGGCTGCCGGTTCGACCCGTCAAGGCAGAGCCGCCGCGTGGTATCTGCCACTTCGGGGTTGGAAAACCGCTGCCGGATCACCTCGTAATACCCGGCAATCACCGTATCCGGGACCGGTGGTACATAGGGCACCACCTCCTCCGTCTCGACCCGGTCAAGGAAGCCCGCGATCAGCGGATCGGCCATCGCCTCATGGACAAATTCGAGATCCATCAGTCCGGCCGGATAGGCGATGATCGCATGGCCACCGTTAAGGATACGGATCTTCATCATCTCATAGGCATGGACCTCGCGGCTGAAGGTCACGCCGACGCGCTCCAGCGGCGGGCGCCCGGCGGGGAAATGATCCTCGATCACCCATTGACGGAAGGGCTCGCAGGTCACCGGCACCGGATCGTCGAGGCCGAACGCCGCCGCCATCGCGCGTTCGCGCGGGCCGGTCGCGGGGGTGATGCGGTCAACCATCGCATTCGGGAAGGCGACCGTGGCGTCGATCCAGGTGCTCAGATCCGGGTCAGACAGGTGGGCAAGGCCCACGACCGCATTGCGGGTAACATCGCCATTTCCGGGCAGGTTGTCGCAGCACATCACGGTGAAGGGCGCGATCCCGCCAGCGCGGCGCGCCTTCAGCGCGGCCACAATCGCGCCGAAGGCCGTACCCGGCGCGCCGGGATTGGCCGCATCGGCAACAATAGCCGGTGCCGTGGGATCAAAAGCGCCCGAAGCCGGGTCGATGAAATAGCCACCCTCGGTCACCGTGAGCGAGACGATGCGGATCTCTGGCCGCGACATTGCCGCGATCAGGCTGGCATTGCCGGGCTCGACCGGCAGGAAATCAATCATCGCGCCGATGCGGCGACAGCTGCGGCCCTGCGGATCCAGCTCGATCACGGTCGAAAGGCAATCCTGGGCCAGCAGGGCATCGCGCATCGCCGCATCCGCCGGGCGCACACCGGCGCCGATTATGGCCCAGTCATGCGCCAGGCCGAGCCGGAACAGGTCATCAAGATAGACCGCCATATGGGCACGGTGGAAGTTCCCCAGCCCGATATGAACGATGCCGGGGGTCAGCGCCTTACGGTCATAGCCGGGCATTTGCACAGACAGGTCAGGCACCGTCTCTGAACCCCGCATCACAGCGCCCTTCCCTCATGGTCGAAGCGGTAAAGCTTGCCCTCCTGCGGGCTGAGGCTGACGCGGTCGCCGTGGTGCAGGGCCATCTCGCCGGAGACACGGACGGTCAGTTCGCCCGCCTCGGCGGTCTGAACCTTGAGAAAGGTGTCCGAGCCGAGATGTTCTGCAAGGCCCACCACGCCGGTCCAGCGCCCGTCCTGCGTCACCGCGATATGTTCCGGGCGGATCCCCAGCGTCGTGCAGCCCTCACGCGCGGCTTCGGCCCCGGTGATGAAATTCATCTTCGGGCTGCCGATAAAGCCCGCGACAAAGAGGTTCTTCGGCTGGCGATACAGCTCAAGCGGCGATCCGACCTGTTCGATCCGCCCCGCATTCAGCACCACGATCTTGTCGGCCATGGTCATCGCCTCGACCTGATCATGGGTCACATAGATCATCGTGGTCTTAAGCGACTGGTGCAGCTCGGAAATCTCTTGCCGCATAGTCACGCGCAGGGCTGCATCAAGGTTGGACAGCGGCTCGTCGAACAAAAACGCCGCCGGTTCGCGCACGATGGCCCGGCCAATGGCGACGCGCTGGCGCTGACCACCCGAAAGCTGGCCCGGACGGCGGTCGAGATAATTCGTCAGGTTCAGCACCTTCGCGGCCTGTTCGACCTTTGCGTTCTGCTGATCGGGGCTGAGACCCGCCATTTTCAGCGGGAATGCGATGTTCTTGCGAACCGTCATATGCGGATAAAGCGCATAGGACTGGAACACCATCGCGAGCCCCCGGCTTCCCGGCGCGGTATCGGTCGCGTCCTTGCCATCGATCACGACCTGGCCCGAGGAAATATCCTCAAGCCCCGCGATCAGCCTGAGCAGGGTCGATTTGCCGCAACCCGACGGCCCCACGAAAACAACGAATTCGCCGTCATTGATGGTCAGGTCAAGCGGCGGAATGACATTCACTTCGCCAAAGCTTTTCGTGACTGCGGAAAGGGTAATCTGTCCCATTCTTTACCTCACTTCACCGCGCCAAAGGTCAGGCCGCGGACGAGTTGTTTCTGGCTGAACCAGCCAAGGATCAGGATCGGCGCAATCGCCATGGTCGAGGCCGCCGAGAGTTTCGCGTAGAAAAGTCCCTCGGGGCTGGAATAGCTGGCGATGAACTGCGTCAGGGGGGCCGCGTTCCTGGTGGTCAGCTGCAATGTCCAGAAGGCCTCATTCCAGGCCAGGATGATGTTCAGAAGCATGGTCGAGGCGATCCCCGGCACCGCCATAGGGGTCAGGACATAGAGTATCTCGCGGCTCAGACTGGCGCCGTCCATCCGCGCGGCCTCGAGGATCTCGCCCGGGATCTCGCGGAAATAGGTGTAGAGCATCCAGATCACGATCGGCAGGTTGATCAGGGTCAGCACGCCAACCAGGCCGATGCGGCTGTCCAGCAGGCCGAAATCGCGGAACAACAGGTAAAGCGGCACCAGCACGCCGACCGCCGGCATCATCTTGGTGGAAAGCATCCACATCAGCAGGTCTTTGGTGCGTTTGCCGGGGACAAAGGCCATCGACCAGGCCGCCGGGATCGCGATGACCAGCGCCAGCACGGTCGATCCGAGCGAGATGATCACCGAATTCATGAAATGCAGGAAGTAGTTCGAGCGTTCCTGGACGACGTGATAGCTCTCCATCGTCCAGGGCGCGGTCAGGACCTCAAGCGGCGCTTTGATCGCGTCGCCCTCGGTCCGGAAGGACAGGATGAAGATCCACAGGATCGGGAAGAAGATCAGGAAACCGATCGTCCAGGCCGCGATGGTGACGGCCCATGTCCGGGCGGGGCTTGTGCTGCGCGCCATGGCTCAGACCTCCAGATTCTTGCCGATCATCCGCATCAGGAAGACCGCAACGATATTGGCAAGGATGACCGCGATGATGCCTCCGGCCGCACCGCCGCCGACGTCAAAGGACAAAAGTGATTGCGAATAGACGAGGAAAGGCAGGTTGGTCGACGCCGTGCCCGGCCCGCCATTGGTGGTGACGAGGATCTCGGCAAAGACGGAAAGCAGGAAAATCGTCTGGATCAGGATCACGACCGTGATGGGCCGTGTCAGATGCGGCAGGGTCAGGTGCCAGAACCGGCTGCGCCAGCCGGCGCCATCCATCTCGGCGGCCTCCATCTGCTCGCGGTCAAGGCTTTGCAACGCGGTCAGAAGGATCAGCGTCGCAAAAGGCAGCCAGGACCAGGCGACGATCAGAATGATCGAGGCCAGCGGCGCATGGCTCAGGAAATCAAAGGGTTGTAGCCCCACGGCCTTGAAGAGATGCGCAAACATCCCGTTCACGGGGTTCATGAACATGTTCTTCCAGACCAGCGCGGCCACGGTCGGCATGACAAAGAAGGGCGCAATCACCATGACCCGCACCACGCCCTGGCCCCTGAACGGCTGATCCAGCAACAGGGCAAGTGCGATGCCTCCGACCACCGTGATCGCCAGCACGCCCAGCACGAGAAGCAGCGTATTGGTCAGGGCTGGCCAGAAGGCGGGCTGGGTGATGAAATAGTAATAATTGTCGAACCCGGTCCAGCTCTCCATCCCCGGCATCAGGAGGTTGTAGCGCAGGAATGAGAAGTAAAGCGTCATGCCCAACGGCACGATCATCCACAAAAACAACAGGATAACCGCCGGAGAGACCATAAGACGCGCAGCCGTCCTGGACTGTTCGGTCGCCATGATGTGGTCCTGAAATACGGGGAAGAAGGTGGCGGGGCCGCGTAAAGAAGGCAGCCCCGCCGGGAGGAACCTTTTAACCGATCACTTGATATAGCCCGCGCGGGTCATCTCGGTCGTGGTAAAGGCCTGCGCCTTGGCCAGCGCGCCCTCGGCCGTATCAGACCCCGCCAGAGCCGCCGAGAACATCTGCCCGACCGCCGTACCAAGCCCCTGGAATTCCGGGATCGCCACGAATTGCACCCCGACATAGGGCACCGGATCCACCGCCGGATTGTTCGGATCGGCCGCATTGATCGATTCAAGCGTCATCTTCGCAAAGGGCAGTTTCTGATATTCCGGATTGTCGTAAAGCGACTGGCGGGTGCCCGGGGGGACATTGGCCCAGCCCTCTTTTTCCGCCACCAGCGCGAGATAGTCCTTGCTGGTCGCCCAGGCGACGAAGGTCCTGGCGGCCTCTTCCTTCTGCGTGCCCGCAGGGATTGCAAGGTTCCAGGCCCAGAGCCAGTTGCCGCGCTTGCCCAGCCCGTTATCGGGTGCCAGTGCGAAGCCGACCTTATCGGCCACGGTCGATTCCGCCGGATTGGTCACGAAACTCGCCGCCACGGTCGCGTCGATCCACATGCCGCATTTGCCCTGCTGGAACAGCGAGAGGTTTTCGTTGAACCCATTATTCGCCGCACCGGGGGGGCCATAATTGCCCATCAGATCAAGGTAGAAATCCAGCGTATCCTTCCAGGGCTTCTGGTCGAATTGCGGCTTCCAGTCCATGTCGAACCACTTCGCGCCGAAGCTGTTCCCCATGGCCGAGAGGAAGGCCATATTCTCGCCCCAGCCCGCCTTGCCGCGCAGGCAGATGCCGTAGACCTCATTCGATTTATCGGTCATCGCGGCGGCGGCTTCTTTGATAAAGGCCCAGCTCGGCGCGTCCGGCATGGTCAGCCCGGCCTTTTCCATCAGGTCGGTGCGATACATCACCATCGAGCTTTCGCCATAGAAGGGCGCGGCGATGAGATTGCCGTCGACGGTCAACCCGCCCCGGATCGCCGGCAGCAGGTCATCCACATCATAATCGGCGGGCAGATCATTCAGCGGCACCAGCCAGCCCTGCTTGCCCCAGATCGGGGCCTCATAGGTGCCGATGGTCATGACGTCGAACTGGCCGCCTTTGGTAGCCACATCTGTGGTGACGCGCTGGCGCAGGACGTTTTCCTCAAGCGTCACCCAATCGACCCTGATGTCGGGATGTTTCGCGTAGAACCCATCCATCAGCCCCTGCATCCGGATCATGTCACCATTGTTCACAGTGGCGACGGTGATGGTGGTTTCGGCCATCGCCGCCCCGGAAAGGGCGAGAGCAACCGTCGCGCCAAACATGGCGCGGTGCGACAATTTCATTGGTAATCCTCCCTGGCTGCGTCTGAAGCGCCTTAAATGAGCAATTCATCGCATTGTGATCAATTGCTCATATTCAGGGGTGTTTCGTCAATCCCTTTCCTCCGCCGCAGCTGCGAGGGTGACAGGCGGCTCAGCCGCGCGACAACAGGGCTTCGGCAGTGGGGGAATCGGTGACGAGACCATTGATTATGCGGGACTTCAGCGCGGCATGGATGCCCGGCACCTTGGATGCACCCGCAGCAATACCGATGGCAGGGCGGGAGAGGCCTGGGTCTACCCTCAGGCCACCGGTGCGTGTGTTGATCCCGAAATCGAGGTAATGGCCATCCGAATCAAAGACCCAGCCCGCGACCTCGCCTGCGGCGCCCGCCGCCTGCATCTCGCGCAATTCGGCATCGCTGACAAATCCGTCCCGGTGCAGCGGCGCGTCATCCGACATCTGGCCGACGCCGACAAAGACCACATCCGCGCCGCGCGCGAGTTCCAGCACCCGCCTGACGGGGCCAAGCGCATGGAATTCGGCACGTTCCTCGGCGGTCGAAGACACCACAGGCACCAGCATCGGGTAATGCGGCGCCTGAACCCGGTCGGCGAGCCGCATCACCACATCGAAAAAGCTCGCCGATCCGTCGGGGGCAATATTGCCGATCAGCGAGACCAGACGGTGTTGCGGCGCGGCCATTGGCTCCAGCGCTTCGACAAGGGCGCGCAGCGCGCGGCCGGTGCCGAAGCCGATGGTCAGAGGATCCTCCATCCGCAGGACCCGCTCCAGTTCGGCTGCCGCCGCACCGGCGATCCCTGCGGCAGGGTCAGCGCCCGGCCCGAGCCCCGGCACCACGCGGCAGGTCGCCAGCCCGAAACGATCCTTCAGACGCGCCGCAAGATCCATCGAGGCGCCGATCGGATGATTGAGCCGCACCTGGATCAGCCCTTCGGCCATGGCGCGGCTGACCAGACGCTGGGCGCGCTGGCGCGAGATACCCAACTCGCCCGCGATCTGGTCCTGGGTCATGCCACCGACATAATAGAGCCAGCCGGCACGGGCGGCATCGTCAAGCAGGCTGGGTTCTGTATCGGCGCGGCTCATTGTGGTTTCCTCATTGCGGTCTCCTCAATGCAGGCACGCTGTCGAAAAACCGGGAAAAATCGTCAAAACGGCGGGTCGGGCGGGCGTCTTCGGGCTCTTCCGGCGTATCAGAGCCCATATGACTGCCCCCGGTAAAGCGCCAGACCTCCATGCCCGCCGCCTTAGCCGCGCGCAAACCCGTCAGGCTGTCCTCGATCACGAGACATGCCGCAGGCGCCACCCCCATCCGCGCTGCGGCATGAAGGAACAGATCAGGCGCAGGTTTACCGCGCGCCACCTCGCTTGCGGTAAAGGTCACCGCGCCAAGCCGGTCCCACAGGCCCACAAGCCCGAGCGAGGTCTCAACCCGGCGCGGGCTGGACGAGGTGGCGACACAGACCGGCACCGCCAGCAGGTCCAGCATCGCCGCCACGCCAGGCATGATGCGCAGATCGCGCCTGAACGCGGCCAGCAGCGCCTCGCGGTAGCCCGTTTCGAATTCAGGCGGCAGATCGAGGCCGAAATCAGCACGGATCGTCGCCATCACCGTCGGATAGCTGCGCCCCAGAAAATGGCGGGCGACATATGCGAGGTCGATCTCGACGCCCAGCTGCGCCAGCTCCGCCACCAGCATCTGCGCGCTGATGATCTCGCTGTCGATCAGCACGCCATCGCAATCGAGGATCAGCAGCTCAGGTGAAACAGTCATCATGCCCCGCACTATGCCCCGAAGCGAAGCCGGCGCATATCTTACCCATTCCGGCGCGGGCCGAAAGCCCGGGTTGCGTCAGCGCGCCTTGCCCAAAGCCAGCGTATGCGCGCGCAGCCAGGCGAGGAAGCCGCGCGGATTGCCTTCCCATTTCTTCAGCTCATCCGCCGGGATCGGCTCGCCGATATGGGGTCGCTGCGGTTTGAAGAGCGCGCGCTTGATCTCGCGCAGCAAAAGGCCCTGGCGCAACGTATCCGACAGCTTGTTCGCGATCAGGAAGCTGCGGCTGTTCTGACCGGGGAAATAGATCGGCAGGATGGTGGCGCCGGTGGATTTCACGATCTTATGGGTAAAGACATTCCATTCCGCCTCGATCGCCGGGCCGAACCAGGTCTCGGACATCGCGACCTTGCCGGCGGGGAAGAGAATGATCACGCCGCCGTTTTTCAGTTGCGCGAGGGTCTCGTTGCGCATCTTCAGCCCTTCTTCGCGCGCATTGTCTTCATGCGGGAAGGGCACCGGGATCATGAATTCCTCAACCTCGGGGATGCCGGTCAGAAGAGAACGGGTGAGGATTTTGAAATCGGGCCGCACCCGGGTGATCATCTCGGCCATGATCATGCCATCGACCAGACCCGAGGGGTGGTTCGCCACCACGACGACCGGACCGGTTTTCGGGATGCGGGCGATTTCCTCGGGTGGCGTGTCGATGCGGATGCCCATATGGCGGATCGCCTTGGGCCAGAAGGGGGCGCCAAAAGGGGCACCTGATTTCTCGAAGCTGCGGATCAGCGACAAAAGCCGGATCTTCGCCGTAAACCATTCAATCGTGCGAATCGTATTCGCCTTGAACGGGTTGCGAAAGGTTCCGGCATAAGACAGCCGGCGCATATCATAGGGTCTGTCCACCGGAGCCGGCGCTGCGGGTTTGGCGGTGGGCGGGCTTTGCTCGGTCACGAAGCGACGATCCTCAGCGTGTATTCCCCGGAACAGGCCCGAAAACCGGACCCCTCATTCCACGAAGACAGCCCTCAATAGTCTTCTCCGAAGCGCCCGGCAACCAGGGCCTCCAATGCATCGGCAAGTTTCTCCGCATCGGCGCCCGACGTCGTTACGTCGATTGAGGTCCCGCGCGAGGCGGCAAGCATCAGAAGACCCATAATCGAATCCCCAGAAACCTCCATCCCGTCCTTGGAGACAAGCGCGCGGGCGTCATGCGCCTCGACCGTCTCGACGAATTTCGCCGAGGCGCGGGCATGAAGCCCCTTCTCATTGACGATTCTGAAAGTCCTCAAGAGCAATCCCCAGGTCGAAACTCCGCCTCAGATCCCGCCGCCGAGGTCAAGGCTGTTGATATATTTGCGCCCGGCATCCAACGCGGCCGCTACCGCCTCTGGCACAGGAATATCGCGCGATTTCGCCAGCTTAATCAGCATTGGCAGGTTCGCGCCATAAAGAATGCGACGTCCCGAAGCCGTACAGGCCGGCAAGGACAGATTCGAGGGCGATCCCCCGAACATATCCGTCACCACAACGACCCCCTCACCGCTGTCAACCGAATTGGCGGCGGCGATGATTTCAGCCTGTTTTGCGTTGCGGTCATGGTCATCTTCAATCGCAATGGCGATCATGCCGTCCTGTTTGCCGACAACATGCTCCACAGCGGAAAGATATTCCCGCGCCAGCCCTCCATGAGCGACGATTACAATCCCGATCAAGCCACAGACACCTTGTCAGCTGGGCCAGGCATCTCGCCGGCCTTGCGTTCCAGTTCCCTGTGCCGTTTTGACACCGGCCAGCCGGCCTGCGCAAGGGCACTGCCCATCAATTCTGCTATAGCAACCGATCTGTGTTGCCCGCCGGTGCAGCCAAACCCGATTGCAAGATGCGCCTTGCCCTCACCCACCTGAGCCGGGAGCAGAAATTCAACCAGATCCCGTACCCGGTCAAGAAAGGGGGCGAAATTCGGATCCTGCGCGAGAAACGCCTGCACGGCCGGGTCCCGCCCGTCCAAAGCGCGGAGCGCGGGGTTCCAGTGCGGATTCTTCAGAAAGCGACAATCAAAGACCATATCCACCCCGCGCGGCAAACCGCGGCGGTAGCTGAAGCTTTGCAGCGACACCGCGAGGCGACCGGAAATGTCCGGCTCGAACCAGCGCTTGATCTCGGCTTTCAGGTCGTGGGGCGACAGCTCGGTCGTGTCGATCAGCAGATCGGCCCGGACCCGGATCGGGGTCAGCAGATCCAGCTCGCGCGCGATACCTTCGGCCGGGGTCTCATCAGGGGCCAGCGGGTGGCGCCGCCGGGTCTCGGAATAGCGGCGGATCAGTTCGGGCGAGGCGCAGTCCAGGTACACCACCATCGGCGAGACCCCGGGGTCACGCACCATCCCATCGATCAGCTCGATCAGCGCGGTGGCGTTAAAATCGCGGTTCCGGACATCAAGCCCCAGGGCCACGGGCCGGTCAGGGGCGGTCCCCTCCAGCAGACGCGGGATCAGGCTCAGGGGAATATTGTCGATCGTCTCATAGCCGATATCTTCCAGAACCCGGATGGCAGTGGTCCGCCCGGCGCCTGACGGCCCGGTCACAAGGACCAGTCTGAATTCCCCGGGCACCGCGTCCCGGAATTGGGCCGCCGAAGAGGCATCCATAGCTCACTCCTGTCGCCCGCCCGTCATCAGGGCAAGCAATCCTTCAGCAAGATGGTCATTTTGCGCCCGCAGCACAAGCGGCAGTTCATATCCAAGTATAGATGTGTGGCGCCGGGGTGGCAGTCGCTCGGTCTCGGCCTGCCCCAGATCGACCACCAGAGCAAGCGGCACCGGGCCCGAGGGCGTTACCCGCAGGATGCCGATCCCCCGCGCCTCGATCAGCCCGCTTATCGCCTGCGCGGGGCAGGAGATCTCTACCCCAATGCCCGACACGGTCAGCGCGGTCCGGTCATCCGCGACCAGCGCCGCGCCATAAGCCATGAGTTTCAGCGCCAGCGCCGATTTCCCCGCCCCCGAAGGGCCGAGGATCAGCACCCCCCGCCCCCCGATGGCAACCGAACTGGCATGCAGGATCTGCGTTTCCGTCACATCGTCAGACCGGCAGACCGACCACGAAACGCGCGCCCAGCGGCTCGGAATTGGGGTCGGCATTCGGGTGGCGGATGTTCTCGGCCCAGATCACCCCGCCATGCGCCTCGACGATCTGTTTCGAGATCGACAGGCCAAGGCCGGAATTATTGCCGAAATGCGTCTCGGGCCGGTCGGAATAAAAGCGCTTGAACACTTTGGTCAGCGCCTGTTCCGGAATACCCGGACCGGTATCTTCCACCACGATCAGTACGCGGTTCTCGCGCTGACGTGCCCAGACCCGCACGGCATCGCTGGCCTCGCAAAACGAGATCGCATTGGTGATCAGATTGACGAAGACCTGGGCCAGCCGCGCCTCAAGGCCACGGATCATAATCTTGCCCGCAGGCAGGTCAGTCAGGAAATCGACCTCCGCCTCCGCTGCCTGTTCGCCCAGATATTGCGTCAGATTGGTCAGGGTATGGACGAGGTCGAATTCCTCCTCCTCCTCCTTCACCAGTTCGGAATCGAGCCGCGAGGCGTTCGAAATATCCGAGACCAGACGGTCGAGGCGCCGCACATCATGTTCGATCACATCGAGAAGTTTCTCGCGATGCTCTTCCTTTTTCACAAAGCGCAGTGAGCCGACCGCCGAGCGCAGCGAGGCGAGCGGGTTCTTGATCTCATGCGCCACATCGGCTGCAAATTGTTCATTGGCATCAATGCGATCATAAAGCGCGGCCACCATGCCGCGCATCGCGACCGAGAGGCGTCCGATCTCATCGGGACGCGCTGCGAGATCCGGGATCCGCACCCGTCCCGGCGAAACCTTACCGCCGTCGCCGCCGCGCCCGATCTCGGCCGCCGCCGCCAGATCCGAAAGCGGATTGGCGATGGTTGAGGCCAGCACCAGCGAAAGCCCAACCGAGACCAGCAGCGCCACGATGAAGACCTGGAGGACCTGCTCCCGTTCATAGCGCACCAGCCGGTCGATCTCGCCCGCCGCCGAAGACAGCACCAGGACCGAACGTACCTCGCCCCCGACCGCCACCGGGGTCGCGACCGAAAACACCTTGCCGCCATCCGGGCCCAGGCCGGTCGAAGAGGCGGTCTGCCCCGCCATCGCATTCGGCAATAGCCGGCGCGCCAGCGTCGCGCTGTCCTCGCCTTCCAGCTGGGTGCGGCCCAGTGACAGCACCACCGAAACCCCGTCCCAGACCGAGTTCAGAAAATCGGTGATCACCGTCGGACGACGGGCCACCAGATCGCTTTCGGGGCCGGTGCGGGTCGCAAGAATCGCGCCCTCGGCGTCGAAGATGAAGGCCACCACGCCCGGCGCCAGATCGACACGACGCAGCGCGGCGGAATAGTCGTAAAGCGCCGCCGGGATGGCCTGCCCCTCCGGGCCGGCCTGACCCGGCGCGGTGGCCGGGCCAGTCTGGCTGGCCTCGAACACGCCGGAAATCAGCCGCGCCTCGCGAACAAGTCCCGCCTCGCGGCTCAGGACCAGGCTGTCGCGGAACGGGTTTAGGAACAGCACCCCCGCCACAAGGATGATCAGCGCCATCAGGTTGAATATGACGATTTTGCGCGCCAGCGGGCTGCGGTTCAGCGCGACAAGCCCGCCCAATGGGCGGGCGCCGCGCTGTTCATCGGGAATGCTCTCTGGCGAGACCCAGTCTTCGCCCAGCAGAACTTGCCCCCCGCGCCGGCCAGTTCCGGTACGGGAGTTGTGATTGTCAGGCCCAAGGCGCGGCGAGGCTGTCATTCTTCGTTGTAGCGATAACCAATGCCGTAAAGCGTTTCGATGGCCGAGAATTCCTCATCAACGGTCCGCATCTTCTTGCGCAGCCGTTTGATATGGCTGTCGATGGTCCGGTCATCGACATAGACCTGATCATCGTAAGCCACATCCATCAGCTGGTCACGCGACTTCACAAAACCCGGGCGCTGCGCCAGGGCCTGCAACAGCAGGAATTCCGTGACCGTCAGCGAGACATCGCGGCCTTTCCATGACACCGCATGACGCAGCGGATCCATCCTGAGCTCGCCGCGCTCGATCACCTTATTCTCTTCGGAAACCGGTGCATCCGTCGCCACGCCGGCATCCTGACGCCGCAACAGCGCGCGGATCCGTTCGACCAGCAACCGCTGCGAGAAGGGCTTTTTGACATAGTCATCCGCGCCCATGCGCAGACCGAGCACTTCGTCGATCTCGTCATCTTTCGAGGTGAGGAAGATCACCGGCATCGCGGTCTTCTGACGAAGCCGCTGCAAGAGGTCCATCCCGTCCATGCGGGGCATTTTAATATCAAGAACCGCCATGTCGGGCATGCGGCGATTAAAGGCATCCAGGGCCGACTGGCCGTCAGTATAGGTTTCGACTTCGAACCCCTCGGCTTCAAGGGTCATCGAGACGGACGTCAGAATGTTCCTGTCGTCGTCCACCAGGGCGATGCGCGACATAATATATCCTGCTCTGTTTCTTATCGGGATATAATCCTCAATGCGCGGGCAGGAATCAACAAGAAACGAATCACCCACCCGTTCCGGCAGGAAAAGCGTCACGAAAATACGGCAGCATGGCGAATATGCCTCACTGTGGGCAGGCTGCCGCCGGTGGTTGCGCTAACCTTGGAATGGTTGCGCTAACTCCCTGAAAGGTTGCTGTTTTCCTTTCGCAACCGCGTGTTATAGGCGCGAAGAGGGCAGTACAAACGGATAGGGTTTGCCCTTGCGCCCAAGGCCCGGGCGCAGTTTCAACCAAGGCCGCGCCAGGCGCGCGGCGACCGGAGCTTGGCACGGATATGACTATGAACGGACGCGTGAACCCGAAACGCACTCTGGACCACCAGGGGATCAGCGGCGCTGGCACTGTTCATTACAACTATCGCGAACCTGCACTTGTCGAAGCTGCGGTTGCCCGCGGCGAGGGCCATATCGGCAAAGGCGGCGCTTTTCTCTGCACGACGGGGAAATTTACCGGCCGTTCGCCGAAGGACAAATTCGTGGTGCGCTCGGCTTCGACCGAAAACACCATCTGGTGGGAAAACAACGCAGCGATGACCGAGGGTGCCTGGGCTTTGCTCAAGGCCGATATGCTCGATCACCTGAAGGGGCGCGAGGTTTTCGTCCAGGATCTCTATGCCGGCGCCGATGCCGCGCACCGTGTCGATGTGCGGGTGATCAGCGGGCTTGCCTGGCATAATCTGTTCATCCGCCACCTTCTGCGGCGCCCTGAGGCGGCTGAACTTGACGTTTTCGAACCTGAATGGACGATCATCAACCTGCCGTCCTTCAAGGCTGACCCCGAACGTCACGGCTGCCGCACCGATACCGTCATCGCGCTGAACTTTGACGAAAAGACCGTGCTCATCGCCAATACCGAATATGGTGGCGAGAACAAGAAATCGGTCTTCACCATCCTGAACTACCTGCTGCCCGAAAAGGGCGTGATGCCGATGCATTGCTCGGCCAATCACGCGATCGGCAACCCCGATGACACGGCCGTCTTCTTCGGTCTTTCCGGCACCGGCAAGACCACGCTTTCGGCTGACCCCTCGCGCATCCTGATCGGCGATGATGAACATGGCTGGTCGGATACGGGCACTTTCAACTTTGAAGGCGGCTGCTACGCCAAGACGATCAATCTCTCGGCCGAGGCCGAACCGGAGATCTATGGCACCACCCATCGTTTCGCGACCGTGGTCGAGAACATGGTCTGGGATCCCGAGACCTTTGAGCTTGATTTCGAAGACAATTCGCTCACCGACAATATGCGCTGCGCCTATCCGCTGGATTATATCTCCAACGCCTCACCCACCGGCCTGGGTGGGATGCCGAAGAATGTGGTGATGCTGACCTGTGACGCTTTCGGGGTGCTGCCGCCGATCTCGCGGCTGACGCCGGCCCAGGCGATGTATCACTTCCTCTCGGGCTTCACCTCGAAAACCCCCGGAACCGAGCGCGGCGTGACCGAGCCGACGCCGACCTTCTCGACCTGTTTCGGCGCCCCCTTCATGCCGCGCCGGCCCGAAGTTTATGGCAAGCTCTTGCAAGAGAAGATCGCAAAGCACGGCGCTTCCTGCTGGCTGGTGAACACCGGCTGGACCGGCGGCAAGCACGGCACCGGACGTCGGATGCCGATCAGGGCGACCCGCGCGCTGCTGACGGCGGCGCTGGATGGCTCACTTGCCCGGGTGCAGTTCCGCAAAGATCCGAATTTCGGCTTTGAAGTTCCGGTCGATGTGCCCGGCGTGGATCCGGTGCTTCTGAACCCGCGCGAGACCTGGGCGGATAAGGCGGCCTATGACGCACAGGCCCAGGTTCTGGTCGGCATGTTCTCGAAAAACTTCGGACAATATGTCGAACATATCGACGCAGATGTCCGCGCTGCCGCGATTGGCTGAAATGTTCGATAAGTGAAATCAGAACCGCCCGGAAACAAAGGTTTCCGGGCGGTTTTGTTTGATTTTAGAGCGATACCTGGGCGCGCAGATCATCACCGAAGATCAGCATTGTCGGCCCTTTGCGTGCAGCCCCCTCGCGCAGGAAGCCCGGCAGCGTCTCAAGTTCCGAGACGCGTTCGACATGCCAGCCCGAGGCCGCAGCGATCGCTGCAAGATCGGGCGTATAGATATCGACCCCAAGCGTCGGGATGTTCTTCGCCACCATATAGGATTTGATCTCGCCATAACCGCTGTTGTCATGGACGAGCAGGATCACCGGCACTTCTGCCTCGGTGGCAGATGCCAGTTCCGAGAGCGAGAATTGCAGCCCGCCATCGCCCGAGATCCCCACCACAGGGCGGTCATCCGCGAGCTTCGCACCGATCGCTGCAGGCAGGCCATAGCCCAAAGTGCCGTAACCCGTAGCCGAATTGAACCAGGTACCGGGCGAGGCCGCTTCATATGCCATATTCCCGGCATAGGTCAGCTGGGTCGAATCGCCCACCATCCGCACACCTGGAAGCGTATCACGCACGATATTGAGCAGCGCCAGGTCGCGCAGATAGGCATCCGAAAGAGCGGCACGCCCCTCGCGCGCCCCTGCCGCCCGCGCCGCACCATTCTTCTTTGCGGCCGGGGGCGGGTCGGCCAGCACCGCCGCCACAAATTCCGCCGCATCCGAAGTGATCGCGAGCGAAGGGGTGATCCCCCGTGCCATATGCACCGGGTCGAGATCGACGCGGATCAGGGTGCCCGGCAGTGCGAAACCGCCATCTTCATACATGTCGTAATCGGTCAGACCCAGCTCGGTCCCGATAGCCAGGACGACATCGGCGCCCGCGATCAGCGCGCGCGTGCTGGCGACCGATGCCGAGACAGGCACCGCCAGCGCATGATCCGGCGGCAGCAGCCCCCTTGCATTGGTCGTCATCACCAGCGGCGCGTCAAACAGCTCGGCCAGCCGTCCGACTTCGGCCCGCTGTGCACCGCCACCGGCGAGGATCACCGGGCGTTCTGCGCCCTCCAGGGCCTGGATCGCCTCGCGCAGGGCCGCGGGCGCGGGCGCGGGCAGCGACAGCATCATCGGCTTTGGCAAAGGCAGATGGCCGGCATCCGCGAGCATCACATTGATCGGCAGTTCGATATGCACCGGGCGCGGCCGCGCGCCATAGAATACCGCAAAGGCCTGGGCCAGTGCGCCCGCCAGTTCCTCGGGCCGGTTCACCGTGCGCGAGAACGCAGCCACGCCCGAAACCAGCGCCTGCTGATTGGGCAGCTCATGCAGCCATCCCTCGCCAGAGCCCATCCGCCCATGCGCGTTGACGGTCGAAATCACCAGCATCGGGATCGAATCACCATAGGCCTGGCCCATTGCGGTCACGATATTGGTCATGCCGGGGCCGGTGATGATGAAACAAACACCGGGCTTGCCGCTGGCACGCGCATATCCATCGGCCATAAAACCCGCGCCCTGCTCATGGCGCGGTGTCACATGGCGCACGCCGGAACCGGCGAGGCCGCGATACAGCTCTACCGTGTGAACGCCGGGGATGCCGAACACCACCTCGACGCCATAGCTGCGCAGAAGGTGGGTCAGATAAACCCCGGTTGAGATATTCGCAGTCACGTCTTCATCCCTATCTTTGCTGGCCCTGCCGCAATTGCACGACGGTTTTGATCAATACGACCGCGACCACAATCGCAATCAGCACCACCGAAATCGCGGCAATTGCCGGGTCAATATTATCCCGCAAGCCCATCCACATCAGGCGCGGCAATGTCACCGCATTGACCGAGGTAATGAACAATGTCACGCCGATTTCCTCCCAGGACAGCACAAAGCTCAGGAAAAATGCGGCAATCAGGCCAAAGCGGATATTCGGCATGATGATGCGGAACACCCGCGTCATCAGCCCTGCCCCCATCGAGCGCGCGGCAAGGTCGATGCGGCGGTCCACCTGGCTCAGTGCGACCGTGATCAGCACGACGGCGAAGGGCGCGACCATGACCGAATGCGCCAGCGCAACGCCAAAGAACGTGTCATAGCCGACGACCCCGTTCCACTGGCTGAGCGAGGTCAGGAAGAAGTAAAGCGTCAGCGCCGAGACGACCGGCGGCGCCACCATCGGCAGCATCGCGATCCCCATGTAAAGCCCGGCAAATCGCGGCTGCAGCATCCAGATCCCAAGCGCGAAAGCGGTGGCAAGCGCGGTGGAAAACAGGCTCGCGACCAGCCCGATGCGAATCGAAAGCCAGACCCCCTGCCCCCAGGCCGGGTTCTCGATCAGCGCCCGGTAATGGCGCAAGGACCATTCATCCCCGGCCATCGACAGGTTGCGCCCTGGCGTGAAGCTGACCGGCACTACGGCAATCAGCGGCATCAGCAGGAAGACCGCGACCATAGCCGCTAGGATCGTCGCAAGGAGACCCGGCTTGAGCGTGATCATCGGCCCGGCCCTTTCGCATATTTCATCGTCAGCATCAGCAAAAGGCCGATGGAGACCATCATGATCACCGAGATCGCGGCGCCAAGGCCCCAGTCCGGGCTTTGGAAGATCCTCAGCCAGATCAGTTCCGCGACCAGCACCGAGCGACCGCCCCCAAGCAGCGCAGGCGTGACAAAGAAGCCAAGCGCGAAGACGAAGACCAGCAAAAGCGCACCGAATATGCCGGTCCTGGTCATCGGAACGAAGACCTGCCAGAAGACGCGCGCCCGCGATGCCCCCATGCCGCGCGCGGCCAGAAGCACACGTTCATCCACCGCGCGCATGGCAGAGGCCAGCGGGAAGACCGCGAAGGGGATGAGGAAATGCACCATCCCCAGCACGACGCCGAATTCATTGCGGACCAGCGTCAGCGGCTCTGCCAGCAGCCCGAGATCCTGGCCCCAGGTGTTGATGATGCCCCGGTTTGAGAGCAGCGCCAGCCAGCCAAAGGCCCGTGTCAGAACGGAAATCCAGAAAGGGATCAGTATGCAGAGCTCGACGAAAAGCCGCATCACCGGCCCGCCCCGCACCCAGAGCAGCGTGATGATATAGGCCATTGCGACCGCCAGCACAGTGACCAGCGCGCAGATCCTGACCGTGCGCCAGATCACGCTCAGAACCAGCGGATCGGTCAGCGCGGTCTTGTACTGGCCAAGCCCGGGCTCGGGGAGGGTCACGCTCCAGCGCATGACGCCGAGGAACGGGATCAGATAGGCCAGCGCCAGGAAAATCAGCAGCGGAGCCAGCAGAAACAGGCGGGATCGGAGCATGGGCACCCCCTCGGGCAAGAGACCCCGGGCCGGGATGGCCAGGGGTCAGGGGTTCAGGTCGGGTTCAGGTCAGGCCGAGATGATCTTCAGATATTCATCCAGCGCCGGGCCGTAATTGGTCTCATACCAGGCCATATCGATCGGCATTTGCTGGGCATAGTTATCAGCGGCCACCGGGTTATATCTGGCATCTTCGGCCGGCAGCAGCGCATCTGCGGCCGGGTTCGCCGGCCCCTGACCCAGCATCTCGAACATGATCAGCTGTTTCTTGGGATCCTGCACCGAGGCGAGGAACTGCATCGCGGTTTCGGCGCCGCCGGGATTGCCCTTCACCACGCCAAGCGCGCCGGGCGAGACAAAGCCATCCTTCCAGATGAATTTCACGTCGCCGCCCGAATCCTGTTCGATCAGGCGCGCGCGGGTCGACCAGACAATGGCCATCGAGGCCTCGCCATCCAGCAGCAGCGACTGGCTTTCCGCCCCGCCACCCCAGAAGGCCACGACATTGTCCCGGAAGGCCGCAAGCTTCTTGTGCGCGCGCTCGATATCCAGCGGATAAAGATCTGCGGGCGCCACACCATCGGCCAGCAAAGCCGCCTCCCAGACACCAACGCCCCATTTATAAAGCGCGCGTTTGCCGGGGAATTTTTCCACATCGAAGAAATCTGCGATGCCGGTCGGCGGGTTATCCCCGAATTTCTTCGCATCATAGGCAATGACGTAAGAGAAGAAATAGGTCGAGGCGGCATAGTCCCAGCCAAAACCCTCGCGGAATTTCGACTTGTCGACCACTGCGTAGTCGATGGGCTCCATCATACCCTTTTTGCCAAGTGCTTCGGCCGAGAACGGATCGACATCCACTAGGTCCCAGGTCGGTTTGCCGCTTTCCACCTGGGCCTGGATCGCGCCCTCGGTCGGGCCCGATCCGTCCTGACGCACGGTGATGCCCGTCTCCTCAAGGAAGGGCTTGCCATAGGCCGCATCATAGGCGGTGCCGGCATCGCCGCCCCAGTTCACCAGTACCAGCTCTTTGGTCTGCGCATCGGCGCGGCTTCCCAGCCCGACCGCAGATGTTCCCAGCAAAAGCGCGAGGCCAGTGTTGAAATTCCGCCGCGAAATCTGACCCTTGCGGGCTTTCATCGCGAGGATTTCCAACTGGTCACGCTGGAAAGGTCCGTTCATAATCCATCTCCCTGTTGAGGATTTTCTGTCTCCCGGCGCCCGCATCTGATGGCGGATCTGTCCCGGATCGTTCGCTTAAAGCATGAAACCGCGGCTCGCCTCCCAGCTGGTCCAGACCGCAGCACCCGGGGCAAGACCCTCCGGGAGTTTCGCAGTCGGCATATGGAGGGTAACCGGCACGCCGCCTTTGGTCGCCAGCGCGAGGCGGGTTTCGGCACCAAGATAGGTCAGGTCGCGCAATTCGACCGGCAGCGCATTGCCGCAGGTGGGTTCGGTCAGCGAGAGGCCCATATTCTCCGGCCGGATCGCCAGGTTGTCGCCCGTGCCGTCCGGCAGGTGAATGGCGCGGCCTTCGATCTGCGAGGCTGTCACCGGCAGAATATTGATATCGCCCAGGAATTCCGCAACGAACCGATTCGAGGGCCGTTCATAGACCTCGCGCGGCGGCGCGATCTGCTGCAACTGACCCTTCTCGAAAATCGCAATCCTGGAGGACAGAGCCAAGGCTTCTTCCTGGTCATGGGTCACGAAAACAAAGGTGGTGCCGGTTTCCTGGTGGATCCGGCGCATCTCATCCTGCATCTGCCCGCGCAGGTTTTTGTCCAACGCCGAAAACGGCTCGTCCAGCAGCAGAACCGGCGGTGAATAGGCCAGCGCGCGGGCCAGAGCGACCCGCTGCTGCTGCCCTCCCGACAGGCCCGCAGGCCGTTTATGGCCATGCCCGCCAAGGCCGACCATCTCGACCATGTCTTTGACACGTCTGGAAATATCCGCCGCCGAACGCCCCTGCACCTTCAGCGGAAAGGCGATGTTTTCCTCGACCGTCATATGCGGGAACAGCGCATAGCCCTGAAACACCATGCCAAAACCGCGCGCTTCGGGCGGCGTTTCGGTCATCTCGCGCCCGTCCAGTGTCAGCTGCCCCGAGGTGGGGGCCTCGAAACCTGAAAGGATCATCAGGAACGTGGTTTTCCCCGATCCCGAAGGCCCGAGAAGCGTCACAAACTCGCCGCGCCCGACGGTCATGGAAATGTCCTTCAGCGCGGTGAAGCGCCCGAACATCTTGCCGATCCCTGATGCTCCGATTTCTGCTGCCTGCGTCACTTGGTATCCCTTGCCAGAGTTCCGGGTGCCGGCGCCGGCCGCAGGTTGCGGCGGGAACCGGGCAGAATATCCACCTGAGCCTGAGATGCGGGGCTCTGAAAAACAATAGAAAGTTTTTCACCCATTCGGGAAACAGAATTTGCCGAACCTCCGCCTGCCGATCAAAAAGGCATCAATCTCCGATCAGCTCGCCCAGAAGCCAGTCCCGAAAGGCCCCGACCGTCGGGTTGCCCGCCTTTTCCGGTGGTACGACCATGAAATAGGATCGGACCGAACGTACCGAAAGGTCAAAGGGCCTGACCAGATGGCCGGCGCGGATCGCATCCTGGCAGATGAACTCGTCGCCCATCGCGATGCCCTGGGCGCCAAGCGCTGCCGCGTAAACCAGGTTCATATCGGCAAAACGGATGCCATTCTGCGCCGCTTCGACCGGCATACCGGCAAGGCGGAACCAGCTTTCCCAATCCTCGTAATCGCCCAGATGCAGCAAAGTGGCGCCCAGAAGCGCGCCGGTATCCGCCATCGATTCAAAGCGGTTCAGCCAGGCCGGGCTGCAAAGCGGCGTGAAATCCACCTCTTTCAACAGCTCGACATCCATTCCGGGCTGGTTGCCTTCACCAAAGGTGATGAAAATATCGACATCGGGGTTCGCAACTTCATCCAGCCGGCGCGGCGTCTGCACCGAAAGCGTAACATCCGGAAAATCCGCAACAAACCCGCCGATCTTGCCGCAAAGCCAGCTGGAGGCAAAGCCCGGCGGACAGCTGACCGACAGCGTTCCGGTCACGCCCCGCGCCGCATTGCGCGTGGCCGATCCCGCAATCATCGACAGCGCGCGGCGGATATCTGTGGCATAGGCCTGGCCCTGCGGCGTCAGTTCGACCCTTGTGCCGATGCGGCTGGTCAGGCGAAAGCCGAGATCGCGCTCCAGCAGCCGCAGCTGATGGCTGACCGCACTGCGGGTCAGGTTCAGCTCATCCGCCGCCTGCCAGACCGTGCCATGGCGGGCAAAGCTTTCCAGCGCGCGCAGCGCCTGGGTCGAGGGGATACGGGCCATGCTCACCTCGCTGGCTTTGCGCCAGTCTGCGGCTTTCGCCGCCCGGCACAAGCAAAAGGTGAATTTTCTTTGCCGAACCTGGGAAAAGGTTTCACTTTCGCGCAACCGCGACGCGCTGTTAGCCCTGAAAGAAGGATGGCGGCCCCTTCCGCCCCCTTGCCCCAGAACCGGAGCCCGGGTCATGTCTCAGCTTTCCGCCGCCCAGACCACCGCCCTTGCCAGCGTCACAGCCCGTGCAGCCGAGCATTCAGACTGGTGCGCCACGATCTTTTCCTATGGCGAAACCGCCTGGCGCGAATACCGCTCCTGCGCCTGGTATGTCGAAAAGCTGCGTGCCGAAGGGTTCGACGTCGAAGAGGGATCGGCGGGGATGCCGACCGCTTTTTGTGCCACCTGGTCGAACGGACCCGAATCTGCGGGTGACCCCGTGATTGGCATGTATGCGGAATATGACGCCGTTCCGGGCAATTGCCAGGCCGCCTCCACCCGGCGCGAGCCGCGCGAGGGCCTGGGCTATCAGGCCGGCGGCCATACCGATCCGCATTCGGGCCTCGGGATTGCCGGGCTCGCGGGGCTTCTGGCCACCAAAGCCGCGATGGAGGAACACGGCATCAAAGGCGGGCTGCGCTTTACCGGCGAACCAGCGGAAAAGGTGCGTGGCTCAAAGCCGATCCATGCCGCAAAAGGCTATTATGACGGGCTGGCGGCGATCCTGTCGTTCCACCCGTTCTACATGCTGCCGATGTGCAATACGGTGCGCTGGAACACGCATTGTGGCGCGGCCTATGCGATGATCTACCGTTTTATCTGCGATGAGCCGCAAAACTGGGGCGCGCATGACGGCGCGCCCATCCCGCAATCGCATTCGGCGGTACGTGCGCCCGGCGCCAATGACGCGCTGAACCTGATGTTCCTGACGTCAAAATCTCTGCGCGATTCGATGTTGCCGCATCAGGGCGGCTGGTCAATTTCCGAGGCGATCCTGACGGCTGGCCAGGCCACCGCTGACAACCTTCCCGCAGGTCTCGCCGAAATCCAGTATATGATGCGGGTGCCGACCCTTGCCATGGCCGAGGCGGTGACCGCCGCACTGGATCGCAACGCCGAACATGCAGCGGCGATGACAGGCTGCCGCGTGGAACGGCACTGGGTCTGCAAATCGCGTCCCGGTCTTGCGAACCACGCCATCGCAAATGTGGTCTGGGAAGCGATGCAGGCCACCGGCGCCCCCGCATGGGGCGAGGCCGCGAAAGACATCGCCCGCGAGATCCAGTCGGGTCTCGGCCTCTCGCCCATGGCAGAGCCCTTCATCCCCGAGATGACACGGCTGATCGCCCCGCAGGAGGCCGAACGGATCCTGCGCGAAGATCTGCCACCCTCGCAGGCCAATTCCACTTCGGATGACTACACCGACATGACCTGGCACGCGCCCACCGCGCGGTTCTACATCGCGCGGCCTGCGCTGAGCGCGCCGCAGGGCTATGTCTACCCGTCCTGGGTGATGAACGCGCTTGGCGGCATCCCCGAGACCATCGACCCTATGGTGCAGACCGCCGCCGGGGTGCTGGCGCTCTCGGCGCTGCGCATCCTCGAAGATGCGGAGACCCGCGCCGCGATGTGGGCCGAATTCGAGACCCGCCGTGCCGCCGCGCCGATCCCGCCTCTTTGCGATTACGACCCGCCCATCCATTTCCGCTGGCCGGAATATGTCACCACCCCACGCGGGCGAGACTGGTGGATTCCCTCCACCATGCCAGGCGCCTGACCCAACAGGAGAGAAAAATGAACGTGCAAACGAAGCCTGAACCCTTTTCCCTCCAGCGCCGCAAGGCAGGTGGCGGCACCGCGCCGCTGGCGAATTGGGGCTTTGCGAATGAGACCGACCGCCTGACCGATGTGCTTTTGGGCGATCCGGCCTATCTGCGTCATATGGCAACCTCGTCGCTGTCGCGCAAACATCTGCGCGAAAACCCCTGCAACATCCAGGAGGCCCAGGCGCAGCATAAAGAGCTGAAAGCGGCCTATGAGAGCTTTGGCGTTCGCGTACATACCGTGCCGCCCGAGGCGGAACTCCCGATGCAGGTCTATACCCGCGATTCGTCCGTGATGACCCCATACGGCGCCGTGATCACCGCCATGAGCCAGCCCTGGCGGCGCGGCGAGAACTATGCCGCCATCCGCCATTACGAGAGCCTCGGCATCCCGATCTATGACATGGTCACCGCCGGCACCTTCGAGGGCGGCGATTTCAATGTGATTGAGGAAGGCGTGCTGCTGGTCGGCTGTGGCGGCGCGCGCACCAATGAAGACGGCGCGCGCCAGGTGGCGGGCTGGTTCGAGGATGAGGGCTGGGAGGTCCGCCTTGCCTTTATCGACGAATATTACGTTCATATCGACCTGATGGTGGTGCCGATCGCACCGAAACTGACCGCCGTCTGCCTCGCCTGCACGGAACCCGCGATTGTTGATTGGCTGAAGGCGAAAGGCCATGAAATCATCGATGTGCCTTTCCAGGACACGATGGCGCTCGGCTGCAATTTCATGAGCCTTGGCGGGGATCGCATCATCGCGCCCCAGGCCTCACAAACCCTGATCGGCCAGCTGAAAGCCCGCGGTTTTGACGTGGCCGTGGTCGATACCGCGGAAATCTCGAAAACCGGCGGCGGCATCCATTGCATGGCCCAGGCGCTGAAACGCCAGGGCTGATTCTGATCTGCTGGTCAGTCGCGCGCGGGCTTTGCCTCGCCTGGCTGACCAGCCTTCCGCCCCGTCAGCATCACCTCAGATCTCAGGCGTATGAGATCCGGGTCCGCAAGACCCCGTCCTTCTCCCACCCTCCATTCCCGGGCTTCACCCGGGTCAGGCCCGGGCGCCAGCCAGGGCTCACTTCCGCCGCTTGTGTTCTTCAAGCCTCGGGAAGATTTCCACGAAATTACAGGGACCATGCCGGTAATCGAGCTGCTTGACGAGGATCTCGTCCCAGGCATCCTTGCAGGCGCCGGTCGAGCCCGGCAGCGCGAAGAGATAGGTGCCGCCCGCGACGCCGGCGCAGGCGCGGCTTTGCACGGCGGAAGTGCCGATCTTTTGCATCGAGACAATGGTAAAGACGGTGGAAAAGGCGGTGATTTCCTTTTCATAGACGTCCTGATGTGCCTCGACCGTTACGTCCCGCCCGGTCAGCCCGGTGCCGCCGGTCGAGATCACCACATCGACGCCGGGGTCGGCAATCCAGCTGCGCAGCTGATCCGCGATCAGCGCGCGGTCATCGGTGATAATGGCACGGGCGGCGAGGATATGCCCCGCCCCTTCCAGGCGTGCCACCAGCGTTTCGCCGGAGCGGTCCTCGGCCAGGCTGCGGGTGTCAGACACGGTCAGCACGGCGATGCGGGTGGGAATGAACTCTCTTTCGGTCATGCGGCACGCTCCATCACGGCAAGGCGCAGGGCAAGCGCTGCAAAAATGCCGCCGGTTGCGCGGTTCATGCGCCGCGCCAGCCGGTCCGATCCGAGCAGCGCCCGCCCGAGGCGCCCGGCAAATATCCCGACCGCGCCGTTGATCACCAGCCCCCCGGCGCAGATGATCAGCCCAAGGGCCAGGAATTGCGGCAGAACCGGCTTTGATGCCGTCACGAATTGCGGCAGGAAGGCAAGGATGAACAGCGCCACTTTCGGGTTCAGCAGATTGACCACCAGCGCCTCGCGAAACACCCTGGCTGCGGGCGCGCGGGCGACAGATGCGATCTCGGGTCGCCCGGCATTCCAGGATTTGACCGCCAGCCACAAGAGATAGCCGACACCGCCCCAGCGGATCACTTCAAAGGCCATGGGATGCGCTTTCAAGAGCGCCGCGAGCCCCAGCCCGGCGATCAGGACATGCACGAAACAGCCAAGCGCGATGCCGAGATTGGCCGCCATCCCCGCACGCGCGCCGCCTTTCAGCCCCTGGGCCAGCACGAACATCATATCCGCCCCTGGCGTGAGGTTCAGCGCCAGCGCGGCCGGCAGGAAGGCCAGCAATGTCACGGCATCAATGGGAAACATCAAAAGCCACCCGATTTTTAAGGGCTAAGGTTTGCGGGCGATGGGTTACAGACATGGGGTCATCACCGGCAGGCGCGGTCTTTCCGGCACTTCTTCCATCGCGGTCAGGAATTCGTCGCGCGGGATATATGAGAGCGTCCTGGCCAGATCGCCATCGGGCCCCGGTTGCAACCGCTTGCCATATGAAAGGCGAGCGCCCCCTCCGTCTGCCGCCCGGGCGGCGATGGCCGTTTCAGGCAGCATCCGCGCATAACCCGCCGCGCGCGCGGTATCTCCCCCGGGGAATTTGCAGTCAGCGGCATCAGCATCAGTATGTGAATGGCGGCAGGACGCATGATCATGCCTTGTCGAGAAAGGCCCTGAGCGCGAGCAGATCGGCCCAGGCCTCGCGTTTGGCGGCAGGGGTGCGCAAAAGGTAAGCCGGATGCGTCATCGGCAAAAGCGGCTTGTCCAGCGCCCGGGTCCAGGTGCCGCGCGCGCGCAGGATGCCGCGATTGCCGGTCAGCGCGACAAGCGGCGTATTGCCCATCACAACGATCACATCGGGGTCGGCCAGCGCGATATGGCGTTCGACAAAGGGGCGCAGCATGGCGATCTCGGCCAGGCTGGGATCGCGATTGCCTTCGGGGCGCCAGGGCATGACATTGGTGATGTAGAAAGACGCGGCCGGATCGGGGCTCTGACGGGTCAGACCGATGGCCCCGAACATCCGGTCCAGAAGCTGCCCGGCCTCGCCCACAAAGGGGCGGCCCTCGATATCCTCTTCGCGGCCCGGCGCCTCGCCCAGAATCAGAAGCCGTGCCTTCGGAT
The DNA here is from genome assembly GCF_023371075.1 of Pseudomonas sp. GX19020. Classification (NCBI taxonomy): domain Bacteria; kingdom Pseudomonadati; phylum Pseudomonadota; class Gammaproteobacteria; order Pseudomonadales; family Pseudomonadaceae; genus Pseudomonas; species Pseudomonas sp. GX19020. The sequence continues at coordinate 35,155 of NZ_JAMCCR010000021.1, forward strand.
TGCCATCGGCAAAGACCGTGTTGCGGGCACCGCGTTTCAGATCGCAGAGATCAAAGCCGCGAATGGCTGTTTCCAGCGCCTCGAGCGTGGTGGCCGAGGCCGCTGTGGCGCTGGCGACCGCGACCGGATCAATCTGCGGCTCGGGCGATGGGTCGTAATTCTGAGAGACGGCGTTCTGGCGGGTCGGGTTCTGACCGTGCGCCGTGGCTGCGGGGGGTGCCGCCGCCCGGACCGGTTTTTCGATCACGACCTCATAGCGGTTGACGGGTGCCTCGCCGATCACCTCGTCGATGCCGCAGTCAAGCTGCCAGTCCAGCGCGGCGTAAGAGGCATTCCAGTCAGCCGCCACGGCTGCGGCAAATGCCGCCGGGTCCGGCCCTGCGCCATCCGGTTCCGCCGCCCCTGCCATGATCCCGGTTTCGATTCCCATAGCGCGCAGGCTAATGCCCGCAGCGCCGCGCCACAAGCCAGCCGCCGCCAAAGCGGCACCGTCAGCGGCGCTTGCCCCTTTTCCCCCGCTTTGCGATAAGAGATCACGCACATTACAGGGATCACGCCATGGCTTTCCATGCCCGCCACCTTCTCGGGATCGAGCCGCTCTCGCCCATGGAGATCACCACCATCCTCGATCTCGCCGACCGCTATGTCGATCTGAACCGCCGCACGGTGAAACAGTCCGACACCCTGGCGGGGATGACGCAGATCAACATGTTTTTCGAGAACTCGACCCGTACGCAGTCGAGCTTCGAGATCGCGGGCAAGCGCCTTGGTGCCGATGTGATGAACATGAATATGGCGACCTCTTCGGTGAAAAAGGGCGAGACGCTGATCGACACCGCGATGACGCTGAACGCGATGCATCCAGATCTGCTGGTGGTGCGGCACGGGGCCTCGGGCGCGGTCAACCTTCTGGCGTCCAAAGTGAATTGCGCGGTGCTGAATGCCGGCGACGGGCGCCACGAGCACCCGACCCAGGCGCTTCTTGATGCGCTGACCATCCGGCGGGCCAAGGGGCGGATCGACCGGCTCACCATCGCGATCTGCGGCGATGTCGCCCATAGCCGCGTTGCGCGCTCGAACCTGATCCTTCTGGGCAAGATGGGCAATAACCTGCGCCTGATCGGGCCACCGACGCTGATGCCTTCGGGCTTTGCGGAACTGGGCGCGACCATCATCGAGGATATGCGCGAGGGGCTGAAAGGCGCCGATGTGGTGATGATGCTGCGGCTTCAGAAAGAGCGGATGGATGGCGGGTTCATTCCGTCGATGCGGGAATATTACCACCGCTACGGGTTGGATGCCGAGAAACTGGCCTATGCCAAACCCGATGCCATCGTGATGCATCCCGGCCCGATGAACCGGGGCGTCGAGATCGATGGCGAGATCGCCGATGATATCAACCGCTCGGTGATCCAGGATCAGGTCGAGATGGGGGTCGCGGTGCGGATGGCCTGTATGGATCTGCTGGCGCGCAATCTGCGCAGCGAGCGCGGCCGCCGGATCGCCGAGAGCTATGTCTGAGGCGACCGGATGACCGCGAACCGGGGGCAGACCGGGGCACAGGATCAGGCCATGACGCGGGAACAGGCCGGAGCTGGCGCCGCGCCTGCATCTGTGATCCTGTGGCAGGCCCGGCCGGATATGCGCATCTATGCCCTGATCGCGGTCATCGGCTCGGTTATGGGCTTTTATCCCGTCCTGCGCCTTGCCACTGCACTCGCCGGAACCGGCGAGCCATTGCCGCCGGTCGAAATCACCTTCGCGCTGATCGCGGCCGCAATCTTCGTTTTCGCGGTCTTCATGCTGGTCGTCATCCTGGCTGGCGGGCTCGTGATCGAATATCGGCTGGAGCAAGGGACCTTCTTTGTCGAGCGTCGGCTTTTTGGCAGGCTCCGCCGCCGCGCCTATGCTGTATCCGGGATCCGCTTTTTTCGCATCCGCAGGTTTTCCTGCCTGGTTCAGGCCGGAAAACCCGACCCTGACGGCAGCTGGCCTGCCAGCTCCACCATAACCCTGTTCAGTGCCGCGCAGCGAGACAGCCTGCGCCGCGCGCTGCCGGAAGGAACCTTCCCGTGACCACGCCCGACCCCAATCGCAAACCCACAAAGGCCGAGATGCGCCAGGGCGGCATGGTCGCCACCGCAGTCCTGCTGATCCTCGTCGTGCTGACCGTGGTTTTTGTCTGGGTCGGAGGCTGACCCGTGGCCCCCGCCCCCCCGCCAGGCTGGGAAGACATTCTCGACCCGGGCGAGGAGATTCTGTGGCAGGGGCGCCCGGAGGCACGGTTCGACTGGGCTGACCTGATCCATTTCAGGCTGCTGATGGGCGCGCCTTGTGTGGTTTTCGCGCTGTTCTGGATGAGCCTCGCCTCAGGTTTCGCCGGCGGGCCGCCTTTCCCGATCAATATCCTCTTTCTGCTTTTTGGCCTTCCGGTCCTCCTGATGGGGCTGACCCTATGTTTTGGCGCGCCGGTTGGGCGCTGGCTGCGGCTCAGGGGCAGTTTCTACACCCTGACCGACCGCAATGCCTTTATCGCGACCGAGATCCTCGGCCGCCGCAGGCTTGCGCGGTATGCGCTGCATTCCGGTCTGCATCCGGCGCTGGAAGAGGGCCTGCCGGGCTCGGTCTGGTTCGCAACCCGGGCCTGGGATGCGGCCAGCCTGACGCGCGGCAGCCTGATCGGCTTTGTCCACAGCACCGGCATCTTCGGCGAGAGGATCGGCTTCGAGGATATCCCCGAAGCGCGGCGTGTATTCACCCTGATGCTTGAGGCCATGCGCCGGCCAGCCCCAATGACCGGCGGCGGTGCATCATGAGACAGGCAGGTGCGTCACGGAACCTGCTGTCAGGACAGCGTATCCCGACCGGGGAAAGCTGTCCGGCCAACCCGACTGGAGCCGCGATCTCGCGCCCGGAGCATGGCTCTTATGGACCGCGCGCCCGGCGCCGGGGTGACCTCGGGAGGACCGGCGATCCGCGTCATGGCACCCACTCCCTGCATCTGGCGATGCGCGTCACAGTGGACAGCGAGGGAGACAAGTCCTACACCCGCACCGGGTTTGAACGTCTGACCAATGCAGAACATGTAATGCAGCTGGTCCCCGACATTCAGGCCAAAGCATCTCTGGCCAAAGCACTGCCGGCCAGGTCACAGCCCGACACGGATCCCGGATGACCATCCTTCATTTCACCAATGCCCGCCTGATCGACCCCGAAACGCTGAGCGATGCGCCGGGCAGCCTGACCGTGGTGGATGGCGTGATCGCCGAGCCCGCGAAAAAGCTGCCGAAAGGCGCGGTCAGCATTGATTGCGGCGGCAAATGCCTCGCCCCCGGAATCGTCGACTGGGGCGTCAAGATCGGCGAGCCGGGTGAGCGCCACCGCGAAAGCTTCCGCTCGGCCGGGCTTGCAGCAGCGGCGGGGGGCGTGACCACGGTGATCGCGCGGCCCGACACATCGCCCGCGATCGACACGCCCGAAGTGCTGGAATTCGTCACACGCCGCGCCGCCGAGGCCGCGCCGGTCCGCATCCGCCATATGGCGGCGCTTACCAAGGGGCGTCTTGGCCATGAGATGACCGAGATCGGCTTTTTGCTGGATGCGGGCGCGCTGGCCTTCACCGATGGTTTCCATGTCTCCACCGACACCAAGGCGCTGTCGCGCGCCTTCACCTATGCGCGCTCGCTCGGGGCGCTGGTCGTGTGCCATCCGCAGGAGCCGGAGCTGTCCAAAGGCGGTGCCGCGACCTCCGGCAAATTCGCAAGCTTCCGCGGCATTCCGGCGGTCTCGCCGATTGCCGAGCGGATGGGGCTGGAGCGTGACCTCGCGCTGGTCGAGATGACCCGCGCCCGCTATCACGCCGATCAGATCACCACGGCGCATACGCTGCCGGCGCTCTCGCGCGCGAAGGCTGCCGGGCTGGATGTCACCGCCGGCACCTCGATCCACCATCTGACCCTGAATGAGCTGGATCTGGGCGATTACCGCACCTTCTTTAAACTGACGCCGCCCTTGCGGTCGGAAGAGGACCGGCAGGCGATCATCGCGGCGCTGGCGGATGGGCTGATCGACGTGATCGCGTCCTTCCACACGCCCGCCGATGAGGAATCGAAACGTCTGCCCTTTGAAGAGGCAGCGCCAGGCGCGGTGGCTCTTGAGACGATCCTGCCGGCCGCGATGCGGCTTTACCATGCCGGCCATCTGAGCCTGCCTCAGATCTTCCGCGCCATGGCACTGAACCCGGCAAACCGGCTTGGCCTGCCCCAGGGCCGGCTCTCGGTCTCGGCCCCGGCGGATCTGGTGCTTTTTGACCCGGATGCGCCTTTCCTGATGAACCGCTTTACGCTGCAATCGAAATCGAAGAATACGCCCTTTGACGGGGCGCGGATGGAGGGGCGTGTGCTGGCCAGCTGGGTCGGCGGGCGCGAGGTGTTCCGCTCGGCCATCTGAAACGCCGCCTGGGTTAAACGCCGCCACCGGGCCCGGGCCCTGTGAGCGCAGGGAGAGACAATAAATGCCGGATTTTGTAACCGGGCGTGAGACGCTGATCCTGGTGGCCATCCTGGCCTATCTGCTGGGGTCGGTGCCGTTTGGGGTGCTGATCACCCGCGTAATGGGCCTTGGCGACCTGCGTCAGATCGGATCAGGGAATATCGGCGCGACCAATGTTCTCAGAACCGGGAATAAGGCGGCAGCGCTGGCGACATTGCTGCTCGATGGCGGCAAGGGCGCACTTGCGGTTATCCTGGCGCGCTGCTGGGCCGGCGCGGAAGACGCCGCCCAGATCGCGGCACTTGCGGCCTTTCTCGGCCATCTCTTTCCGATCTGGAGCGGCTTTCGCGGCGGCAAAGGGGTTGCGACCTTCCTTGGGATCCTGCTGGCACTGGCGCCGCCGGTCGGCATTCTGACCTGTCTGACCTGGCTGATCGGCGCGATTGCGACCCGGATGTCCTCGGCGGCGGCCCTGATCGCGGCGGCCCTGACACCACTTTGGGTGCTGATCGCCGGGATGAAAGATATGCCGGCCTGGATTGCCTCACCCGGTGCGGGGCGAATGCTGATCCTCGTCGTGCTGCTGACGGTGCTGATCTATATCCGCCACGCCGCCAATCTGAAGCGGATCAAATCCGGGACCGAGCCGAAGATCGGCGGGAAAAAGACCTGATCTGCGATGATTGAACTCGGTCTCGCAATCCTGCTTCCGCTTGTGCTGCTCGCCTGGCTGCTGGCGCTTGCCGGGGGCTTGCGGCGGGGGTGGCGCGCGCGGGCAAAGGCGCGCAGACCGCTTGCAGTGCTCGATGGCTCCAATGTGATGCATTGGCGTGACGGCAAGCCCCAGTTCGCCACCCTGAAGGAGGTGCTGCGCCGGCTTGATCTGATGGGCTATGGCTGCGGCGTGGTTTTTGATGCCAATGCCGGCTACCGGCTGACCGGGAACTATATGAATGACCGGCAATTCTGCCGGCTGCTCGGGCTGGAGCAGGACCATGTGCTGGTGGTGCCCCGGGGCGCGCAGGCCGATCCCTTCCTGCTGGATTTCGCAAATCAGAGCGAGGCGGTGATCATCAGCAATGACCGCTTTCGCGACCGGATCGCCGGTTACCCTGACCTCGCCCGCCCCGGCCGTCTGGTTCGGGGCGGCTATCGCGACAATGCGCTGTGGCTGGATCTTGCTCCGGCACGGCAAGCGGCCGGCAAGTAAAAACACCGTAAATCAGTAGCTTGACGCGTCATAGATCGGCGCAAGGCTGCCGGCCCAGTCGCCATGATACAGTTCGAGCCAGCGGTCGGCCTGGACCTTTCCTGCCTTGACCGAGGTAACCAGCGGCGCAAGCCAGATCTCTTCGCCATGACCGCGCTCTGCCAGGCCGGTATGGGCAAGCGAAAGCGCCGCATGGGCCAGATCGGCCAGCTTCACCCCATTCGCCTCGCCTTGCAGTGCCGAAACTGAGGCCGCAACGCGCAGCCCCTCCCGGGTCTCGCTGTCGATATTGCGGACCAGTTCCCATGCGGCGTCCAGCGCGGCATCATCATAGGTCAGCCCGGTCCAGAAGGCCGGCAGCGCGATCAGATGCGCGCGGTCGCCGCAATCCGCGCCGCGCATCTCGATATATTTCTTAACCCGCGCCTCGGGGAAAACCGTGGTCAGATGGTCGGCCCAGTCGGACAAAGTCGGCTTCTCTCCCGGCAGAGCAGGAAGCTTGCCATCGAGGAAATCGCGGAAGCTCTGCCCAAGCGCATCGATATATTTGCCGTCGCGATAGACGAAATACATCGGCACATCGAGCACCCAGTCCACATAGGCCTGAAAGCCCATGCCTTCGTCGAAGGCGAAAGGCAACATCCCGGTGCGGCTGTCATCAAGGCCACGCCAGATCCTGGAGCGCCAGGATTTATGCCCGTTCAGCTTGCCGTCAAAGAACGGGGATGATGCGAACAGGGCTGTCGCCACCGGCTGCAGCGCCAGCGCCACGCGCAGCTTTTTCACCATGTCTGCTTCTGACGCGTAGTCGAGATTAACCTGCACCGTCGAGGTGCGGTACATCATCTGCGTGCCATGGGTGCCCACGCGGCCCATGTAATCGGTCATCAGCCGGTAGCGGCCCTTGGGCATCACCGGCATCTGGTCATGCGACCATTCCGGTGCCGCCCCGATTCCCATGAACCGGACCCCCATGCCCTCGGTCACCGCCGCAACCTCGGCGAGGTGATTGTCAAGTTCGGCCGCGGTCTCGTTGATGGTCAGGACCGGCGCGCCGGAAAGCTCGAACTGGCCGCCGGGCTCAAGGCTGATATTTGCGCCGTTGCGGGTAAGGCCGATGACGTTCTCACCTTCAAGCACCGGCTCCCAGCCAAAACGCGCCTCAAGCCCTGCGAAAATCGCGGAAATCGAGCGCGGGCCGTCATAGGGCAGCGGCTGCCTGGTATCGGTAAGCCAGCCGAACTTCTCGTGTTCGGTCCCGATGCGCCAGTCTTCCTTCGGTTTACAACCGCTCTCCAGCAAGGCCGCGAGCTGGTCAAGGCTCTCGATCGGGCCGCCTCCGGATTGTGGTATCGACATGGGCTGGCTCCGGCTTCGCTGTCAACTGGTCTCAGGCGACTGACCTGTCCTGTCCCGGGGGATATTGTCAAGCCCGCCAGATGCACAGGTCCTGTGAGCCGGCGTTCCGGATGGGCCGGCCGGGCGGCCGGTCAGACGCCCGCTCACACGGGCCGGATGCCGCTGCCGGGCCGTGTCCAGACCAGATGTTCGCGCGCGCCGGTCGAGGGCAGCGTGCTGCCTTGGGGCGCTACATCGGCATCAAGCGCCGCCACGAGGCTTGCGGCCGTAAGCCCTGGCAGGCTGGTCAGCGCATCGGCCAGATCCCCCGCCCCGGCAGATTCGAGCGGCACGATCAGCCGCGCCCCCGAAAGGTCGCGCATCTGCCAGAGCCTGCGTCCCCGGAGCGTGACCAGCTTCAGTTCTGCAAGGTCATTCAGGCTGACCTCGCCTCCCATCACCGGATGCAGAAACCGGATGCGGCCCTCGTCCACCTCGATCAGCCCCGGCGCCGAAGGGTCGGCCTGAAAGCGCATACGCCGCCAGCCATTGACCGCCCAGCCAAGCCCGAGCGCCATCACCGCCAGTCCCGGCAGCTGCCAGACCAGGGTGCCGCCGGCGAAGATCCAGATGCCGAACAGAAGGAAAGCCGCACCTTCGATCACGCCCTGCCAGCGCCGTGCGCCGGCGATGAGTTCGGGGCGGATCATGCCCAATCCCCGAAAGACCGCTGCCAGAGCGTCACCGCCGCCAGTGCCGCCGTTTCGGCGCGCAGGATCCGGGGACCAAGGGCGACGGGACTGACAAAATCGAGACTGTCGAGCCTCGCGCGTTCCTCGGGTGTGAAGCCGCCTTCCGGCCCGATCAGGATCGCCGCAGGCGCGCCCGGCGCGCCCGGCCAGGTCCCATCAGACCCCGCCCGGATCTCATCGGCCCAATAGATCCGCCGCGCCGGATCCCAGCCCGCCAGAAGCCGGTCGAGCGGTTGCAGATCGCTGATCCCCGGCACAAAGGTCGCGCCGCATTGCTCGGCCGCCTCAATGGCATGGGCCTGCTGCTTGTCGAGCCGGAGCCGTTCGGCATTCATGCGCCGGGTCGAGATGGGCATCAGACGCGCAACCCCCAGCTCTACCGCCTTCTCAACAATGAAATTCGTGCGTTCCTTTTTGACCGGCGTGAACAAAAGCCACAGATCCGGCGGGAAATCCTGCCGCCGCGTCTGCGCCTCGCAGACCAGAACACCGCGCCGTTTATTCGCCTCGGCCACGCGCGCGCGCCATTCGCCGTCACGTCCGTTGAACAAAAGCACCTCGGCGCCTGTCCCCAGCCGCATCACGGCAAAAAGATAATTCGCCGCACCCTCAAGGACTGCGACGGCTTGCCCCTCACCAAGGGGCTGATCTACATGAAGTCTGACTTTCGGCCCGGACATGGAGGCGAAACTATGGCGCCCACAGACAGAACGCCAGAGGGAAGCGGCCAGCCCGAAGGGGATGATCTGCTGTCGCCGGTCGAGGCGGCACGGCTTGCCGCTCAGCTGGAGGCCACGGCGGCGAAGATCAGCACCGGCCAGGTGGCGGATGCGCCGCGCGGCAATTGGGTGGATCATCTCGCCCCGCCGGTAACGCGGCCCTTCCTGCGGCTGTCACGGGCAGACCGGCCGATCGGGACCTGGCTTTTATGGCTTCCCTGTCTCTGGGCGCTGGCGCTGGCGGCGAATGATGGGTCTGGCTTTTCCTGGTGGGATCTGTGGCTGGTGGCCTCTTCCGGGGCTGGCGCCTTGCTGATGCGTGGCGCGGGCTGCACCTGGAATGACATCACCGACCGCGACTTCGATGCCTCGGTCGCACGGACCCGCTCGCGTCCGCTGCCTTCGGGCCAGGTCACGGTGAAAGGCGCGATGGTCTGGATGGCGGCCCAGGCGCTGATCGCGGCGCTGATCCTGTTCAGCTATAACCGGCTGGCGATCACGCTTGGCATAGGCTCGCTGGTGCTGGTGATGATCTATCCTTTCGCGAAACGCTTCACCTGGTGGCCGCAGGTCTTTCTTGGCTTCGCCTTCAACTGGGGGGCGCTGCTGCTCTGGGCCGCGCATTCCGGAGATCTGCCGGTTGCGGCAGTGATCCTGTGGCTGGCGGGTATCGCCTGGACGCTGTTTTACGACACGATCTATGCCCATCAGGACAAGGAAGATGACGCGCTGATCGGGGTGAAATCCACCGCGCGGCTGTTTGCCGACCGGACCGGTCAATGGCTTGCGGGCTTTCTTGTACTTTCGGTGCTGCTGTTTGCGGCGGCGGTGATCCTCACCATCCCCGCAAGCCGGGGCATCCTGCCTGTGCTGATGGCGCTTTGTGGCATCTGGGCCTTCGGACTGCATCTCTTCTGGCAGTTGCGGCAGTTGGATGCGGATGATCCGGCCATCTGCCTCAGGCTTTTCAAATCGAACCGCGATGCCGGTCTGATCCCTGTGCTGTTTCTTGCCGTCGCAGTCTTCCTCTGATTGATCCCTGCCGCCCAAGCGCCTAGGTAGAGGGACGATCCCGGCGGCCCGGTTCCCGTGGCCTGCGGGACTCCTACGGTTCCGCAAATCCCGGGTCTTCCTTTGCCGCAACGTCTGCTCACCCTGCCCCGTGCCGCTCTCGGTGCCCTTGCTTTCGCAATTGCCGGACTCTTGATGATCGGCATCGCCTTCTGCACGGTGCTGGTGATCGAAGACCGCACCCGGGCCGTGCTGGGTCAGCGCCTGAGCGAAGCGCGGATGGACTGGGTCGGGGTGACGACCGACGGGATGCAGGTGGGCCTGAGCGGCACCGCCCCGAACGAGGCGGCGCGGTTTCGGGCACTGAACCTTGTCGGCAGCCTCGTTGACAGCTCGCGGATCCGCGACGGGCTTGAAGTCGCCCCCACCACCGCCATCGAGGCGCCGCGTTTCTCGGTCGAGATGCTCCGAAATGATGACGGGATCCAGCTGATCGGCCTGATCCCGGCGATCCTCAATGAGGGCGAGCTGGATTCCGAAGGCATTGCGGCAGCAGCCAATGGCTTTACCGCCGAAGACAGCGCCCCCGCCAATATGCTGCAGACCGCGAACTGGCCGGCCCCCGAGGGCTGGGACGCCTCGCTGCGCTTCGGGCTTGAGGCTTTGTCTTTGCTGAAACGCTCGAAGATCTCGGTCTCGGCCGGTGAGGTGCGGGTGACCGCCATCGCCGAAAGCCCGGCGGAAAAGCGGCGTTTTGAAACGGAGCTTGGCAAGCGCAAACCGGCCTCGGTCAGGCTGGATGCCGCGATTTCAGCGCCGCGCCCGGTGATCACGCCCTTCACGCTGCGCTTTGTCGTTGATGGCAGCGGCGCGCGGTTTGACGCCTGTTCGGCTGATACCGAACGCGCCCGCAGCCTGATTCTGGCGGCCGCAAGCGCCACCGGGATGGAGGGGCCGGCAATCTGCACCGTGGGTCTTGGCACCCCGACGCCGCGCTGGTCGGAAGCGGCAGTACTGGCGATCCGCAAGCTTGGCGCCATGGGCCAGGGCAGCGTCACCTTCTCAGACGCGGATATCACCTTTGAAGCCGGCGAGGGCGTGACGCAGGAGGCCTTTGACACCGCGCTTGGCGATCTGCGCGCCGGCCTGCCGGATGTGTTCTCGCTGCAACCGGTGCCGCCCTCGACCGAAGCCGTGATCCGTGGCCCCGAGGAATTCACCGCCCGCCTTGTGACGGGGGGACGGGTCGAACTGCGTGGCCGCCTTGTCGATGAGGTGCAGCAGGCGGCGGTTGATGCCTATGCAAGGGCCTCATTCGGCGCGTCAAATGTCTATGTGGCGACGCTGCTGGACCCGGCCTTGCCCGATGGCTGGCCGTCAAGGGTGCTGGCGGGGCTCGAATCGCTTTCGATGCTGAGCGAGGGCACGCTTGTGGTGCGCGCCGACACAGTCGAACTGCGCGGCATCACCGGCAGCCAGGAGGCCCGTGGCCGTATCACCCAGATCCTGTCGTCGAAACTGGGCCAGGGCCGCAATTTCCGCGTCGAAGTCACCTATGACAAAAAGCTCGACCCGCTGGCCGCACTGCCGACACCTGCAGAATGCGCCGCTGACGTGGCCGCGATCATGGCGAAATCGAAAATCGCCTTCACGCCGGGATCGGCCGAGATCGCCTCGGAGGCCGGACCGCTGATCAATGAAATCGCTGAAGTGCTGAAGCGCTGCCCGGCGATTCCGATGGAAATCGCAGGTCATACCGATTCGCAGGGTTCGGAAAGCGGCAATGCGGCGCTGAGCCAGGCCCGGGCCGAGGCGGTGCTGATGGCCTTGCAGGGCCGTCGCGTCGATGTGTCGAATATGACGGCCCTCGGCTATGGCGAAAGCACCCCCATCGCGGATAACGCCACCGAGGCCGGGCGCGAGGCCAATCGTCGCATCGAATTCAGCCTGAAAGGCGCCGCCGCCCCCGAAACGCCGGCAAAAGCGGCACCTGCCGAAGAGATAGCCCCCACCGGTGACGAAATCGCCACCGCCCCGGAGGATGAAGATCTCGAAGACCTGGTGCTTGGCTCTTCGGACCCCGATGATCCGGCAACTCCGGCTGATGAAGCGGGCGAGCACGATGTCCAGGTGCCTGCCGCGCAAGGGACTGCTCAGCCGAAGACCGAATCGCCCCCCTCCCCCGCATCGCCTGCAACAGCCGGCCCTGCCCAGGCGGAGGAGGAGGCGCCGTCTGAGCCAGGCCCGGAAATCGTCTATACCTATAGCGGCCCCTCGCTGGCCCCTGCAGAGCAGACCATCCGCCCGAAAACCCGCCCTGCCAGCGCCGGCCAGGACTGAGCCGCGCGCCCGATTGATAACCCCGGATGCGTCGCCCGGATGGCGCCAGCGGGACCAGGAAAGTAAATTTGCATGAACCGGACAGAATTCATCATTGCCACCTCGGTCATCCTGTTGCTGGCCTTTGCACTTGGCTGGTTCTGCCACTGGCTGCTGCACCGGTTCTCGCGCAATGCCGGCAATGACCTGACCGAGCTGGAACGCCTGGCACAATCGCTGCATGAGACCGAAGAAATGCGCGATCAGGCCATTGTCTGGCTCGAATCCCGCGAGGCGGAACTGGGCAATCAGATCAGCCAGACCGAGGCGGAACTGCGCGCCGCAATGGAAGGCCTGCGCGAGGCCCGCCAGGAAGCCGAAGAGATGCGCGCCTATATTGAACGGATGCACGCGAACAGCTGAGGCCACCGCGCCTCTCCTTTGGCGGATACCTTCGGCGGGAATATCTGGATCAGCAGGAAAGCGGCAATTCCGCTGACCTGAATACGCCCCGCAGCGCGTCCCGATCTGCCTCGTATTATGCCGCCAGCCCTTGCCGGATTTGCACTGAAACTGGACTGATCGCGCGCCCGACAGTAGACAAGTGGCCTTACGGATGCCACCTGAGGAAAAACCCTTCAGCGGAGGCCTCCATGCCTGATTCCGTCACCAATCTGCGTTCGCTTCTGAAAGACCCCTCGCTTCTGGTCGAAAAGGCTTATGTCGCCGGCGCCTGGATCGATGCCGATGACGGCTCGACCTTCGAGGTGATCAACCCGGCACGCGGCGATGTGATTGCCCGCGTCCCCAATCTGAGCCGTGCCGAGACGGCCCGCGCCATCGCGGCGGCGGAAAAGGGACAAAAGGCCTGGGCCGCGCGTACCGGGAAAGAGCGCAGCCAGATCCTGAGGAAATGGTTCGATCTGATGATGGCGAATCAGGATGATCTCGGCACCATCCTGACCGCTGAAATGGGCAAGCCGCTGGCAGAAGCCAAAGGCGAGATCGCTTATGGCGCCAGCTTTATCGAATGGTTCGCCGAAGAGGCAAAACGGGTTTATGGCGAGACCATCCCCGGACATCAGCCCGACAAACGCATCACGGTGATCAAACAGCCGATCGGCGTTGTCGCCTCGATCACGCCCTGGAACTTCCCCAATGCGATGATCACCCGCAAATGTGGCCCGGCGCTGGCCGTTGGCTGCGCCTTTGTCGCCCGCCCCGCCGCCGAGACGCCGCTTTCCGCACTGGCGATTGCAGTCCTGGCCGAGCGTGCCGGCATCCCGGGCGAGGTCTTCTCGGTCATCACCTCGAAACGGTCCTCGGATATCGGCAAGGAGTTCTGCGAGAACCCCGTCGTGCGCAAGCTGACCTTTACCGGATCGACCGAAGTCGGGCGGATCCTGCTGCGTCAGGCGGCGGATCAGGTGATGAAATGTTCGATGGAACTTGGCGGCAATGCGCCCTTCATCGTGTTTGACGACGCCGATCTCGACCGCGCTGTCGAAGGCGCGATGCTGTCGAAGTTCCGCAATAACGGCCAGACCTGCGTCTGCGCGAACCGGATCTATGTCCAGGCCGGCGTCTATGATGCCTTTGCCGAAAAGCTCGCCGAGGCCGTCGCGAAGACAAAAGTCGGCGACGGGCTTTCCGAACCGGTACAGTTCGGCCCCCTGGTCAATGAGGCTGCCGTTGAAAAGATCGAAGAGCACATCGCCGATGCGACCGCCAAGGGCGCGGTGGTGGCGCTTGGCGGCAAGCGTCACAAGCTTGGCGGCTCGTTCTTCCAGCCGACGATCCTGACCAATGTCACCTCGAAAATGCTGGTCACCACCGAAGAGACCTTTGGCCCGCTGGCGCCGCTCTTCCGGTTCGAGACCGAGGAAGAGGTGGTCGCGATGGCCAATGACACGATCTTCGGCCTCGCCTCCTATTTCTACTCGCGCGATATCGGCCGCATCACCCGCGTCCAGGAAGCGCTGGAATATGGCATTGTGGGCGTCAATACCGGGCTGATCTCGACCGCAGAAGCGCCGTTCGGCGGCGTCAAACAATCGGGTCTCGGCCGCGAAGGCAGCCATCACGGCACCGAGGACTATCTTGAAATGAAATATATCTGCCTCAGCGTCTGAGACCGGTTATCGGGGGCTGTCCGCCCCCGTACATCTCAGGACGCATCCGCCGGGGGTATCCGGAGGGCGAATGGATCAGAAAGTTACAGGGGGCGCGCAGGCGCCCCTTTTTTCTTTGCCGGCAAGCCACTGATTTTATGGCTGTTATCTGATATCAACGCGGCGTTTTTGCCTGTCAGACGTCTCTTGCCCAGATTTGACCCATCGCGTCCCGATCCGGTTCTCTGCACGACCGGGGAGGAGAGCGCAGGCCAATCCAGGAAAGGACATGCCATGCTGCCTGTTACCAGCTCCGATAAACACCACACCGTTAAAAGCGGGGCCGCCAGAAACCAGAGCGGCAAATTCCGGGCCGGTGTTGTCGCCGCCCTTGCCGCCGCCTCGGTCGCGCTCACCTCGATGCCCGCGCTTGCGTGGGGGAAAAAGGAACAGGGTTTCGTTGCCGGTGTTGCCACAGCGATCATCGTTGACCAGCTGATCCAGAACGGTCAGCACCGCCGGGATCACCAGCCGCGCTATGTGGAACAGCCGCGCTATTATGAGCCCACGCCGGTCTACCGCGAGCCGCCCCGCAGCACCAGGAGCTACAGCTCGGTCTATTCGACCCCGGCGGGCCAGGCCTTCAACACCTATAGCCCTGGCGAGCGCAAAGCGATCCAGCGCCAGCTGCGTCGTGCCGGATACTATAATGGCGGCATCGACGGCGTGTTCGGGACCGGCACCTATAACGCCGTTTCGGCCTGGGCACGTGATACAGGCGCCTCGGGCAATCTGCGCACCACTGGCGGCGCCTTTGCCGTCTATGACGGGCTGTTGTTCTGAACCCGGCCTGATCTCAGGAACCGTTACAGCGGGATTACTGCGGGTGGGCACAGGTGGCCCGCCCGCTAAAACGCGCAGTGGCGGATGAGACCCGGGCCGGCCTCTGGCCGGCAATTCCCCAGGCCGGCCAGAGGACAAGCCCCACAGAGGGCAGGCACCCGAGTACGATGACCTGAGATCCGGGGCCGGACGCCCCCTGCATCCTTCCCGATGGAGGGGGCGTTCCGGTCAGACCTGCCCTTCCCCTAGTCCAGATCGTAACTGAACCAGGACGTCTCATGGACGGTCCGGGCGTCTTCCAGCACTTCAGGCAGATCGCGCAGCGCGATATCGGTCGGCATGGCGGTGAAATCCCATTGCAGCACCAGCTGACCCGGCCCTGGCGCTGCACCCTCAAGCCTGTAGCTGAAAGCCGGATTCTCAAGCTGCACCGCCTGCGGAGGCGCCAGCATGCCAAAACGGCCCCGGAGCTCGGCCCGATGCCGGGAATTGCGCGGTGAAATCCTCGGCTGTCAGCGGAAAGTCCGTCATTACCCCCTCATCCCGGATCACCGAAGCCGGCAGGAAATAGCGTTCATGCGTCCCCATGCTGTTGTTTTCCGCGTCATCGGTGAAATCGGGTTCCCGGATCATGGCAATCTGCTGAAAAACGATCTGGTAATAGCCGAGCAGTTCGGCGGAAATATCCCCGATCCCAGGCTCGGTATAGCGGTAGCGCAGTTCATCCGCGGCCGAGCCGCGATGCTCCGATGTCACGTCGAGAAACAGGCCCGCCGGGGTGAAACGCCAGGTTTCCTGCACATCACTGGTCCAGATTCGCGGCTGGTTCCACCTCCATCACCACCGGCCGCATAATGCCCCACCAATATGGTCGCGATCCGTCCCCAGTCACGATCGCCGCTGGCCCGTAACACGGTGCGTTGATCGCCCCATGAAGGCGCAAGTTCCTCACCCGCGGGCGTGATGAGATCGAAAAGCTGATAGTCATGGCGCGTGCCCCAGCCCGCAACCGGCCCGGTTGCCTGCGTCACCTCCTGGGGCAGGGCCGGAACGAAAATCTTTTCCACGCCGGCCAGTTCACCACGGCCCGCGCAAGCGTGACGCGGTCGTCAAATTGCAGCGGCACCACCGCCTCCTGGTCAAGCCCGCGCTCCGAATCCGACAGATCGGGATGCGAGCGGCGCAGGTAAGACAGATCGAGACTGTCGCCGGCGCGCAGCCCGGGGAAGGTCATCATGACGAAATACTGCGGATTGAGCGGGCTGGCCTCATAGCTGGTGCTGAACAGCTCGACCGCCATTTGCGGTGTATCCCAGAGCTCGATCTCCTCGCCATCGCGCCAGAGTGAGGCGCCCGTCAGCGTAAAATCCTCAAGCGCGCTGTTATAGTCGAAGATCTGTGTACCGGCTTCGGTGGCGGCCCCGTCGGTCGCCATCTCGATCACCTGGCGTTCCCAGATCTGGCGACTGCCGCCCACCCAGGTGAATTGCATTTCCCTCAGCAGATAGCGCGGGCGGTCGATCTCGTCGCTTCCGATCCCGGAAAGCGCTGTGATATCAGGAAGATAATCTACCCATTCCGGAACAGGCACCCGTTTGAGCCCCGCCTCTTCGGCAAAAGCCGGCATGGTGACCAGAAAAGCCGACAGCATGATAGCGCCCAGCCTCAAAACGGCCTGAACAAGTGCGAAACACACAACGCGGACCATATCATCGCTCCCTGGGGCGGCGGGGTGGTCTGCCAAAAGCTGCGGCGCGGTTCCGCGCGGGAAGCCTGCTGCAAAGCCGCCGGTGCGACAAGGCGGCAAAGCCGGAGAACCAGATGGCCGCTGCGGAAAAAAATGCGCCGCGCCTCCAGGGATTGCCAGCCGGGCTGCGTCTGATTAGCACCATGCTGATGGATACGCCCGACGAAACCCTTGCCAGCGCCGCGGCCGAAGGCGACCGCGCAGCCTTTGCGACCCTTGTTGCACGGCATTACGACCGCATTTTCGGCCTGGCCTGGCGGCTGAGCGGCAACCGCTCTGACGCCGAGGATCTGGCGCAGGATATCTGCGCCGCACTGCCGGTGAAACTCAGGAACTGGCGCTCTGAGGCGCGGTTCACCACCTGGCTTTACCGCGTTGTCGTCAATGCCGCCCATGATCAGCGCCGCCGCCAGGCGACGCGCTCAAAGGCGGCCGAGGGCTGGGGCGACTGGGAACTCGCGCGCCAGGACGAGATCGAAACCGGGCGCGAGGCCGAGATCTGGCTGCATCAGGCCATGGCGCAGCTGTCTTCTGAACTCAGGGACACGGTGGCGCTGGTCCTGGGCGAGGAAATGACCCAGGCCCAGGCCGGAGAGGTCCTTGGCGTGACCGAGGGGACCATCAGCTGGCGGATGTCAGAGGTCAAAAAACGCCTGCGGGTGATCGCGGCAAGAGAGGTCGGAAAATGACCGATGAGCTGAATGATCTGCGTGCCGCGCTGAAACGCGCGCCGGCTTCGGACCCCGAGGCCCGCACCCGTGCTCTGACCCTGGCGATGGAAAATTTCGACCGGCTCCAGGGATCGGGGGAAGCGTCGCGTCACAAGGAAGACCGCCCGGGGGCAGATGCGCCCCGCCAGGCGGGCTTCTTTGGTGGAGTGCGACAGATGATGAAATTTCTCACCGCAAAGCCGGCCTTGCTGGCAACGACTTCGGCGGCGGCCCTGGTGGTCGGCGTGGCGATTTTTCTGCCTTTGGGCAATATTCCCGGGATCGGCGGCGGCACGACGGGCGTCACCGGAGCTGTAAGCCCGGGCGGCAATATCCCCGCCCAGAAGGCGCCTGCCCCCGAACCGGCGCTTACCGCATCCTCCCTGGACGTAACAGCCGGGGAGGCTCCGGTCGTCACGGAACCAGCCCCCGCGCCCCAGGCCGCGGCCAAAATTGCCGCAGATGAGGCGCCTGCCCAAGGGGGCTCCCCAAAACCAGCGCCCCAGCGAGAAAATCCGCAACCGGAGGCCGCAGCACGGACTACAGCAGAAGCCGTTCCTGTCGACCAGGCTGAATATGCGGCTGCAGCCTCCTCTGCAGTCGAGATGCTGGCGGAGGCGCCCTCGCAGCCGATGAATGACGCACGCCTGCGCATGTCGAACGGCATCATGCCCGCAGGAGACATGGCCTATCTGCCCGCCCCTGCCCCTTCGACCGAGACCTATGCCAATGCGGTGGCCAATCCGGTCAAAGTCACCGTGGAAGAACCGGTCTCGACCTTTTCGACCGATATCGACACGGCGTCCTGGTCGGTGATCCGTTCGACCCTGAACGCAGGCATACTGCCCGCGCCGGAACAGGTGCGGGTCGAGGAAATGGTGAACTATTTCCCCTATGCTTACGCCGCACCCGAGGGGGATGAGGCGTTCGCCACCACGGTCGCGGTCATGCCGACGCCCTGGAACCCGGAGACGCGGCTGGTGACCATCGGCCTGCAGGGCGCACTGCCCGAAATCGCCGCCCGGCCACCGCTGAACCTTGTATTCCTGGTCGATACTTCGGGATCGATGCAGGACATGAACAAGCTGCCGCTGCTGAAGCAGTCGCTTGCGCTGATGCTGCCTGAGTTGCGGCCCGAGGATCAGGTCGCCATCGTCGCCTATGCCGGATCCGCCGGGGCCGTGCTGGAGCCGACCCCGGCCAGCGAGCGCGATAAGATCCTGAACGCGCTCGACAGCCTGTCGGCAGGCGGCTCGACCGCCGGAGCAGGAGGGCTGGAACAGGCCTATCAGCTGGCCGCGAAGATGGCGGGCGAAGGTGAGGTCAGCCGTATCCTGCTGGCGACCGATGGCGATTTCAATGTCGGTGTGTCGGACCCCGGGGGGCTTGAGGCCTATGTCGCGAAGAAGCGCGCGGGCGGCACCTATCTGTCGGTGCTGGGCTTTGGACGCGGCAATCTGGATGACGCGGTGATGCAGGCGCTGGCGCAGAACGGCAACGGCACGGCGTCTTATATCGACAGCCTGTCAGAAGCGCGAAAAGTGCTGGTTGACCAGCTGACAGGGGCACTTTTCCCCATTGCAGATGATGTAAAAGTGCAAGTCGAGTGGAACCCGGCCCAGGTCGCGGAATACCGGCTGATCGGCTATGAGACCCGGGCGCTGGCGCGGGAAGACTTTAACAATGACAAGGTGGATGCCGGTGAGATCGGCGCGGGCCTGCAGGTCACGGCGATCTATGAGGTGACGGCACCGGGTTCGGCGGGCCTGAAAAACGACCCGCTGCGCTATGGCTCCTCCGGAGCGGTGAGCGGCGGCGGCAGTGATGAGATGGGCTTTCTGCGGCTGCGCTGGAAAGAGCCGGGGGAAAGCATCTCGCAGCTGAAGGAAACCCCGATCACCGGGCTGGAACCGGCCTCTGACGAGACCCGTTTTGCGGCCGCGATTGCCGGCTTTGGCCAGCTTTTGCAGGGTTCTGCCTATACCGGCGACTGGGGCTATGACGATGCGATCAAACTTGCGCTGGCAGCGCGCGGTGCGGATGAATTCGGCTACCGGATCGAAGCGGTGACCCTGATGCGGCTGGCGCAGAGCCTCGCGAAATAGGGCTCGCCTCGCGAAACTGACGAGGGTCGTCAGGCAAAACCGGGCGCGGGGCTTCCTCCCGCGCCCCTGATGTCAGGCGTAAAGCGAGGCCCAGCGGCTGATCAGCTGCCCCTGGAGCTTGCGCGAGCGGCTGATCCAGGCTTCGGATCCGGGCGGGTTCTCGCGCGCGGAGACCGGCACAGCGTCACGGCGCGCAGGGTCTCCGGTGAAGATCGCAAAAATCATCTCGCGTCCGCCGGGGGGGGTAATATAGCCCGCCAGAGCCGAGACAAAATTCAGCGTGCCGGATTTCGCCATGACCTTGACCGGATGGCCTTTGATCACCTTGCCCTGCGCGTCTTTCATACCGACATCGCGGAGGATGGGCTTCAGGCCGCGCCCGTCACGGGCTGCGCGGAGCAGGATCTGCGCCATATCCTGCGCCGAGATCCGCGAAGCGCCACCGAGGCCCGAATGGTCGGCAAAGCTCGCACCGACAGCAAAGCTCTGCCGCACCCAGGCCGTCATGGCCTGGCCAGAGGCGGCGATACTCCCGGCGCCCGAAGCGCTCAGCCCCGAACATTCGGCGGTGATATTCGTGGACCAGCGCAGCATACCGCGCAGCACTTCGGGAAGCGCCTCGCTCTCTACCCGCGCAAGCTCGTCGCTGCGCGGCAGGGCCTGGACTGCCTGACCTTCCGGCAGGGTCACGCCCTGGGCTTTCGCAAGGGTGCGGAAGACCTCGGTGGTGTAAAGCCCGGTCAGCCGCACCGGCAACCAGCGCGAGCCCCCCTTGCCAAGCGCGCCAGAGGCAACCGTCCAGTCCTCGCGAGAAGCGCCGCCTTTATAAGTGTAAAGCGGCGTCTCGCGACTGGCGACCTTCATCCCGACCATCGAAACCTGGGGGATAAACCGTTCACCCCGGGCATCCATCGCGACCGACCAGTCTGCGCCGGCCTTTTTCCATTCAAAATGCACGCGGTTGAAATTCAGGTTCAGCCCGGACAGCGCCGGGTTATAGCCAACCTGGTCCGGCTGATCAGCGGCGATATGCGCGGCATAGGGCAGTGCGCCCTCCCAATACAGCAGCCGCCCCGAGACGCCCTTGACGCCGCGCTTGGCCAGGCGAGCCGCCAGATCTCCCAGCTGATCGGTCTGCAGCGTGGCATCGCCGCCGCCCGCCAGCACCAGATCGCCCTGGATCACGCCGCCCTGGATCGGGCCCGTGGCCAGAAGACGCGTGACAAAACGCCGACCTGACCCGAGCTTTTCCAGCGCATAAAGCGCGGTGACTGCCTTGGTCACCGAGGCCGGCGGCAGGGCGGTCCCCGCTTCGCGCCCTTCCAGCACCGCGCCGGTTTTCGCGTCCATCAGCACGAAACCGACCGTTCCCGTAAGTTTTGCCGCCTGGACAAGCGCCTCGGCATCGGTGGTCACAGCGGGTTTCTGCCCCGGCGCCGCTTTGCCGGCGCCCCGGTCATCGCCTCTGAGTTTCGGACGCGGCGAAGAGGTCATCACCTCGCCGCAAGCCGGCAGCGCCGCGCTGGCGAGCATCGCCGCAAGCAATCCACGTCTTGAAATCACTGACCGATTCCCCCGGTTATGCCGCCTGTGTTTACCTTATCCGGCGCGGATCGCACAGCCGCCGGAACGGGATCACCTGATAACAGCATTGTGAAGATTTGCTGAAAACACGGCTGCCGGGCGAGGGATCATTCGCCGCGCGGGAACCGTTTCGAATCCTCCAGCACATTGAGATCCATGTGGTTTCGCATGTAACGTTCGGACGCGGCGCGGAGCGGCTGGTGATCCCAGGGGAACCAGGCCCCGTTTCTCAGCGCCTCATAGACCACCCAGCGCCGGGCCTGGCTTTCGCGCACCTCGGCGTCATAAGCCGCCAGATCCCAGCGCTGATCGGCCTCGGCCCGGAACCAGGCCAGCACCTCCGCCGCGCGTGGGTCGTCGGCCAGATTCTGGCGCTCCAGCGGGTCATGGGCGAGGTCATAAAGCTGATCGGGATCCGCGGCGCATCGGATATATTTCCAGGCCCCCTCACGCAGGCAGACCAGCGGCGAAATCGAGCCCTCGGCCGCATATTCCATCGCGACCGGGCCGCGCGCCGCCCCGGCGGCGACCGGCAAAAGATCAACTCCTGCAGTCCACGGCATCACCTCTGACATGTCGATCCCCGCCAGCGCGCAAAGCGTCGGCGTCACGTCGATGGTCGAGACCGGTGTTTCCACGAGGCCAGGCGCAAGGCCAGGCGCCGCGATCATCAGCGGAACCCGCGCCGAGCCCTCGAAGAAGTTCATTTTGAACCAAAGGCCCCGGTCGCCCAGCATATCGCCGTGATCCGAGACGAAGAACACCACCGCCTCCTGGCGCGTGGCCTCAAGCACATCGAGGATCTCGCCGATCTTGTCGTCGATATAGGAGATATTGGCGAAATAGCCCTGCCGGGCGCGGCGGATATGGTCAGGCGTGATGTCAAAGGCCTGGAAATCGCAGGCCTGCATCAGACGCTGCGAATGGGGATCCATCCGGTCGAAAGGGATGGTCCCGGGCGGCTCGCATTCCGGGGCGCCTTCATAAAGATCCCAGTATTTGCGGCGCGCGACATAGGGGTCATGCGGATGGGTGAAAGAGACGGTCATCGCCCAGGGCCGCGCATCCCCCCCGCGCGAAAGATCATAGAGCTTCTGGACCGCCTGGAAGGCGACATCGTCATCATATTCCAGCTGATTGGTGATCTCGGCCACACCCGCCCCGGTGACCGAGCCAAGATTGTGATACCACCAGTCGATCCGCTCGCCGGGTTTGCGATAGTCGGGCGTCCAGCCGAAATCAGCGGGGTAGATATCGGTGGTGAGGCGTTCTTCGAACCCGTGCAGCTGATCGGGGCCAACGAAATGCATCTTTCCCGAGAGCGCGGTCTGATAGCCGGCGCGGCGCAAATGATGGGCATAGGTTGGGATATCCGAGGTGAATTCGGCGGCATTGTCATAGACGCGGGTACGGCGCGGCAGCTGGCCTGACATGAATGAAGCCCGCCCCGGCGCACAAAGCGGGCTGCCGGTATAGCTGTTTGCGAATCTCACCGATCGCGCCGCCAGCTTCCGGAGATTGGGCGCATGGAGGAAGGCAGCCGGGCCATCGGGAAACAGCGTTCCGTTCAGCTGATCGACCATCAGGATCAGAATATTCGGACGCGCATTCATCTTCATTCCCCTGCAGACGGTATTGATTTCGCAATTTGGTGGCGCGTGTTCCGGCGCGGCGCAAGATCATTTCCGGCTCGCCCCGGGTGCGAGGGCGTTCTCAGACAAAGACCTGCCGCTTTCAGGCTACTTTTCGGAAGGATCGTGGATTTACTCGGGCTTACGCGCTCCCTTCTGAAAGGCAGCCATGTCGCATTCCTGGCAAGACAGCATCACCGAGGCAAAGCGGGCCATATCGCCCGCAAGGGTGCCATGCCGGCAGCAGCCGGATCGGTCCGGCGCTTACGGTGCTGGCGAAAACCGCGCCAGGAAGGTCTTTTCTGCCAATGGGTTGCATTCCTGGAAGGCGCGCGTTTATGTTTGCCGCGATATGGTTGAAGACAGACGGGCCTGGCCCTGGGGCAGCTTTGCCCCGCCTCATCTTTCACACCATCGCGGTTGTGCCGGAACCGGTGCGGCCAGCATGGACAACCAGAGACTGATATATTCCGGGGCATCTGCCTCTGTCTGGTCTCGACGGACAACCGCAGGGTTTGTCCGCAACGAAAACATTTGCCCGATGCCCCGCTTCGCGCTTTTATTGACTCAATAATCAAAAACAGAATCCGGTGATGCCAAAAGGCGGACCGGAGAAAAACCGACAGAAAACCGACAGGGAGAAAATGAATGTCCGAGAAACTCGACTGGATGGTCGCCCGTGCCCGCGCCGGCAAAATGAACCGCCGCGAATTCATCGGCCGGACCACCGCGATGGGGGTCTCTGCCGCGCTGGCCTCGGCGCTGTTCACCAAAGCGGCCCAGGCCGAGGCGAAGAAAGGCGGCACCATCCGTGTGGGCCTTGCGGGCGGCGAAAGCACCAATACGCTGGATCCGGCGCTGGCGGCTTCGGTCGTGCCGCAGGTCGGCAATGCGCAATGGGGCGAGCAGCTCGTTGACATGAACCCCGACGGAACCATTGATTTCCGGATCGGCGAAGAGGCTTCTTCGAGCCCGGATTCGAAGGTCTGGACCTTCAAGATCCGCCAGGGGCTGACCTTCTCGAACGGGGCGCCGGTCACCACCGAAGACGTGCTGGCGACCTTCAAGCGCCATACCGATGAACAGGCGCAATCGGGCGCGCTCGGGATCGTCAAGGGCATCACCGATATGAAGGCGGAAGGCGACAAGCTGACGCTGACACTTGATGCGGGCTCGGCCGACCTTCCCTATCTGCTGACCGATTACCACCTGATCATCCAGCCCGGTGGCGGTTACGACAACCCCAATGCCGGCATCGGCGCCGGCCCCTATATCCTCGAGACCTTCGAGCCGGGTGTCCGCTACGTTTTGCAAAAGAACCCGAATTACTGGGACCCGAATATGGGTCACGCCGATACGGTCGAGATCCTCTCGATCAATGACAACACCGCCCGGACCGCCGCGCTGCAATCGGGCCAGGTTCATATGATGAACCGGATCGACCCGAAAATCGCGCAGCTTCTGGCCGGCGCGCCCGGTGTCGAGGTACGGCGCGCAATCGGGCGTGGCCATTACGTCTTCATCATGCATGTCGACACGGCGCCCTTTGACAATAACGATCTGCGGACCGCGCTGAAGCTTGCGGTCAAGCGCGACGAAATGGTGGAAAAGGTGCTGGGCGGGCTTGGCTCTGTGGGCAATGACTTCCCGATCAATGCGGCCTATCCGTTGTTCGACGACAGCATTCCCCAGCGCGAATATGACGCGGCGGCGGCCAAAGCGGCCTATGACAAATCCGGCCATGACGGCAGCCCGATCATCCTGCGCACCGCGCCGGGCGCCTTCCCCGGCGCGGTTGACGCGGCGAACCTCTTTGCCGCTTCGGCCCAGGCCGCCGGCATTCCGCTGCAGATCCAGCTCGAGCCCGATGACGGCTACTGGACCAATGTCTGGAATGTGCAGCCCTTCTGCGCCAGCTACTGGGGGGGCCGTCCGGTCCAGGACCAGATGTATTCCACCGCTTACCTGTCCACGGCGGAATGGAATGACACCAGGTTCAAGAACGCCAAATTTGACGAGCTGCTGCTGGCGGCCCGGGCAGAGCTGGACGAGACCAAGCGCAAGGCCGATTACTCGGAAATGGCGCATATTGTGCGGGACGAGGGCGGGTTGATCCTGCCGATGTTCAACGAATTCGTGGCAGGTATCCGGTCGAATGAAATCGGCGGCTGGGTGGACGATCCGAATGCCGAGATGATGAACTACCGCGCTCCGTCCAAGTGCTGGCTGGTCTGAGGACGCATCGGTGCATCCAATCCTGAAACTTCTGGTCCAGCGCATCGCGCTGGGCCTCTTGCTGCTGTTGGCGGTTTCGGCAGTGATCTTCCTCGGCGTCGAAGCCCTGCCCGGTGATACGGCGCAGGCCATTCTCGGCCAGTCCGCGACGCCCCAGGCGCTGGAGAACCTGCGCGCGCAGATGGGGCTCGATCAGCCCGCGCTGACGCGTTACTTTAACTGGCTCGGCGGGGTGATGACCGGCGATCTGGGCAAGGCCCTCACCAATGGTGTCGATATCGCGCAGGCCATCGGGCAACGCCTGGGGAATACGCTGTTTCTGGCCGGATGCGCCGCCATGATCGCGGTGCCGCTGGCGCTGATCCTTGGCGCGGTGGCTGCCCGCTATGCCGGCCGCTGGCCCGACAAGGTGATCTCGGCGGTGACGCTGACCACCATCAGTCTGCCGGAATTCGTCGCCGCCTATTTCGTGATTTACCTGCTCACGATCGTCTTCCCGGTCTTCCAGCCGGTCGCCATCGTCTTTCCCGGCATGAGCTTCTGGGCGAAATTGCAGGCCGTGGCTTTGCCGGTGATCGTCCTCGTGATGGTGGTGCTCGCGCATATGATGCGGATGACCCGCGCCGCGATTCTCAATGTCATGCAATCGGCCTATATCGAGACGGCCGAATTGAAGGGCCTCTCGCCCATGACGATCATCTGGAAACATGCCTTCCCCAATGCCATCGCGCCTGTGATCTCGGTGGTGGCGATCAACCTCGCCTATCTGGTGGTCGGCGTTGTCGTGGTCGAAGTGGTGTTCTCCTATAACGCGCTCGGCCAGTATCTGGTCGACCATGTGACCAAACGCGACCTGCCGGTGGTGCAGGCCGTCGGGCTGATCTTTGCCGCCGTCTATATCGGACTGAACATCATCGCCGATGTGACCTCGATCATCGCCAACCCGAGACTGAGGCACCCGAAATGAGAATACCGCCCTCAGCCCTTATCGGCCTTATCCTCACCGGTGTCTTTGTGTTTTCGGCGATCTTCGCCGATCTGATCATGCCCTATGCCTATGACCTGCCCGTCGGAGGCCAGTGGGAAAGCCCCTCTGCCACGCATTGGTTCGGCACCGACACGATTGGCCGCGACATCCTTTCGCGGTTGATCAAAGGCGGCCAGATCACGATATTTGTCGCCCTGGCGGCTTCGGTCATCTCTTTCTCGATGGGGTCGTTCTTTGGCTTCATGGCGGCAGTTCAGGGCGGCTGGACCGACCAGATCCTGTCGCGGATCTGCGATCTGATGATGGCGATCCCCTCGCTGATCGTGGCGCTGGTTCTCTTGTCGGTGCTGCCGCTGAACCTGACGGTCCTGATCCTTGTGATGGGGGTGCTCGATTCCACCCGCGTCTTCCGTCTCGCCCGCGCGGTCGCGATGGATATTGCAGTGATGGAATATGTCGAAGCGGCGCGGCTGCGCGGTGAAAAAGGCACCTGGGTGATCTTTCGCGAGATCCTCCCCAATGCGCTGTCGCCACTGGTCGCTGAGTTTGGCCTGCGGTTCATCTTCGCGGTACTCTTCATCTCGACGCTTTCCTTCCTTGGTCTTGGCGTGCAGCCGCCGCTGGCGGATTGGGGCGGCATGGTGAAGGAAAACAAGGACGGACTGACCTACGGGATCTCGGCGGCGATGGTGCCGGCGCTGGCGATTGCCGCGCTCGCGATCTCGGTCAACCTGGTGGCCGACTGGGTGCTGTCGCGCACCTCCAGCCTGAAAGGAGGCCGCGGATGACTGACAGACCAGGACATAACGGGCCGCTTCTGGAAATCCGTGGTCTCGTGATCGAGGCCACGTCTTACCCGCCGGGCGAGCCGCCAAAGAACGTGACCCTGGTGCATGGCGTCGATGTGACGCTGCAAAAGGGCAAGGTTCTGGGGCTGATCGGCGAATCCGGCGCGGGGAAATCGACCATCGGGCTTTCATCCATGTCTTACGGGCGTGGTGGCGTGCGGCTGACCGGGGGCGAGATCCTTCTGAACGGGCGCGAGATCCGTACGGCCTCCGCTGCGACCCTGCGCAAGATCAGGGGGAAAGAGGTCACTTACGTTTCGCAATCGGCGGCGGCCTCGTTCAACCCGTCGAAACGGCTGATGGATCAGGTGATCGAGACCTGCCTGTCGCACGGCCTCATGTCGAAATCCGAGGCCCAGGCGCGGGCGATCACCCTGTTTCGCAAGCTCGGCCTGCCCTCGCCCGAGACCATCGGCAACCGCTATCCGCATCAGGTTTCCGGCGGGCAGCTGCAGCGGGTCATGACGGCGATGGCGCTTTGCCCCAAACCCGATCTGGTGGTGTTTGACGAGCCCACCACTGCGCTGGATGTGACCACCCAAATCGACGTTCTGGCCGCGATCAAAGAGGCTATCCGCGATACCGGCGTCGCCGCGCTTTATATCACGCATGATCTGGCCGTGGTGGCCCAGGTCGCCGATGAGATCATGGTGCTGCGCCAAGGTCGCAAGGTCGAACTCGGTTCCACCGATCAGATCATCAACCGCCCCACCGAGGATTACACCAAAGCGCTGGTTTCTGTCCGCAGCATTGATCATGCGGAAAAGCCCGAAGACGCGCCGCTTCTGAAGATCGACTGCGTCACGGCACGTTATGCCGGGACCAATTTCGATGTCCTGAAGAATATCACGATTGATCTGCCGCCAGGGCAGACGCTCGCGGTGGTTGGCGAAAGCGGCTCGGGCAAATCAACGCTGGCGCGGGCGATCACCGGCCTCCTGCCGCCGTCAAAGGGCCGGATCAGTTTTGACGGGCGCCAGCTGTCGCAGGCCTTTGCCGGGCGCACGCGCGACGATCTGCGTCAGATCCAGATGATCTACCAGATGGCCGATACCGCGATGAACCCGCGCCAGACGGTCGGAAACATCATCGGCAGGCCGCTGGAGTTCTATTTCGGCCTGAAGGGCAGCGCGCGCGACAAGCGGGTGCAGGAGCTTCTCGACCAGATCGAGATGGGCAAAGGCTTTGCCGACCGCTACCCGGCGGAACTGTCGGGCGGTCAGAAACAGCGTGTCTGCATCGCGCGGGCGCTGGCGGCAAAGCCAAAGCTGATCATCTGCGACGAGGTCACATCGGCGCTGGATCCGCTGGTGGCGGATGGCATCCTGAAACTGCTGCTGGAACTGCAGGCCGAAACGCAGATGGCTTACCTGTTCATCACCCATGATCTGGCAACCGTGCGCGCCATCGCCGACAAGATCGCAGTGATGTATAAGGGCGAAGTGCGGCGTTACGGGCAGAAGAGCGATGTGCTGGCACCGCCCTTCGACGATTACACCGACCTGCTTCTGTCCTCCGTGCCCGAGATGGAACTGGGCTGGCTGGAGGGCGTGCTGGAACACCGTCGTCAGACCGGGATCGGCAAAGCCGGCGCCGGCAACTGATCGGTCAGAAGTTACGGCCCGCCTGTCACCAGGCGGGCCGTTTCATCTCAGCCGGCGTAATCGGGTTCCTCGCGGTCGAGGATCGCGCGGATCTCGGACAGATGGGCGTTCGCAAAACCGGGATAGGCCTCCCATTCTGCGGCGGTCTTTTCCGCCACCGCATCCGACATCAGCCGCAGGGGCCGTCCGGTCGACAGGGCACGGATATAGGTCTCGGCAGCGCGCTCAAAGTAATAGAGACGGTTGAAGGCCTCGGCGACCGAGCGGCCGATCACCAGCACACCGTGATTGCCCATGATCAGCGTGTGGATCTTCGGATCGGCGAGCAGTTCGGCGCAGCGCGCGCCCTCCTCCTCGAATGCCATGCCGCCATAATGGCCATCAACCACCTGGCGGCCATGGAACATCGCGGAATTCTGGTCGATGGCGGGCAGATGCGAGTCTTCAAGCGCCGCCAGCACCGTCGCATGGACCGAATGGACATGCATCACACAGACCGCATGCGGACAGGCGCGGTGAATGGCGCCATGCAGCCCCCAGGCGGTCGGGTCCGGCGCATCGGGGCGCTGCATCGTATCGGGGTCTTCTGCATCGATCTCGACCAGCGAGGTGGCGGTGATGCGCGAGAAATGCCGCCCGTTCGGATTGATCAGAAACCGGGTTCCGCCCGGGTTTATCGCCAGCGAAAAATGGTTCGCCACCGCCTCATGCATATTAAGCCGCACCGTCCAGCGGAAGGCCGCTGCAAGGTCACAGCGCTGGATTTCATGGGTCAGATTACTGTGCTGGTTCATTTACGCCTCCCTGCCGTTATTTATGCGGCCAGCCTGCACGGAGCCGTCCTCACAATCAAGATGGCAGCATCAAGGCAGCTCTGACGCGGAAATTCCTGAATCCAACCCTGAAATAAGCCCAATCAGACCGCAAGATAACAGCCAGGCCGAGAGCCCTCCCGGCCTCTGCGCATATCCCCCTATCCCCGGAACACCGCGATGCAGGCTGATCATTCCTTTGACCTAGGCGGCGCAGTCAGGATCGGTCATGGGTTTCGCGCGCTCTGTGTCACCGGCAGCGAAACCGCGCCACTCGCCGGGCGGCTGGCGGCTCTGGGGGGACGGATCGAAACCGAAACCGAACTTTACACTGCACTCTCGGTCGTGATCGACGATCCGCGCGACTGCGATATCCTGGTGCTCGACTGCGACAGCCTCGGTGCCGGTGATGTGGCGCAGGTGGTCACGCGTACCCTCACGGCGGTCCGCTCGCGGCTGCCGGTGGTGCTGATCAGCGCCGGCTTCCCGACCCATGTCTTCCCTGATGCCCGTGAAGAGCCGATCCGGCTGCGGGCACCGGTCTCGGATCTGAGCCTGCGGATCGGTTGCGAACATGCGCTGCGCGATCTGACCCGCTGGGCGACCGCCTGAGCCCCCCGGCCCGGGCGGCATCCATACTGCAACCGCTGGATCAGCAAATGAAAAAAGGCGGCCACGGGGCCGCCCTTTCTCTTTCAGCTGGCGCCTGAAGGCTTATGCCAGTGCGATATTGATCGCGGATTCGCGACCGTCACGGCCGGCTTCGATGTCGAAGGTCACAGCCTGGCCGTCTTTCAGACCGCGCAGACCGGCGCGCTCCAGCGCGGTGATGTGAACGAAGACGTCTTTCTTGCCACCCTCGGGGGCGATGAAGCCGAAGCCCTTGGTTTCATTGAACCATTTCACGGTGCCGTTGGCCATCGTGAGATCTCCTGATCGTATCTCCGCCCACGTTATGTGGCGGACTGGCGCAGTCAGCTTTTTGGTCGATGGCTGTAGGCCGTATGGCGGAGACAGGTCGAAAGAAGATAACGTCGCACCTGTCCTATGCCCCGAAATGCAGGAAAGGGCAAGTGAAAGCTGGGCTTTGCGCGGTTTACCGGCGGATCACGGCGGGCAACCGCCGCACCCTCGGCGCCCTGAAATCTGCCGCAAGTTGCCCTGGGTCGGGGCCTCAGGGTGCGAGAGCGGCCGGAAAACCTGAACCCAGAACCGGCGCCCCAAGGCCACTCGGGAAGCGCATCACTCCACCAGGAAACAACGTCACGATTGCCATGGTCCGGCGCAGCTGTCTGCCTGAACGCCCCGCAATCCCTGCGCTTCCCGCAAACAATGGCCGGACTGTTCCGGAGTTAGTGGCGCGGGGATTTCCAGGGCGGTGAGGTGATCATCACGCGGCGGATCCGCCGTCGCTTTGCACCATGTTTCCCCAGAGAGCTGGCCTGCATTGTCAGGCAGGCCAGCTCTGGTCAGGGAAGCCTCCGGTCAGAGAAACCTGAGGTCAGGGTCTGGTCTTACCCGGATCAGAATACGTCAAAAAGATAGAGAATAATGATGATCGGGATCGGGATACCCAGCAACCAGGCGCCAATTCCTTTCATGATGATCTCCTTTCGCATTGGTTCCAGGACAGAGATCCAACGCATTCAACCGCCGGGGGTTCCCGACGCCGGTGAGGCGCCGGCGTTCAGCGGCATTCCTCTGCCTGCCAGGTGCCGCTCAGGAAGGCCCCGATCCGCCCGACGATACGCGGATGGGTGACCAGCATCAGATGACCGCCACCGGGCACAACACAGAGGGTGGCATCCAGCCGTCTCGCCAGCCGCGCCACCCCGCCCGGGGAAAACACCGGATCGACGCTGCCATGCAGGAAAAGGACTGTCGCCCCCGACCGGACAGCCTCGGGCGACAGGGTCCAGCCCAGCAGATCGCCGGTATGTGCCCGGCCAAGACCCTTCACCGGCAGGATCAGGTGATCGCGGTCCCGTGCCGCCCGTCTTTCAGCCAGGCGCCTTATCGTCGGGTCCTTGCGCCAGCCATAGCCATAAAGCAGCACTTTGTAATATTCGCCCCAGACCGCGCGCGGCGCCAGCGAGCCCGCCGTCAGCGCCGACGCCCCGACCGCCAGCATGCCGCGCGCCCCGGATTCGTAGGCGCCGGGGAAAGGTGTCACCCCAGACAGGACCACGACGCGAACGGAGCGCTGCGGCCCGATCCTGCCGGCCGCCTCGATGGCAATGGCGCCGCCGGTGGAAAAGCCGAGGATCTCGATCCGGGCGCCGGGATAATGCGCTGCATGGCGCGCGATGGCAGCCGCGACCTCTGCCACGCGCATCGGCGGGTCGAGCGGCTGGCCCTCGAGCCCCGGAAAGCGGTATTCCATCACCAGATGGCCAGGCCCCGAAGACCGGCGCAGCGTCCCGAAAATATGCGCGGTCGAAAGCGCGCCGGGGATGAGATAGGTGATCCGCTCTGGCCGTCCCTTCCCCCGTGCGACCTCGTGGATCAGCGCCGCAGGCCCCGGAACGGGCTTAGTCGTGCTGAGCGCCCCGCGCTCCGGCTGCGGCGTCACCTCGGCGGGCTGGCGCGCCGGGCCGCAACCGGCCAGAAAAAGCCCCATGCCCGCGGCCATACAGACCAGATGCCACCGCCAGGCCAGCCTGCTGGGCAGCCCGGCACCCTGCCTGTCATGAACCACATCGCCGCGCCGCATCACCAGGACCGTCCAGCCTCAACCGGTTGCGATCCTGCCGGGGCTATCGCCGCGACGCAACCGCGCATCTTCGGCCTCCCGCCGGTCGTTGCCACACAATCCTGCGAGGCTGCCGCCTTGTGCTACAGCCGCCCCGCCTCACCCCGGGAAATTCCCCGACACATGCCGGTTCCGGCGCGTGTCTGATCGGCCTGTCGCGGCGCGCGCGCCTTGCCCCCGCGCGTCCGGATCGCTACATGAGGGCCAATCCTGCCCAATTCCTGCACGGAAATCCCATTCGGAGCGACCTCATGGCCAGCTATCAATATGTCTATCACATGGACGGCGTCTCGAAGACCTATCCCGGCGGGAAGAAGGTTTTCGAAAACATCCATCTGAACTTTCTGCCCGGCGTCAAAATCGGTGTCGTCGGTGTCAACGGCGCCGGTAAATCGACGCTGCTGAAGGTCATGGCCGGCCTCGACAAGGATTTCCAGGGCGAGGCCTGGGCCGCCAAGGGCGCCAAAGTCGGCTATCTGCCGCAGGAGCCGCAGCTCGATGAGACGCTGAATGTGCGTGAAAACGTCAAGCTGGGCGTCGCCGAGAAACAGGCGAAACTCGACCGCTATAACGAAGTGGCGATGAACTATTCCGACGAGACCGCCGAGGAAATGGCGCGTCTCCAGGATGAGATCGACGCCGAGAACCTCTGGGATCTCGACAGCAAGATCGACATCGCGATGGAAGCGCTGCGTTGCCCGCCCGATGATGCCGATGTCTCGACCCTTTCGGGCGGCGAGCGTCGCCGGGTGGCACTTTGCAAGCTGCTCCTTGAAGAGCCGGATATGCTGCTCCTCGACGAGCCGACCAACCACCTTGACGCCGAGACCATTGCCTGGCTGCAAAAACACCTGATCGAATACAAGGGCACCATCCTGACGGTCACCCATGACCGTTACTTCCTTGACGATATCACGACCTGGATTCTCGAGCTGGAACGCGGCCGTGGCCTGCCGCATGAGGGCAATTACTCCTCCTGGCTGGAAGCCAAGGCCAAGCGCATGGCGCAAGAGGCCCGTGAGGATAAAGCCAAGCAAAAGGTCATGGAGAAGGAGCTTGAGTGGATCCGGCAGGGTGCGAAAGCCCGCCAGACCAAATCGAAAGCCCGTATCCAGGCCTATGACAAGCTGGTCGATGAGGCATCGCTTAAAGACCGGGTGGGCAAGGCCCAGATCGTCATCCCGAATGGCCCGCGCCTTGGCGGCAAGGTGATCGAGGTCGAGGGTCTGAAAAAGGCGATGGGCGACAAGCTTCTGATCGAGGATCTGAGCTTCACCCTGCCGCCGGGCGGTATCATCGGTGTGATCGGGCCGAACGGCGCCGGGAAATCGACCCTCTTCAAGATGCTGGTTGGCCTTGAACAGCCAGATGAAGGCACCGTGAAGCTGGGCGATACGGTCAAGCTGTCTTATGTCGATCAGTCGCGCGATGCGCTCGATTCCGACAAGAACGTCTGGGAAGAAATCTCGGGCGGGGCCGAGATCATCCATCTCGGCGATGCGCAGCTCTCGTCGCGCAACTATGTCGGCGCCTTCAACTTCAAGGGCACCGATCAGCAGAAAAAGGTCGGCCTTTTGTCGGGGGGCGAGCGCAACCGCGTCCACCTCGCGAAGCTCTTGAAATCCGGTGGCAACCTGCTGCTGCTCGATGAGCCGACCAACGATCTGGACGTCGAAACGCTCCAGGCGCTTGAAGCTGCGATCGAGGATTTCGCGGGCTGCGCGGTGATCATCAGCCACGACCGCTTCTTCCTCGACCGGCTCTGCACCCATATTCTGGCATTCGAGGGCGACGCGCATGTCGAGTTCTTTGAGGGCAACTTCGATGACTACGAGAAAGACAAGATCCGTCGCCTCGGCGTGGATGCCGCAGCGCCGAAACGGGTGAAATACAAGAAATTCACCCGCTGATACCGGCAACCTGCAAAAAAGCCACTCCCGATCCGGCCGGATCGGGAGTGGCTTTTTTGGTTATAAACGACCGGGGCATGGCAGCCCTGCCCCGCCCTGCGATACCCTGTTTCTGCTGCAAAGCGTGATCCCCGGGAGGGAGAGGCCCACGTCGCCTCCTCCCCGAACCACAGTATCCATCGACAAAATCCGTCGCGCAGCTCAGGCGCAGGGGGCACAGCCCCTGAACTCAGGCCGCTGCTCGCAAACCGATCATCCCTCTCGCGCCTGAAACTCCCGGAACGCCTCGGCCTCGCGCAGGCCTTTTACACGCCTCTCCGGCTCAGAATTGCAGGCATGGCTCTCCACAAGGTCGCGAAAGGATCCGATCACCACGCCCCTCTGCTAGACGGATTGCCCGGGCACGGGATCCGGGCACTTGCGGCACAATGCCAGCCTCACTCCCCATCGAACGCCACCCTTCCCCCTCGCCCCGGGTATACCGGGGACTGATTTTCAGGATCCGCTGACCGCGTCGGATCCTCACAAAAGGCCCGCCGGCAGACTCCAGCAGATCAACGGCTTACCGCCGGAAGCCCCCGCTGACCCGATCCATCATTTCGTGACGCAGGGCGCTTTTTTCCTCTTGCACCTCCCCCAAGCCCAGACTAAATAACGCCGCATCGCAGGCGTGAAGTCAGCGATACCTCAAGGTGGGGCCATAGCTCAGCTGGGAGAGCGCTTGAATGGCATTCAAGAGGTCAGGAGTTCGATCCTCCTTGGCTCCACCAATTAAAACATGGCAAGTGCCAGATAGATCTTCCATTAATGACAGCGGTTTGTCCATTTTACTGGAAATCTGCTTCGATGGGCGAGTACGAAGCCGGTAGAGCTCGCTCTGCTGGCTTTTTTGTTGCCCTAGGTCAAGATCACCTCCCATCACGACGCGCTGATCGGCCACATCCGACGCGATGAGCACGTAGAGCCAGAATATTCCCCTGTCGAACCCGACGGCTACCTATGTAGCGGAGATCTTCAACCTTCCCGGAAGATGCAAACAATCAGCTTGGGCTCGCGCTTATGAATCTTCAGATTCATGGCTGCATCGGTATGAAGGATGCGAGGCGGCTGTGCGACCTTGGCATGGTCACACCAAAGCGCGTGCTAAGGTCCGGGACGCGCGGTGAGCCGCGTGCGTTTGAGGCCATTGAGCAAGGGTTGCAGGCACTGATCGAAATAGGACGAATCGAGATTGCCAGAGCTGTGAAGCATCCGTTTGTTGCGGCGGCGTTTGCGCGGATGGAAGTCGACCAGTTTGCTGAAGATGATCATGTGGTCTTCAGCGTTTCTTACCTTGAACGGGCTGAGGTGGCAGAGATCGAGACGGCTTGGCTCCGGTCAGCCGTAAGATGGCACCCTTAGGCTGCGCGACCACGTTGCCATATTCGGCCCATAGCAGACGTTTAGCTCGGCGAAACGCTGCAC
>NZ_JAMCCR010000022.1:0-68957 GCF_023371075.1 Pseudomonas sp. GX19020
TGGGACGCCAGCCGAATACCCTATCTGAACACCTACAATGCGCAAAAATTTCTCCAAAGCTCCGGCTCAGACTGGCGGCGCCTGTGGCAGGCGGAAGCTTATCGTCGTGCCGGTTCCCACCTTACTCTCTGCCGTGACCGTGCCGGAGTGGGATGCAATGATCCGGTCGACCAGGAACAGTCCAAGGCCGGAGCCGTCGATATTTATCGCGCTGCGGCCACGATAGCCGTTTCCAAATATTCTGGAAATCTCGTCTTCGGGTATTCCGACGCCGTTGTCTTTGATACTGATGACGATTTCATCGCCCTCCAGTCCGGCCGTCAGCGCTATTTCAGAGCTGCGTTCATCAGAGGCGTATTTGGTGGAATTTTCAATCACGCTGACCAGGGCGATTTCAAACATTTCCAGATCGGCCATAATAAGGGCATCTTCTGTATCTGGCTCTATAATCAGTTCCAACTGCGCATTTGGCATCAGTTCCATTGCGCGACCAGTGCCTGCGGCGATCAGATTTCTGACGGTATGCGCTTCAAGATCTGCCCGGAAAGACGCGCCCTGGACGCGGCTGCGGACCAGGTTCACCTCAAGAATATCGACAAGCCGGGATATGGCGCGGCGCACGCGGGTTATACGTCCTTCGTTGACCTCATCCTCCGTGGGAAGCGACATACCGATTGCGTCCACCGTTGCACGGATGATTGCCAGAGGGGTGCGATACTGATGCGATACCGCCTCAAAAAAATTGATCTTCTGACGCTGGCTTTCCAGTTCCGCCTGCAGGGCCTCCTCCGCCACCTGCTTTGCGGAGGCAAGCTCTTCTGTCCGTTCCTCGACCAGATCTGCCGCCTTCTTTTCAGCCGTTTTCGCGGTTTCCAGCTCGCGCTGTCGGATCATGCGGTTGCGGGATTCCATATCACGCATCCGCACCGCCATTGCGCCGGTCAATAGCAGCATCTGGCCGAGAACGGCAATTCCATAGGCGTGCATAACGAAATTCGGCAGCAAAGGCGCGCCTAATCTTTGCATCAGCGCCATTGAAACGCCTATCCCGGTCAGAGAATAGGCGGTGGCCCGCATCTTTCCGGCAAATCCATCCTCGTTACGATAGTAGATTGCCACGCACATATTCAGGATGGCGATTGCCAAGGCAGCGAGCGATCCGATCGGACCAAAGACGAGGTTCATACCGAGCGCAGAGAATAAACCTCCGACCAGACCAAGCATCGCCGGTATGATGTAGGAGATCCGCAGAAAGATATTCTTCCGCATAATCTCCATAATACTTATGCAGGACACCACGCTGATCGTCATCCCGATCCAGGCATTGAATCCGATGAAGAAATCATTGGCACGGCCGTTCCCCGGGAAGAGATAGACCCGGCTTATCCCGAGATTACCAAAATAGATCATCGAGACGCCGAATGTCGCCATCGCCAGCCAGAAATATTGCGGCTTGCGGTCATAATACAGGAACACGAACTGGATCATCACCATGATCGCCATGCCGCCAAACCACAGCCCGTAGATCAGGGCCGATGTGGTGACGAAAATGATATGGTTCTGCTCGGGGTAAAGTCGCAGATCGACCTGGGTCGAGGAATTGCGGTTTTCAATGCGGATCAGCACCACCGTCGTGCGATCCGGCTTCAGATCAAGGCGGACCGCATCCATCAGGCCGGAAATCCCGTCCTCCTGAAACGGCCGGTGATCGCCGCCTTTCCACAGCGCAAAATCGGTGGCGCGCAGGCCGCCGCGCTCTTCGGCAATGTAGAAATCCACCAGGTCGAGATAGTTCGGCTGCAGGCTCAGCACCGCACGTTTGCGCTCTTTCGCAGTGATCTCCAGCCTGAGCCAGATCGCGTCGCTGGTATAGCCGAAGCTTGCGGTGGGCTTTGTCGGGACGAAGCTGTCCTGGCGCTCCAGCACGTCGGTCAGGCTCAGCTGACCGGTGCTGTCGCGCAGCATGGCGACGCGGCCCTCCAGCGAAAGTGGCGCGCCCGGAACCATGTCGGCCCCGGCGGTGCCTGCGGATACAAAGATTAAAAAGATCACCAGAACGGCGCCTAACCACCTACCGGCACAGGCCCGGAATGTGTTAACTGATCCTGACCATTCCATGTGCTTCAGTGCGGCTGCCATTCTGCGGCCAGGTGCTTTCCTTTTCCCCACGCCCCGAACCGCACGTTTCCCGCCCCGTCCCGCAGACGGGTCTGAGACATATGAATGAGGCCTGCTCCTGATGCCAAGAAACCCCGACTCTCCGCGGCAGAGGGTAGTTCTCGTAGAGGACAATGAGGATCTCCGGCGTGGCCTGGCAGAGTATCTGAGCCTCTGCAATTTCGTGGTGGATGAGGCGGCAACGGGGGCGGCCTTCTTCGCGGCCCTGCAGCAAAATCGTTATGACGTGGTCATTCTGGACGTCAACCTGCCTGATGTCAGCGGCTTTGATCTGGCGCGGTTCATGGCCGCAAAAGGCGATGCCGGTATTATCGTGCTGACTGCGCGGGGCAGCCGGCAGGACCGCGTCAGGGGCTATGAGACCGGGGCCGATCTTTATCTGACGAAGCCGGTCGACAGTGAGGAACTGGCGCTGGCGGCGTGGAACCTGGGGCTGCGGGTACGCCGGATGCGCGGGCTGGCGAGCCAGACACAGGACAAGGCTGAGACGGTTCCCCCGCTGCCCTATACCGCCCCGGAGCCCGCCTTGCCTGCGGCGAAGACGGGCGGCTGGGTACTGGACCGGGCGCGGCAGGCGCTGCATTGCCCAAATGGCGCGACGCTGGCAGTCTCCGGCAAGGAGTCGCTCCTGCTGGAGCAGATGGCGGGCCAGGTCGGCAAGATTATCAGCCGCAACAGCCTGCAAAGCATCTATGAGGAGGATTTTGTGCCGGTCGAAAGCCGCAAACTTGATGTGGCGATCAGCCGGCTGCGGATCAAAATCAGATCGGCGGGCACGGAACTGCCGGTCCAGATCATTCGCGGCGGGGGTATTCGTCTGCTTGAACCTATCATCATCACCTGAGCCGGATTTCCGGTGTCATGCCCTCGCTTCAGGAAGGGCCTGACACCGGGATGCCTCAGACCACCAGAGACATCAGTAACCCCAGCAGAGCGGCGGTCACCAGAAGCCCGGTGCCGATCCAGACCCAGCCTCTGTTGCGCAACGGCGTCGGGGCCCAGCAGAGGCCGCAATGCACGGACAAAAAGCGGACTTTATGCCCGCAATGA
Source organism: Pseudomonas sp. GX19020 (assembly GCF_023371075.1). NCBI lineage: Bacteria > Pseudomonadati > Pseudomonadota > Gammaproteobacteria > Pseudomonadales > Pseudomonadaceae > Pseudomonas > Pseudomonas sp. GX19020. Next base: position 3,229 of record NZ_JAMCCR010000022.1, read on the forward strand.
CATGTGAAAAATCGCCTGGTCATTCTTGTATCCATGATAGGGCCGCCGCCTGAAGCGCTTCCCCCGCTTCAGGCGAAACCCGATTTCGTCAGCGTGATACAGCCAAAGGCGAAAAGCCCGGTCGCCGACGGGAGGGCGGCGGCGGCTTTGCCATGTTGCTTACATATTGCAGATCGCTTTTCAGCGTCGCCAAAAGCAAAAACAAAGCGTCATCGCCCGGACCAGAAGCCGGGCCCGGAGTGCTGGCGTAATGCTCCAGCCAGTCCAGGATCCGCTCTGCCAACTCTGTCGATGATTCAGTTTTCATGATGGCTCTCCGCGTGCTCGGATCAGACCGTGCAGGCAGTGGCTGCATCTGTTCCTGTTTTCTGTCGGAACCCGACACCACTCACAAAAGCTGCAATGATTTATTTTATAGAGTTTCAGGGAAAACCGGGCAATTGTCATAAAGTAACGTAATGAAACACCGAGCAACAGCGCGTGTTTGAAAGTGATGCGGGCGGGTAACAGTCGGGCCGCCTCGGCGGTGCGGCCCGGAACCGGTGGCTCCGGGTGGCCGGATGCGCCGGTCAGAAGCTGGAGATCAGGTTCAGTGAGACCCGGTTCAGGCTGTCATGTTCCCGGTGCGACAGCGGCGCGGCGAAGCTGACATTCACGATGCCAAGCCCCGTCTTCCAGTAAAGCGACAGGCCGGCGGCGCTGCGCAGGCCATAGCTGTCATCCACCGGGCCACCGGCACCGACCGGCGCACCGTCGAGCTTCCAGACGCTGCCGGCATCGACAAAGGCCCCCATCATGAAGCGCTCGGAAATATCGCGGCGCAGCTCGACACTGGCGAGGACATAGCGGCTGCCGCCAAGCGCGGTGTCGGTCACATCCGCAAGGTAATCGCGCGGGCCGACGCCGCCGATACCAAAGCCGCGTGGTGCCTTGCCGCCAAGGAAGGCGCGGTCATGGATCGAGAGGCTCTGCCCGTCCCGCGCCTCGATGGCGCCCCCGCCCAGACGCAGGCTCAGCGCCCAGTCGGGTGCCGGTCTGCGGGCGATCACCGCATTCATCTCCAGCGAGTCAAAATGCCGGTCGCCCGCGAAAGCATTGGTCCAGGTCAGGTCGAGCATCTGGCCATGACCGGGCAACTGGCGGTGGTCGATCTCACCGAAGCTCAGCGTCAGCTCGATCCCGGCAGTGTCGGAATGGCCCTGTTCGGAGAGGATCAGCGGCGAGGTGTCAATCTCGATATCGTCGATGGCATCTTCCTGCCAGAACACGCCGCCCTGCACCCGGACCCGAGGCGCAACCCGCGCCGAAACCGCCAGCCCGAGGCGTGAGCGCGCGGTGGCATAGCCATCATCATCCCAGTTGCTGCGGCTGTGCAGCCCCGACAGGATCAGCCGCGTGTCAGTGCCCAGCCTTGTGTCGCCCATGTCATGCACATAGCGCAGCCGCAGCCGGCCATCCTGGCCCTTCTCGCCTTCGCGATATTCGAGGCCCAGATCGATGCCGCTCTGAAGGATATTCTCCCCCTCCAGCCCGATGCTCACAATCGCGCCCCTGGTCGAGGACCAGGCCGCCCCGGCGGAGACTTCTGCCCCGCCGCCAGTCTGTTGCGCGGCAACCGGCGCGGCCAGCGCAAAAAGGGCCGCGAGAGATGAAAGGATGTGGCGGCTCATAGCTTCGCTCCTTCACCGCCGGGCGGCGGAGTGATGATCTGACAGTCCAGCCCCGGCAGCAGATCCGGGGCCGTCAGCGTGAAAAAGACCGAGATGGTGCCCGAGGAAATATCGGCCATCGGCGCGGCATAATCGAAATCGAGCGGGCGTTCGGTGCCGCCGATCCGGGCGCGGAAGCTGGTCATGGCAAGAAAAGCCGGCACCTCGGAGGATGGCACCCAGGCTTCAACCCGGAGCGGATCGGTGACTGTGATCACCGCAATCGGCTGCTGGCTGTCGGGCGCCTCCCCGGCATCGATCAGCATCTCGCCCACAGTGCCGGCAACCGGGCTGCGGATCACGGCTTTCTCGACGCCAACCCGTACCCGCGCGGCCTCCAGCCCGGCGAAGCGCAGCTCCGCCTCGGCGCGCAGCAGCTCGCCTTTCGCCAGATCGAGATCGAGGCGCGCGGTTTCCACTTCCGCCTCCGAGACCGCCCGGCTGCGCAGCGCCTTTTCCAGCCGCGCAAGGCGTGAGGTCAGCGCCGCGATCCGCGCCGTTGCACTGTCGCGCGCAGCAGTATCGCTGGCCCGCGCCTCGGCCAGTGCGAGTTCCGCCTCGGCCAGCTGGGAATCGAAGCGTGCAAGCACCTCGCCCTCAGCCACTTTCTGGCCGGGCCGCACCGCCACGCTGGCGATCACGCCCGAGACCGGCGCCGCCACCCTGACCTCGCGCAAGGCGCGCACCGCACAGGAGACCGGCATCGGCGCAAAGCCGGGTGCCAGGTCCTGCGCGGAACTCTGCGCCGGGGCCTGACCCGGCAGCAGCGCGCAGATGAGGGTGAGGGGCAGCAGAGGTTTAGCGCAGAACATTCTTGTTCATCGCTCCGGTCAGGTGCTGCAGCTTGACCCAGGCGCGCAGATATTCGATGCGCTGCACTTCCAGCTCCATCTTCATCTCGCTGGACTGCCGTTCGCGCGCGGCGAGGATCAGCTCATTCGACTCGCCGGTCGCCACGCGGTCACGCTCGGTCTTCGCATTGGCATTGGCGTTGGAGGCCGCCTGCGACAGCCGCCCGATGGAGGCCGACAGCTGTTTCATCCGCTCCAGCACCATAACCGTCTCGGTATCGACCTGGCGGCGCGAGGCGTGGAAATCGACGATTGCGGCGCGCAGATCGACATTGGCATCCAGCGTGCGCAGCCCGTCACCGCGCGCGTTGAAGATCGGCAGCGTGACGCGGACGCCGGTGGTGGTTTCCTCGGTTTCCGAACCACCGCCAAAGCGGCTGCCCTCACGCGTCTCGGTCTCCATCGTCATGAACAGATCGACCACCGGGCCGAAATCGGCGGCAATCGCCTGTTTGCGCGCCAGATCCGCCTGCACCACACCAATCGCGATGCTCAGAAGCTCCGGGTTGTTCTTGCGCGCGGCTTCTTTAGCGGCTTCGGCGGTGACATTGCGCTCGCTGCCCATGATCGAGCCGGGCACATCGACTTTCTGCACATCCGAAATCGCGGTGCCGGTCAGCCAGGACAGGCGGCTCAGCGCCTCGGCATAGCGGGTGGTCTCGATGGCCAGATCGCTTTCCGCGCGGGCCTGTTCGGTCAGGATCGCCCGGCGTGAGGTGTCATTGGCCAGACCCGCATCGGTCAGCACGCTTTCGGCGCTCGACTGCCGCCGCAGGCTTTCGGCGCGCGCCTTCAGCTCGGTGATCTTGGCCTTGCTCTGGCTCGCGACCAGATAGGCGTCGAAGGTCTCGAACAGCACCTTTTGCGCGGTGGCGATATAGCGGACCTCGGCGGCGGTGCGGGCGGTGGAGCCCAGTTTGATGCCATAGATCCGGCTCATATCGATCAGCGGCTGGCGCATTTCGACATACATCGTGGTCACCGGGTAATTCGCGGTGCCAAGCTCAAACACCTGGTTATCCGAAGACACCACCGTCGTATCGACGGTCGAGGAAGTGTAGTTCAGGCTCAGCTGCGGGAGATAGCCGAAGATCGCCCGCATCCGCTGCGCATCGGCGCGGTTGATGTCCTGGGCGGCACGACCAAGGTCGGAGTTATGCTCCAGCGCCGCCTCAAGCAGCGTGTTCAGCGGCACAGCGCCCGCGTTCATGGTGGCATCGCCGCCAAGCGCCTCATTCAGACCGGCGATGGAATTGGCGCGGGCCATAGCCTTGTCAAAGGCGCCCTCGGCCTTTTCGCGCTTCTTGCCATCGACGCCATTGGTGACCAGCCCGTCCAGCCGCTCCGGCGTGGCCTTGTTCGACATGCCATCGCAGGCCGCAAGCCCGAAGCCTGCCACCAGTGCCAGCAGCGAAATCGCTCCCTTGTTCATGATCTTACCCTCTGATCCTTTCGGGGGTTTACTGCCCGCCATTGTTCTCAAGCCGTTGTTGCCGCTCGGCAATTTCGGCATTCCTGAATTGTGTGATCTTGTCCGCGACCCAAAGCGCGCCGTGGCGCCAGACCGGGATCGGCTCGAATGAAAGCCGCAGCTGCGCCGCGCCCGCCTCAAGCCCCGAAGCCGTGACCGGCGCGGTCAGGCGAAGGGTAAAGCTGCGGCCATCCTGCTGACCGGGCTGCCCCTCCTGGCGCGGTTCCTCGGCCAGATGCAGCGCGGCGGGGTCGAGCGGCAGATAGCTGCCATCCAGACGCAGCGTCGCGCGGCTCAGGCCCCGTTCAAAATGCTGGACCAGCCGCTCGGGCACCGCGCCGACCATCACGACCTCCGCCGTATCGGGCAAAAGCCGCCCGATCACGGTGCCTGCGGGCAGGAACTCCCCCGGACGCAAGCGGCGGGTCAGGGTGAAGCGACCGGCCTCGGTCGCGGTGAGGGTCAGCGCTGCGCGGTCGGCCTCAACCAGGCGATATTGCGCCTCGGCGGCAATCACCTGATCCTCGCCCCGCCGCAATCCCGCAGCTCCGCTGGCAGTGCCGATCTGGCGGGCAAGCCCGGCCTCAGCCACCCCAAGTGCGGCGAGCGAAACCCGCGCCTCACTCGCCGGGTTTGAAAGCGTCAGCAGCACAGCGCCTGCCGCGACATGGCCATCCTCGGCCACGGTTTCACTGACGAATCCGGGCTGTTTCACGGTGACCGCATAGCGGCCAAGCGCATCCGGCGCGACCTCGATCACCGCCACCGGGGCCACCGGGATGAACAGCGCGCCGGTCAGCAAAAGCCCCGCACCTGCCGCCAGCATCCGGCGCCTCCGCCCGCCCGCCTGCGGCGCGACATTGGCGGGCGGCGGCGTGTTCAGCCGGTTCAGCGTCGGCGCCGCCAGCATCAGCCAGCCGCCCCAGGCGCCGACCAGCAGGCCAAGCCCCAGATAACGCGGCAGCAAATTCCAGACGAGTGTCAGCAGGATCACCCAGCGATAGATCATCGAGGCAAGGCCATACCCCGCCAGCGCCAGCTCATGGCGCATGGGAAAGCGTTGCGGCGTCGCTGCCAGCCCCAGACCCGACCGCCAGAGTCGCCGCAGCGCCGTGGTGGCATCGGTGCCAAGGTTCCGGTGGTTCAGGAGGTCCGCCAGAATGAAATAACCATCCATCCGCATCAGCGGATTGGCGTTGAACAGAAGCGAGCTGAACACCGAGAAGACGAAGGCACGGCCCAGCACCTGGCGCAGCTCATCGCTCCAGACCAGGTGCCAGGCGATGAACAGCAAGAGGCCCACGCAAAGATCCGTGAGGATCCCCGCGCCCGAGATCAGGATGCGCTGGCGGCGGCTGGCGGTCAGGTCGGCTTCAGAGCAGTCGACATAGGGGATCGGGTAAAGCCCGATCACATTCACCCCGGCCTTGCGCAGCCGCACGCCGCAGGCAGTAGCGGCAAGGATATGGCCGAATTCATGGATCAGCTTCAGGAAGGGCGCGACAAGGCCGAAGGTCAGCAGCGCCTCGATCGAAAACACCTCGCGGAACTCGACCATGATCTTCCAGTCGTTCCGGCTGCCCAGCATCAGAACGATCAGCCCCAGCACCGCCAGCATCACGATGCCCGGCAGGCCAAAGGCCAGCCGCGACAGGCAGGCAAGGCGCGGCTGCAGCGGTGCGGCCTCGAACAATGGCAGCTGCATCTGCATCGGGTTGAAGGGTTTGCGCTGGAACCGCGCACCCTCTCGCATCTGTCTGAGCCAGGACAAAGCGGTGAAGCCGTGCTTCGCCTCGTCCTGCCCCAGCCCTTCGCGCGCGGTACTGTCCCCAAGTGCGGCGGCGGCAAAGCGGCGATAGCCCGCCGCTGCCGCCCGGCTCAGGCGCAGGATCTGACCGCTGACACGGTCCACCAGCAGATAGCTGAACCCCCGCCCCTCGGCCGAGAGATGCAGCTCCACCTGCTTCACAAGCGCAGGCCGAGGTAGGTCCATAGCGTGGTCCTTGCATATTCGGTCAGGTAATGGGTCAGGCCCAGGATGCGGGGGGTGGTCTCTCCTTCAAGGCGGGCATAGCCGGTCAACCCGGCAAGAAGGCGGTCATCACCCGGGTCGATGCGGGCGATCAGTTCCAGATGATCGGTGCCGGTCTGGCTGTTCCTGACCAGCGCCGGGGGCGAGATCACCGTCACGCGGTATTCCGCATCGCTGAGGCCGCGGAACATGGCGCTGCCCTGCATGCCGGTTGTCAGCCGGCGCGCATCGCCGGTTGAGGGCGTCAGCACCATCACGAAATCGGACCCGGTCTGGATCTGCGCCACCTCACGCCCGGTGGTGAAACTGCCGCCGGTCGCATGCGCTGGCAAAGCCGAGATCACCCGCCCCGCCGCCGGCGCCAGGATCACCAGCTGATCAATCCGCCGCTGCACCTCGGCCAGCCGCGCCTCGGCGATCTGGCGACGGCTTTCATGCAGCCGCACCGCGCCGTAATCATTCTTCGCCATCGCGGCCTGGGCGTTCAGCTCCTCGACCGAGATGTTCAGCCGCTCCTGCGCCGCCTGTTCCGAGAGGGTGGTGGAGCGGAAGCGGGCCATCGGCTGGCCTTCGCCCACCTGATCGCCCACGCGGACCAGCATCTCCTCCAGCACGGCATCACTCGACAGCGCGGCGATCACCGAATGCTCGGGCGTCGCGACCCCGGTCAGGGTGATCCTCTCCGGCACCGGCCAGGCGAGGAAGACCGCCAGTATCGCCGCCGCCGCCCAGCCGAGCGGCTTCATCCAGCGCCAGCGCGCGGATTTTGCCTGCAGCCGCAGCGGGTGGATCAGCTGCATCAGCGCCGGGATCGCGGGCGCCATGCCCTGATCGGCGCTTTCCGTATCAAACAGCACCGCGCCATAGCCGCCCGGCTGCGTGGGCGGCAACAGGGTCAGGCTTTTGCGGCCCAGCCGTTCCAGGATCAGCCCGGCCTCAAGCGCCCCCTGCGCATCCGTTCCCAGATCGAAGCGCAGGGGGCTGTTGCCCGCGACGCCGATGGCGCGGGGCAAAAGGTTTCGGATCAGATCCGAGGCCGCCGCAATACCGCTGTCCGAGGCCCAGAGCTTCGCGACCCGCTCGCCTTTCAGGGTAAAGATCGCGAGGCCAGAGCCTTCGCCCGCCTCGACCAGCCGCTCACCAAGGAACTGCACCACACTCTCGGCGCGCCGCACCGGGGCCTTCAGCGCCAGCGCGAGCGCCGTCAGTTCCGGCCCCTTTTGCGAAACGGGGCGCGCCTGGCTGGCGCCATACCCCGCCAGCCCGCCCGAAATCGCCTGGGCGCGTGCCAGCATCGGCCCGATCCCGGCCAGCGCCGGCACGCTGTCCAGCATCCAGATGCACCAATGCGCCCCCGGCAGCGGCACAGAGATCACCATGCCGCGCCCGTGTTTGCGCGCCGCAGGGCGCTCCTGAAGCAGATCATCCATAAGCGCGCGTTCCTCCGGCGAGGGGGGCTCACCGAAGATGCGCAGGACATGGCGCCCCGCACCGGTCACGAAGACTGATGTGGCCTGATCAAGCAAAACTGCGATCTTTCCGGAGGTTATGGTCAGATGTCGATCTTGCCGAACTGATCTTCATAGGCCTTGATCGAGCCGGTCAGGATCGCGGCGAAGCGCTTGGCCGCATAGGGGTTCAGCACGACGCGGGTCGACAGGTTCACGTCGATTTCCTTGTTGTCGCCGGCATTGCCGCGCCAGTTCTGATGCGTGCCGAGCAGCAGATAGAACTCTTCGCGATTGGCGGTGGCGGTGCCGATATTGGCGTAGACGCTTTCCATTTTGTCGTCATGCCAATGGATGGTCATGCCATTCATCGAGGTGGTGTGTTTGCCTTTGGTGGCCGGGGTATCGGTCATTTTTCTTTCCTTTTTTGTCTTATTCAGCGGCCAGCGGGCGATCACCCGTCACGGCCTCGGCATTGGTGGCGCGCATTTGCAGCACCTGGGCAAGACGCCCGATCAGGATCTCCAGCATCACCGGATCGGTATCGCCCGAGAGCAGCCCCGCCTCGATCAGCGTGGCGAGCATGCTTTCGGCCAAGAGGTCGGACCCCGCCCCCATCGCAATCAGCTGCGCCAGCGCGCGCAACACGTCGGGATCGTCCAGCATGTCGATGCTGCGCCGCCAGAGATCGGGGTCCAGCGCATGGCGCGACAGACCCGGGAAGGGCACAACCTTGCCGAGCGGGCTTTCCAGCACCGCCTCCAGCGGGTTGCCGATCGCCGCATTCTGCTGCGCGTTCGACACCACATCCACCGCGCCACGCCCGGCGAAGTTCGAGGTGTAGAGGTAGCGCTGATCCTTCTCGGCCCGGTCGGCAAAGCCCGAGGGCAGCCAGGCGCGGAAGAGGCCCGCATAGCCATCCGAGAAGATCGCATCCTCGGCGGTGTTGCCGTAGAACATATCCGGGCCAAGGCCACCGATCATCACATCATGACCGCCTTCGCCGTAGATATGGTCGTAACCACCTGTCTCAAAAGCGAAATTGGTGTCGATGGTCAGCCATTCCATCAGCCCGCCCGCAGCCGCGTTTTCCCAGCGGCGGGTGATGATCGCGGTATCGCCGATCAGCAGATCCTGGCCATCGCCGCCGTAAAGCGTATCGGCCCCGAAGCCCGCGACGACAATGTCATTGCCGGTGCCGCCATAGATCAGATCATCGCCGCCCACGTCGATCCGGGTCGATTCCAGCCGGATCATGCGGTCCGCCGCCGACTGGCCCGGCAGGCGAAGATCGGGATGCGAGAACAGGAAGGTGGCGATATCGCCGAGGATCACATCATCGCCGCCGCCCGCCTCGATCGTGTCATTCCCGGCCTGACCCAGCAGGATGTCATCGCCCTTGTCGGAGGCATCGGTATGGATGAAATCATTGCCGCCCCGGGTGACATCGGTCATCTCAAGGGTGACGATATCGGTCGCATTGGTGAAGGTGACCTCACCGCTGTCGCCGAAGATCACATCCTCGCCTGTGCCGCCATACAGGCTGTCATCGCCCTGGCCGCCGATCAGGATGTCATTGCCCGCGCCGCCATAGATCAGATCGCGGCCTTCCTCTTCACCGACCAGCGAGGTGATGCGGCCAGCGTTGCCGTTCAGCGGCGCCGCATAGCGCCCGTTATCGCCGAGGATCACATCATCGCCCGCCCCGCCGTAAAGCGTGTCATTGCCGAAGCCGCCCATGATCACATCCGCGCCCGAGCCGGTGGTGATGACGTCATTGCCACCACGATTGGCATAGGTGGTCTCCATCACGTCGCCCCCGAAATCGGAAAGCCCGATCCAGGACAGGGTGCCGGCATCACCGATCACCCGGTTGCCGCCATTGCCCAGAGTGGCGCGGTCATCGCCGCCGCCCAGCACCGCCCGGTTGCAGCCATTGCCGCCGAACAGCGTGTCGGCACCATCGGTTGCGGTCCAGATCCCCTCGGCCGAGGTCGCGTCGATGCGGCCCAGATCGCCAATGATCACATTATGGCCGTGGCCCACGGTGATACGGTCATCGCCCAGACCCGCGATCACCCGGCTGTTGCCATTGCCGGTGACGATCACATCATTGCCGGTCGAGGTGCCGGTATCGACCAGCGTGGCCGTAACCGTGCCATCCTTGTCGCGCAGCAGATACATCACCCCGTCATCGGCCAGGATCGCATCATTGCCATCGCCCGAATAGATCGTGTCATCGCCGATCCCGGCGAGGATATAGTCATTGCCTGCGCCGGTGGTGATCAGATCGGCCCCGCCCATCGCATCGGTGCGGGTCTCGACCGAAGACACCGCCTCATTCAGACGGGTGCCGCGCACCACGCCGAAATCGCCCAGGATGATATTGTCGCCCAGCGTGTCGGTGATGATGTCACCGCGCCCGCCGCCGATCAGAATGTCATTGCCCTCATTGCCGTTCAGATGGTCCACCCCGGCATTGGCCGAGCTGTCGAACTGCGTCTCGATATCCTCGGCCACGAGGTTCGCCGACAGCCGGATCTTTGCGAAATCGCCGATCAGAACATCGGCGCCGCGCCCGCCCGAAAGCGTGTCGTCGCCGCCCCCGCCCAGCAGGATGTCATCGCCATCGCCGCCATAGATCGCGTCATTGCCATCGGCCAGATCCTGGGTCGAGAGGTAGACGCTTTGGCCAAAGCCGGTGTTCTTGTTGTAGCTTTCGACCGAGATCGACGCGCCGGTTTTGGCCGAGGTGATCTCGAACCGCCCGCCGGTGATCAGATCGGTGCCGCGCCCGCCATAGAGCACGTCATTGCCGCCGCCGCCTTCGATCACGTCATTGCCAAGCTGGCCATAGATCGTATCGCTGCCGGCGCCGCCGATGATGATATCGGCGCCGTCGCGGCTGGCGAGCTGGTTGATCTTGGCCGCCTGCGGATTGCCGGTGGTGTCCAACAGGCCGCTCTCGCCCGCCGCCTTGCCCCAGCCCCAGATCTCGGAGGCCGCCGCATCGGTGCGGATGATATCCGCGCCCGCACCGCCCTCGACATAGGCATATGCGCCAGCGACGGTCACGTCATCATCGCCCGCACCTGAATAGACCTTGACGACACCGCTGCTGCCCGCGCCTGCCCTGATCTTGTCGGCCCCTGCGCCGGTCATGATCAGCGCATTGCCGGCCCCGGTGGTGACGGTATCGGCAGCCGTGCTGGCCCTGGTCTGGGTGTAACGGGTGTAGTCATCGAGGAAGGCCGCAAGCGTCACCTTCTTCGCCACCCCGTCCACATCGGTGATCGCGTAATTCGCCTCGGCCCGGGCCGAGGTATCGACCTGGCCATCCGCCGTGATGCCAAGGATCGCGGTCATCTCGGCCACCGACAGATCGGTGCTGGCAAAGCGCGCGAGGAAAATGTCGCGCATGCCGTAATCGCCATCACCGAAGAAGACGACATTGCCGCCGGGAATATCGATCACATCATTACCCGAGCCGCCAAAGATCACATAGGTGCCCGTCGCGCCCGGATTGGCGGTGACCTTGTTCTGACCATCGCCGAGGAAGACCACGATCAGCCCCTCATCGGGCAGCATCACCGTGTCATTGCCGCCATCGGCATAGATCACGATCGGAATATCGGTCCCCAGCTGCGACAGGTTGATTGTGTTGTTGCCCTCACCCGCCGGAATGATAATGCCGCCGACATTCTGGTTCATCGACCCGCCGAGGCTGCCCTGCTCATTCGACAGGCCGATCTGGATCGGCGAATGCGGCCCGGTCAGGGTGATGACGTCATTGCCATCCTTGTCCATGGTCGACATCGAATTGCCGATGTTCGAGCCGACGGCCAGCACAGCGGTGCCGCCATCCGCCACGGCGGGCGTCAGGCGCGGCGGCAACTGGAAGCCCCCGAACGGAATGGTCACATCGAAATCAACCACATCGATATCGAAGGTCAGATTGATGAAGCCCAGTTTGATCCCGGCCCAGACCGAGAGGTAGAAATTGACGTTGAAGCCACCCTCAAACAGATAGCCAAGGAACTTCGACGGGTTCTCGATCCCGGCATCGATGATCGCCAGCAGTTCCGGGAAGCGCAGCTTGCCATCGTCATTCGGGTCGTTGAAGCCCAGCCAGACGCTGGCGCCGCCGCCAACCTTGATCCCCGCAATCCCAAGGTTCAGCGAAGCCGCAACCTGGAAGCCCACATCGATGAAGGGTTTGGTGTCGAGGAAGACGCCATCCAGCAGCCGGACCGGATCGAGCGTATTGACGAAATTGACGATGCCCGAGAGGTCATAGCCCGCCGAAAGACCGGCATAGGCATGCGCACCGATCTCGAATTTCAGCGCGCCCGAGATGATCGATTTTACCCAGCCCGGCGCGCCGATCTCACCCAGGATCAGCTGCACAAAATCGGTCTTCGGCAGATTCAGGTTGAAGAGCGTGAAGTGGACCTTCACCAGATCGACCTGGTCGTATTTGCCAAGCAGGATATTGATCGCGGAATAGGGGTCGCTCAGCAGCGGCAATTCCAGTGCGAAACCGCTGGAAAGGCTGCCGAAAACGCCAAGCGCGTTGCCGCTGGTGCTGCCCGCCAGCACCGAGGTCGAGGAGGCCGAGGCATCCATCACCATCGACGAGCTGTCGATCTTGCCCGTCGCGTCGTCACCCACGAAGCTGCCGGTGAAATCGAAGGTGCCGAAGACGAATTCGCCATCGGAGGCATGCAGTGCTTCCACGAAATTCGCGATGTCGGTGATGGTCTTCAGAACCGAGTTGACCACGCCGAAGATCGGGAAATACTGCGACAGCGCGTCGACGACGAAGCTGAACGGCACCTCCTGCATCCAGCTGAAAGCAGCGGCCAGCGGCTCGATAAAGGCCATCAGCGGGTCGAGGATCGGGCGGATCACTGCGTCGTAAAGCACGCTGGCGTCGATGCGGACATTCTCGAAGGCCACCGTCTCGAAGGTGAAGCCCCCGCCACTGGTGGAATCATAGCCGCCCAGCACGATCAGCTCGGTCTTGACCGAGGGGATCACCTGATAGCCACCGATCAGCAGCGGCTGGTTGCCGGATTTGGTGGGGTCGATGATGTTCGCGGTCAGGCCCAGCTGGATATCGACCGAAGCGTTGAAGACGAAGTTCACCAGATTGGTGGTAGAAAGCCGGGTCAGATAGACCAGCTTTTCATAGCTGAGTTCCGCCCCGGCGCCGGTCAGCGGGGTAATGCCGCTCAGATCAATCGCAATCTCGCCCGCGCCTTCGGTGGCGTCACGGTCGATGATCGTCAGGCCCTGATCGCCGTAAAGATCGACGCCGAGCGTACCGGTGACAATCGCGGTGCCCTCGCCCGTGCCCTCACCGATATAGCTGCCATCCACCTTGGTGATCGCATCGACATCAAGGCCGAGGATGCCCATCAGCTTGGCCGAGCCCTGGAAGGTGCCGGCATCCGCCGTCACGCCGATGCGGATCTCCTGTTGATCGGTGTCGTTCAGCAGGAAGAAGCCGGTCTTGTTCAGACCGAAGCCAAGGTTCACGCTGTAATCCAGCGTGATGCGGATGCCCGAGCCCTCCTTCACCGCCAGATCGAAGCCCGGCAGGCCAAGATCGAAGGCGATGTCGAGGAATTCGTCGAAGATCACCGCCGAGAAATTGATCGCCCCGTAAAGGTAGCTGTCGGTCATGCCGCCTTCGGTATCAAGGGCGGCCTGGATGAACTGGATCTTCTCGCCATTCGGGTTAAAGACCGCGTTCAGCTGATCGTTGAACCAGCCGGTCAGCAGGTCGATAGTGGTCGGCAGGCTGCCATCTTCCATCGGCGTATGGGCGATCTCGCGCGCCTCGGCCAGAATGCCATAGCGGAAATCGCTGAAGAAGGTGACGGCCGAGCCAATGGCATTGCCGACCACCGGCAGGTCGATGCCCTTCAGATAGTCATCGAACAGCTGCTGCATGCGGTCGAGGATCATATCCAGCCCGTCCAGCACCGCCGCCGGATCGTTCAGGAAGGCCAGGATGTTGAAATCCGACAGGAAGCTGGTGATGTCATCGATGGATGGCAGGCGCAGATCGAACTCGCCCTCCAGATCATCGCCGTTCCACAGATTGATCAGATCGCCGGAGAAGGCATCCAGCACCTGACCCGACAGCGAGACCGGGCCATTGGTCGTGACCAGATCGGCGCGGTAGGTCAGGCCATGTTCGTTCTTGTTGAGGAAGCCGAGGCTGTCCTCGAACGCCAGATCGACCACGATCCCGATGGCCACGTCGATGTTGAACAGATCCAGCAACGAGCGCCCGCCATCCATCACCAGCGCGGCCAGGTCGCCGAGATTGTATTGCCCAACGTGTTCGTCGCCATCGACATCGTTGAAGCCAAGCGACAGGTGCGCCGGGTCGGTGCTGCCCGCGCCCGCCGTCAGCAGCGCGGTCCCGTTGACGACGCCGATGGAGATCGGGCCGAAGCCGAGTTTCAGGTTCAGCCCATCCTCGGCACCAGCGGTGAATTCCAGCTTCAGCCCCGAGGCCTCGGTATCGAGATAGACGCGCGGCGCGCCGATTTCCTGCGATTGCAGCAGGGTTTTCGAAGTGACATCGCCCGAGATCACCTTGCCAATGCTGTCAAAGCCCAAAAGGCGGGCGGCGTTGGATCCGCCCAGCTCGAAAATCTCGAAGGTGACGGCATGGCCGCCATCGGTGCCGGACACGCCGAAGGTGATCGGACCGGCGCCGACGCTCTCGGCGAAATTGGTGCCGGTCAGGCGGATTTCGCCATCGACCAGTTCGGCGCGGACCAGCTGGCTGACCGCAATGGCCCAGCCCGAAACCGCGCGGCCGGAGACCTCGCTGCGCGCCACATCGGCGGCGGCAAGGGCAGCGTTCAGGGCCGCGGCGAATTCCTCCGCCGTGCGGCCTTCTTCGGCGGCGATAGTGATATCCACGCCCGCGCCAAGTTTGCCGGCATCGGCGCCAAAGGCGATGTGGAAGCTGTAGCCGGCGGCGTAATCCTCAAACCCTTCGGCCAACGCCAGAACGGTCGCGCCGTCGACCACTTCCGCGACAGCCGTCTCGGCCCCGAACAGCGCCTCGACATCATCGGCGAGGATGATGCCGGAATTGGCATCGGCCAGCGTGATCTGCCCGGTTTCAGCGTCAAAGGTGAAGCTGACATTGGCGCCTATCGCGCCCTGCAGCTGCGTGTTGATCTTCGCGACCAGCTCTTCCAGCGTGGCGGCACCGGCAATGTCGATATTGACGGTTTTTGCCGCGCCCGTGGTCACATCCTTCCAGCGGATGCGCAGATCATTCGCCCCTTCGGCGGATTCAACCAGCGCGCCGACCGTCGCCAGATCGGTCAGCAGCGTCTCGCCGGTCGCGGTGGGCGCGTCATCCAGCAACACCTTCGACAGGTCGATCCCGAAGGCGAAATTCATCGTCAGATCGGGGTCGAAAACCAGCCGCCCATCGCCCTTCACATCGGCCAGATTGGTCAGGATCTTCGCGGCATCAGCGCCGACGATCGAGGCCAGCTGATCGCCGATCAGCGATTGCAGATCGAAGTTGAACGGCAGCGACTGCGCATAATCCTGCAGGAACGAGAAACTTAGCCCGAAGCGCAGCGTTTTCGCATCCGCATCCCAGACGAGGCTGACGGTGTCCTGGCCGAAGACGCCTTCCAGCATGGTCTCCAGCTTGGCCAGACCCGATTGCGGGTTGTCGCGCAACTCCTGCATCTCGGCAGCGAGGTCTTTGGCGAAATCCACCGCATCCAGCACCGAGAAATTCAGCAGCGGGATATTCTGGTTCAGGAAGGGCAGCTTCTCCTTCAGCGTCTCGCCTGCAAGGCTGACGAGGTTCAGGATGGTGCTGAAACTGTCGAGAATGTCGCCATCGCCCAGCGTCGCCAGCGAATTGATCGCCTCGGTCCCGTCGCCGAGCAGGCGGTAGTTCAGGCTGTCAAGCGGGCTGGCGAGATCGTCGATGGTCAGCGCGATGCCGTCGATCAGGCCCTCATTCAGCCCCTCGATCCCGATCACATTCAGTTTCACATCGCCAAGCTGCAGGTAGAATTGCGACAGGATCTCGCCTTCCGACAGCGTGTAACCATCGGCATCGACATGGCGCAGATCGGTGCGGTCGGTGGTGGCCGCGCCATCCGCGTCCAGCGCGGCGCCCTTGCCATCGGTGACAATACCGCCCTGCAGATCGGCGCGGCCAATCAGCGTGTTCAGCCCGCGGGTCACGTTCAGCGTGCCGTCAGCATCCTCATAAAGGAAAGCGTCGAGGATATTCTGCAGCGTCACCCGGCTGGAGAAACCGCCATCCCCCTGCCCCAGGATGCTGAAATCGAACTGGGTATCGATTTCCAGGAAGTTCAGCGCGGAGTTTTGCGACCCGAAGGTCAGGGACATCAGGCCGAGATCGGCACTGCCGGTGATATTGCTGGCGCTGCCGGTGATCTGCGCCTGCAAGGCCAGATCGGCAAAGAAGATATTGTCGAGGAGCGCCGAACCGATGGAGCTCTCGCCCCCCTCTGCCTTGTCCAGCGCATGACGCGCCTCGATGGCATTCGACCCTTCGCCCGCAGCGGCCACCATCGCCGAGGCGAAGCCGATCAGGTCAATCCCGACCGCCGCGTCGAAACTGGCCGACAGCGCCGCCTGCACGCGGGCCGCAAGCGACAGGTTCGACAGCCCGTCGAGGCCGAGATTTGCCAGCGAGAAATTGCCCTCGATTTCGGCATTCACCGTCACCTCGGGGAAGGTGAACATCAGCGCGCCGTCGGCGGTCAGCCGCAGCTCGGCACCTGCCAGCGTCTCAGTCTGCGCCAGTTGCAGATTGACCCATTCCATCAGCGAGGCGAGGTCAAAGGCCCGCGTCATCTGTTCGGGATCAGCGCCGAAGGTGATCGAGGTGCCCGAAGGCCCCACAGCGGCGAAGCTGAAGCCGCCATCCTCCAGCGTGACCTCCAACGGCAGCGCGTTCAGCGCCAGTGCGGCCTCAAACGCCGCCAGCATGCCGGTCAGGTTCGGCGTACCAGCCGCATCGTACCAGCCATCCGCCGGTTTCAGCACCTGGACCGGGATCGTTTTGCCATCGACCACGGCGGTGAAGATCAGCTTTTCCACCCCGATCATGGTTTCGGCAAAATCCGCGCCAGGGGTGAAGGTCAGGCCCTGGGCATCCACCAGGCGCAGACCGAGGATTTCCTTCTCGCCATCGGCATAGACCCCGGCTGCGCCGGCCAGCTGATCTTCGGCAAAACCGAGATCGGTGAAATCGAACTCCGTCGCCTGACCATTGCTGCGCCGCGCGCCCAGGAGCGCCAGCGCATTGGCGGCGGGCTGGCCATTCGCGGTGGCAATGCGCAGGTCCTGGCCGCTGGCGGTGACGGCAAAGCCATAGGCGGCCAGCGCGGTGTTCATCAGCGCGGCAAGCGCGGCGGTCTTCGCGGCAACCGTCGCCGTGGGATCGGCCAAGACAGCATTGCCGGTCAGGCTGACCGTCACCGTCTCGCGCCCGGTCTCGGTCACGACAACAAAGGTGATCTGATCGAGACCGCTCAGCACCGTGGGGTCGAAACCGGCGGTCAGTTCGGTCACAGCCGTTGCAATCAACGCAACCGAGCTGGCCTGCGGATCAAAGCCCAGCCCCGCCGGATCAATATGGAACAGATCGCTGATCGAGGTGAAAGCGTTGGCGATCTCGGCCAGCACCGAGGACAGCTCGATGCTGGTGAAGGGGATTTCGACATTCAGGAGCGAGTTCTGCAAAAGGCCGGCAATCACATCGCCGATGTCCGACAGGAAGGAGGAAATCTGCTCCATCCCCATCGCCGCAAGGCCCTCAATCGCGCCCTCCAGCGTCTCGCGCAGGCCCTCATCCGCCACCGATGCGGAAAGGTCGACATCAAAGCCGATCCGCGCATCTGACAGGAAGCGCGACAGCCGGTCGGCGAGGCCGGCATCCGCCATCCCGCTGCCCAAGAGCGCGGAAGACAGCGTCATATTGATCGCGAAGGGCATCCCCTCGCCATCCGGGCCATCTACGAGGCCAAAGAGATCAAGCCCGCCTTTCAGCTGCAAAGCCGCCAGGGCATAGACCGCACCCTCGGTCACTTCCGCATAATCCGCAGCACCGATCTCGCGGATCTCAGTCGTGATGCCGAGGCCGGTATTGGTATCAAGCCGCTCAACCGTGATCCCGGCGGCGCCGATGGTCAGGCCCCAGCCCAGATCGGCATCAGCGTCATAGCTGACCGCAACGCGGAACTCCGCCAGGGCAATCGCGTCGATGCCAAGCGACAGCAGGCCAAGGCTGACCGTCTCATTCCAGCCAGTGACATCCAGCAGCCCGCCGAACTGCGCCAGTGGGTCAAAGTCGAGATTGTCGACATGCAGGCGGATCTGGGTGCCGCCCTCGACCGCCGCGATCTCGCCGCCCAGCTGGAAGCGGAACTGCGTTGCGTCGCTTTCAATCGCCAGATCGAAGGGCAGCGCGGCAGAACCAAACGCCCATTCGGCAAGCGCGTCAAAGTTGAAATCGAACTGCGGCAGGTTGATCGCCACATCGACGCGGGTCGGATCCAGCACATTCTGGGTGAAACTGACGAGGGTCTGGCCGCCGATCATGATATCGTTCAGCTCGATGCTGAACAGCCCGTTCAGCGCGGCAGCGTAATAGTCATCGGTGACCGAGGTGATGGTGGCATGCAGCCCTTCAGCAGTGAACCCCGCACCCGGATTGCGCGACAGCAGGCTGTCGACAAGCGTGTCGATATTGGCTCCGACGGTATTGCCGGTGAATGCCACCAGATCAAAGGTCGCGCGGATATCGTCCCCGGTGACAACCGATCCGCCCAGCTCAGCATTCAGCAGCCCGACCAGATCGGCAACCGCATCGCCACCTGCCGTATCCGCGCCAAGCAGCCGCAGCGCAAGGGCAGAGCTGTCGCGCAACTCCGCCATCGTCGCCCGCAGCCGGTTGGCAATGTCCTGGATCTGATCGGCGCCGCTGACGCCGGTCTGGCTGCCGGCGCCGCCCAGCACATCCAGCACGCCAAGCGCGGCACTGGCGAGGGTGTCGAATTGCGACAGGATATCATCAATGCCGGTCAGCTGGTTTTCCAGCAGGTGATGCACGCCCGACAGCAACTCCGCCAGGTCATCGGCGCCCGAGATATCCCAGCCCAGCGTCGCATCCATCAGAACACGCGGCTCCAGCGGCACAAAATCCGGGGTAACCAGCCCGGACGTTACCAGCTCTGGCCCAACCGGCCCGGCCGTTGCGGAAAGCTCATGAAACGAGGAAATCAGCTCACGGGTCATCAGCGTCTCCGAACCGGAAATTGGGGGGAATTTGGCACTGGAACCCGCTGGCCAAAGCCGCGTTAACGTCTGCGCGAAGGCAGCAGGTATCTTTCGCAGGGAGCGGGCCACGCGATCAAGCGGGCAGAGGCAACCGTCTGAAACAGAACGTAACGCCCCGGAACATAATGCGTGTCACTGGCGACGCATTTGTTGCAGAAACGTCTCCGGTTTGCTTCGGGGATGCCACCGGCACCCCCGTTAACGCGCTCTGAACCTTCGGCCTGGCCCGCGCGGACGCCCCTGACCAGGCCCGGTCTGCGGCGAGGGGGCCACAGCCGGAAACCCGGTCAAAGCAAGACAGATCAGAAGCTGCGGTTAAGGTTGAGCCGCACCGCGACCGCCTCCCGGTCGTCAGCCCCGATCCCCTCATAGCGCAGCGCGACAAGGCTCTGCCAGGCGCTGGCCGCGTCCGAGCGCAGGCCCAGCTCCAGTGCGCCGATCAGATCGTCTCTCTCCTGATAACCGCTGCCCGCGAAGTCCCAGGCAAGCGACGGCTCGACAAACGCGCGCAGGTTCTGCCCCACATGCCCCTCGAAGCGCGACGACAGCTTCAGGCGCCAGACCTCAACCGCCAGCCCGTCAACTGCTACACTGCTGACGCCATCAGTAACGCTGTAATCCTGCTGGCTTTCGCGCATCCAGGCGAGGTCGAGCTTCGGCGAAACCGTGACGCCGGACGACAGATCGCGGATGCCGTAGACACTGGCGCGCGCAAGGCTGCGCTCGGTGTCGAAACCGCCCCGGAACCACTCCGCACCGCCGCCGAACACGTCGAGCGCGGCGTCATTGTCGGACCGGCCATAGGCGATGCGGGCGGTATAATAGAGATCGCTGCTGAAGCGGCCGGCGATATAAGGTCCGACCATCCAGCCATTGCCGGAAATGTCGCTGGCATCCTTGGCCGTCTCGGACATGCGGTCGACCTGGACCATCATCCCGAGCGTCAGATCAGGGTTCAGCAGATAGTCGAACCCTGCCGAGACCAGTCCGAAATCGCCCTTGCGCGTCGCTTCGCCGCTGTGGCTGTAGCGGTATTCGGCATATTCGCCCTCAATCCAGAGGAACCACAGCCCGTCCGCGCTGAGCCGGCCGGCGGCAAAGCTGAGATCGGCGCCGTTCTGGGTGGAGCGTGAGGTGATGCCATTGCCGGAGGTGTCGCCCCGGTTCTCCAGCCGGTATCCGCGCGGCTCGGAAGCGAGCATGCGGTCGATCCGCTCCGCCATGAAGCGGGTGGTGGCCTGCTCGAAAGCCTCAGCGACGCGCTCATCATCATTCTCGACGCTGATGGTCAGGATCGCGCTGAGAGCGGGGCCGGTCTGGTCGGTGGCGGTGACGGTATAGGCGGTGGCGGCCAGTATGGCGCCCGGCGTGCCGCTGATCGTGCCGCTGACGGGGTCAAGTTCAATCCCCGCGGGCAGCATCGGGCTGACCGAGAAGCTGACCGTGCCCGAGCCGCCGGTGATCGTCGCGGTGACCGCCGGGTCAATCGCCACACCACGGGTCAGGTGCAGATAGCTTTGCGACAGGCTGAGGCCCAGCGGCGGGTGTTCGACCCCGATGCTGATAGCGGCGGTCTCGGTATAGCCGTTGCCATCAGTCAGGGTGACCGTGTAGCCGGTGACCGGGCTGGCAACCGTCGGCGTGCCGCTGATCGTTCCGGTCCCTGCGTCAATCGACAGACCGGAGGGCAAGGCGGGCGAGATGGAGAAGCTGAAATTCTCATCTCCGCCGCTCGCGCTGGCGGTGACGGGAGTGATTGCGGTGCCCCGGATCGCCGAGATGCTGCTCTCCGACAAAGTCAGGACCAGCGACCGGTCCTCCACCGTCAGGGTCAGCGTCGCCTCATCGCCCAGATTGCGGCTGTCGACGGCGGTGATGGTATAGGTGGTCTCCGGGCTGCCGGCTTCCGGCGTGCCGGTCAGCGCGCCGGTGCTGGCGTTCAGCGTCAGACCTGCCGGCAGGGCCGGGCTGATGGAATAGGTATAAGCCCCGACGCCGCCGGTTGCACTGGCCTGGATCGGGTCAATGGCAATGCCCATAACCAGAACGGCCGAGGAGGCCGAAAGGCTCAGCTCGGGATTGGGCAGGTCGTAGAGGACGATGCCGGAATTGTTGTCGGTGATGTAGTCAGGGTTGGCGCGATCATCGTATGTATCGCTCAGCTCGACAGTCCAGGTGCCGCCGGCATTCAGCACAGGCGGATCGACCTGCAACCTGCTGGTGGCGCGATAATAGCCGGATTGCCCGGCGAAATTCATTTCGTCCCCGGTGAAAACGAACCGCTGACCACCCGGCGCAATGAGGGTCAGAACTGTCTCGCTGCCCCAGCTGCTGCCGCGATGGGAGACACCGATTGCCGTCTCGATCTCGGTCACACGGCTCCCGGCCGGGACCGTAAAGGTACGGCTGCTGGGCGCGTTGCCCCAGACCGAGATATTCGACAGATCGACGCTGGCGATCTGCTGGCGTTCCTGCGCAAGGGCGGGCGAGACCAGCGCGACGTACAGCGCCGCGATCAGGCCGGCAAGCCAGACCAGGGGTCGGAAGGCGCGGAAATCTGGAGATGGAGTTCTGCCGGCACTGCTCAGCCGCATCGGTCTTCCCTTCGGATTGGGCCGACCCGCTGCTCCTGCCAGGTCCCGAAAGGCACCTGATATCAGGTGGCATTGCGACGACCTGGTTACACTTTAAAGGCGATACCGATCACGAAGAAATGCAGCAATTCTTCAGATGAAACCGCAGGAAATGCAGCGTAACGCCCTGAAACATCATGCGTGTCATGATTAACGCAATCTCCGGGAAACCCACGTTGCGCCTGCGGCAATCAGGGATCCTGTCGGTCACTGTCGCGCAGGCAAGGCTTGGTTCAGGTCGGGTCTGCGATTTCCTCGCAGGCGATTTCTGAAGGAGGGAACGCCGCGCTGACGTCAGCGGTCTCTCACGTCCTGAAAGCCCGGCGCACTGCGGATCGCAGCGTGGTTCTCATCGGCCGAGGCGACAAAACCTTTCATCAGCTCCAGAAGCGAGCGGCCAGGATCGGTCAACACATATTCGACGCGGGGGGCACTACGGCATAGATGGACCGGTTCACGAAACCATCCCTTAAAAAGGGTGCTGATTTAGTCCGGCGCTGAAGACATTTTCCTTTGATGTTCGAGGACGCCGGTTTGTTCATCTGGTTTGGCTGGCGTGTTTGGACGCCGAATGCCGGTCGCGCGATGTGCCGCGCACGTCGGCTGGACCGCAAGGATCTGGTGATCCTGAACAACGTTTCAGCCGAATTCGCCGTCTCGCCTGACAGTCGCCCGCTGGCGGATCGCGCGCGGTCGGCAGTGTTTTCCTCGATCCGGGATGCCGTGCTGGTCTCGGGCACGATCACCGGGGAATCTGCCCAGATGGTGGATCCGGAAAACGTGAAGAAGACGCTGCCTGACACTCCGGTTCTCGACAATAGCGGCGTGAAACATGGCACGGTCGAAGATGTACTGAAAATCGCGGATGGCTGTGTGGTTGGTTCCTCGCTCAAAGTGGATGGTCATACTTGGAATGCGGTCGATCCCAAACGCGCGCGTGAATTCATGGATATCGTGCGCAAGATGCGGGGCTGAGTGGCGGAGTGCTGCCCCGTCCCCTCCCGGTGGACAGCCTTTCTGCGCGATGACACCAGACCCGGTGGGGTGACCCAGCAGGCCGGCATTCCGTTTCATCGGCGTGCCGGCCTTATCGCAAAAACCATGTCGTTAACCTTTCACCACGTCACAGCCCCAGCGAGACGCAATGCGACACGGGAGAATTGCCGCTGGCTGGTCTGTTCGCGACATCCACGCTTCGCTCCAGGGACAGACGAAGGGAAGGGCATGCGTCCCAATGGGGCAATCAGGGTGCCCTGCGACAGCGATGCCGGAGGGAGAATTGGGAAGCCGGTCAGAGTCCGGCGCTGCCCCCGCAACGGTAGCGGTCCAGAGTTCAGGCAGATGCCACCGGGCATAGACCCAGGAAGGCGCCTGAAACGTCCGAAAGGGCGAGGCCGAAGTCCGGAAACCAGCCCCGATGGACCTACCACCTATGGCTGCGGCGGGCGGCCTCGGGGCGTATGTGCCGAAGTTATTCGGCATCGTCTCCGACCCGTCTCGCCGCGCGGAAATGGAGATACCCCTGGCGGCCCAGCCTGAACGAGAAGCGCAAGCCGCCGATGGCCGCAGTGCCCCGGCAATAAAGCGGCGCAGTTCCGGACCATGGCAGGCGTCCTCATGGAATTTCAGGAGTTGAGTTGAGGTAACTGGTATTCCGACAAGGACCCCCGGCCCTGAGGCTGGTCCCGAAGTCGCTGCGTCCCCGCTAAACTGAAGACAGCTGAAAAGGACAATCAATGACACAAGGCCGTCAGATAACTGCCGCTGAAGCAGAGGGTCAGCCGATGGAAAAAACGCTGCCCAGCAACTGGTACAGCGATCCGGACCATCACGCGGCGGAATGCAGGGCCATCTTCATGCGCGAATGGTATTGCACCGGACGGGTCGAGGAACTCGACGCCGCCGGGGGCCATATGGTCGTCGATGTCATGGGGCAGAGCATCCTGATCCTGCGCAAACCGGACGGGGCGCTGCGTGCCTTTTACAACGTCTGCCGCCACCGTGGGGCAGAGCTTTGCACCGCGCGCCATCTGGAAGAGCGGGCAGGGCGCGCGCCGCTGAAAGGCGGCGTTGCCGGCAGTATGATCCGCTGCGCCTATCATTCCTGGGCCTATGATCTTGATGGCCGCCTCGTTGCCGCTCCGCATCTGGTGGAGGGCGAACATATCCGCAAAGCGGATTTCTCACTGCATAAGGTGGGCGTTGACAGCTGGGGCGGCTTTCTGTTCGTCCATCTCTCACCTGAGGGAGCCGGCACCCTGGCCGAACAGCTGGGCGGCGCGCCCGAACGCATTGCGCGTTACCCGCTGGCCAATCTGCGGATCGGGGCAGAGATCACCTATGAGATCGAGGCGAACTGGAAGATCCTCGCCGAGAATTACAACGAATGCTATCATTGCGGCGGCGTGCATCCCGAGCTTTGTGCCATCGTTCCTGCGTTTCGCGCCAATGGCGGTTCCGGGCTGGACTGGGAAAATGGTGTGCCGCATCGCGAGGGTGCCGATACTTTCACCGCAACCGGCACCACGCCGCGCTCGTCTTTCCCGGGCCTTGATGCGGCAGAGCAGCAAAACCACAAGGGAGAACTGATCTATCCCAATCTTTTCGTAAGCCTCGCGCGCGATCATGTCGCCTGTTTCCTGCTGACGCCAAAGAGCCCCACAGCCACGACAATTCGCTGCCTCTTTCTCTTCGCGCAAGACGAGATGGCACGGCCCGGTTTTGACCCGGCGGATGCGGTGGAGTTCTGGGATCTGGTGAACCGTCAGGACTGGTCGGTCTGTGAGCGGGTGCAGCGCGGCATCCGCAACCGGGTACATGATCATGGCTATTATGCCCCGATGGAGGATTGGAATCTCGACATCCGCCAATATGTCATCAGCCGCCTCGAGGCCGCTCGGGGGTGAGATCGGCTTTGTTTAGCGCGGCTGCTCAGCGCCCTATCCCGATAATGCGCTGAGCAGCCGGAGCAGCTTTGCTTGCGCCTCTGAGGACCTGCGGAATGAGAAGTTGAGCGCGAGGCACAGGTTTTTTGCCGGCATCCGGATCCTGACGGACCCGGCAAAAATCTCCGGGCAGTAAACTGATATCTTCCGCCAGATGCGACAGGACGGCGAGGTCATCTTGCCGCGCGGTTTGCAGCCTGCACATGAAACCGCCATCGGGATCGCTAAGCTGCACTCCCAACCTTGTGCCAATCGCCTGCTTTGTTGCACAAATCGGCTGAGTGGATTCATCTCGGGAATCCAGCGTGATAGCTGCTCTGCGTGAGCCGGCCCACACCACCGACCTGCAAGACCGGGAACTGGCCAAGCGACAACAAGGCGCTCAAGCGCCGCGGTTCACTGGCGATCTGGTTCGACCCAGCCATGACGTGGGAGGCCGCGCCATCCGGCAAGCGCGGGCGACAGCGTGACTATAGCGATGCCGCGATCCAGACCTGCCTGACGATGAAAGTGTTGTTCGGAATGGCGCTCAGACAGACCACCGGCTTTGTCGAGAGCCAGCTGCGGCTGGTCGGCCTGGATTGGACTGTGCCGGACTTCAGCACGCTGTCGCGGCGCCACAAGACGCTGAAGGTCCTGGCGCTTCAAGAACCGCGCCTGACTCGCCCTTACAACATGATCAATCCCGTCGGCTCAGGCCCTGATCTCCGACCGCCGGGTGGGGTCAATATTGCGCGCCGATAGGGGGCTTTCCACGCCGATTGACACGCCTGCGATGCGCGCAATCTCGTAAGGACGCCCCGCCAGTTCGGCAGAAATGTCCTTGATCAACAGATCGAGCGCACAATCCCGGCCGACCTCCCGGGCCAGCACATCCCGACCCACCGCCTCGACCCGCGCCATCCATTCGCGCCAACGCGGGGCCTGCGGCAACTCGGTGAGTCCGGTGTCCAGCCGTTCGGCGGATTTCGGAGCCATTGTAACAACCCGTAGAGCCGAAAGGTCGGTCGTCCGGTCAGCTCACGCACCAGGCCGAGTGATGTCAGTCGGTCGAAGAGCCATCGCGCGGCACGATCGCTGGCCTCGGCCCCCGCCTGTGCTGCCAGCGCGTCCCCGGTCAGCAGCATAGCGACGATGGTGGCAGCATCCTTTCCGGGCCGCCGCAGATTTACCGCGCGCAGAGCAGCGCGGCGGGTCAGATCGACGTGACGATCAAAGGCGGCAACCGCCGCCCGGCCCCAAGCCGCAGCACAGGCCGTCAGCCATGCTTCGCCCTCCAGCCAGAAAGCCGCCCGCGGCAGATGGACTGCAAGCAGCGGCACCGGCCGATCCCAGCCGAATGCGCGGGCCAGAAGCGCGTCAGTCAGCCAAAGCGCGAAACCGCGATGGTTGGACCGAGAGCGAGAACCGTGCACCCCGCCTCTGCGGCCGAGCGCAGAGGCGGGGTGCGGCCGACAAAGCGCGTGCCGAGATCGCCTAAGATCTCAGCGCTCGGTTCAGGTGCAAGATCGAAGAAGGCGGGCAGTCGCGCGGGCCAGTCGGAAGATCTCAGCGCCCGCGCCTCGCCAAGGGCGCGCCAACCGACGAGCATCCGTCCGGCGGGACCAGGATCATCGCCGGGTTTGCGCAGCGCGAGGGTATCTCGGAGTTGCGCTTCGACTTCCCGGCGCCCTTCCAAACGCGAAGTCGTCGCTGCGCTCGACAGCGCCGGCGCTTGCGCAACAGGACGCCGACCGGGTCCAGAACGGCGAGCGCCGCGCCGGCGGAAAACATCGCTGTCTCAATATCATCACCACCCACTGCTTGCCGGATCCAACTCGGCAGCGGCGGAGGGCTTCGGACGAGCTGAGGGGGTTTCGGGGCACAGGCCATGTCGAAACATTAGCATGTGTTCGGCGTTTTTTACTATATATGTCAACTTTATCCGCCGCATCTGTCATGATAGAATAACATCCAATAATCTTGCATTATCGGATATTTCTTCGCCTTAACAGGAGAAACACGTGTAAAACAACCACTTAGCAAAACGCTCGCGGCAATCGTGCCTCTGGTGCTTGGCTTCCTCGGCGGGACGGTCTCGACCCTCTTCCCGGCGTAGTTTCAGGCCTTCTGCGCGGGGGCTCTGTGATGCGACAGGTTCCCGCTATAGCGGGCGCTCTTCCCGCCCGCCTCCAAGTCCTCTCGGAGCTTCAAGAGCCTGTCTCGTCCTATCGGGACGCGCTCTGGCGTCTGTTCGAATACCAGCGTGAGACCGGTATCGACTATCAGAAAACGCCCATGCCTTGGGCCATTCAGCTTGTCGCTGATATCTTCTGGGTCGAACCCCGGAAGGTCCGCGCCGATCTGATCAAGATGGCGCAGGTTTCCTGATGTCCATTGGGCCTGCACTCGTACAAGGCGGCTTTGGCCTTCTTGGCGGCATGATGGGCAAGAAAGCCAATCCGGGGCGCGACACGCGCCACGTGATCTTGGACCAAGTCGGCACTGCCCGCGAGGCTGGTGAACGCTTTGGGTTCAATCCCCTGACCGTCCTTGGCGCTACCGGTGGCACTGTTGCCCCCGGTGGCGCTGACTCTAACTACATGGGAATGCTATCGCTGACGCAGGTATGATCCTTGCGGATGCATGGGCCAAGCGTACCCTCTGGGTCGACCTGACCTATTCCGAAGATACGCAGGAGGGCCGCGATGCGGCCCAGATGTTCTGTTACTATGACGTCAAGATGTTCGTTGACCGGCGGCGGTCTGCTGCTCGGCGCTATGCCAAGCGCCACAAGCTCAACATCGTTCCTTATGTCCACTTCCTTGTCGCTGGCGACCAAGGCGACCAAGAGCGGCGTTGCCATTGGCATTGCATCCTCTACACAAACTTTGACGTCCTCAAGATCGGCGAATTTCAAGCGCTGCGCAATGGAAAGCGCCAGATCGTCACTGACCGTAAAGACATGCTCGCTGTCTTCGGCGGTCGAAAAATCCGCCTCAACTGGTCACTCTGGCCTGCCGGGTTCTCCTGCCTCCATGAGGTAGATCTCGTCCGTTTGTTCCGTGGCGTGACCGTAAGTCATAAATCCCCTAGGGCGATTTCGCCCTCTCTGCAATGAAGCCTTGACCGGCTTCGCTCTGCGGCGCCCGTTTCCTGATGGGCAATGCCAGGCCTTTGCTGGACAGGTTTCGTGCGCTTGGCCCCGTTTTCATCCTGGCAAGGGAATGGGATCGACCGGGCTGGACTCAGCGCTGGCGCAGGGCGCGGCCGCGCTGATCAACACCAGCGTCGCCGCCGATCTCCATCACCCGGCGGCGGCAGCCATTCATGATCGCACCCCTCGGAGCAATATTCACATTTTTGCCGATCCGCACTGCCGACCAGAGCCGGGTCCAGGGCATGGTGATCGTACCGGGGCCGAATTGCACATCCGGATCGCCCCGGAGCGTAGGCCGCAACGGCGATGAAAGAATTACTGATCAGTGCACGCGCCCGGTCAAGGACCACACCCGCAGCCTTGTCAAAACGGTATCGGGAGGCCACACGATCATGCGGGGCAATCGGGTCCGGCAAACCGACGGGTGGCGCCGCGGGCAGTTGTTTCAGCGTAGACACCAGCACTTCCTGCCCGGCGACCTGCCGGATCTCGGGAAAACCCGGATCATGGAAGCCGGGCACCCGGTCGGAGACAGTTAGCGCCCCGCTGGCCAGCGCATCATAGCTGCGGTCGCTCATGAAGCCCCGCGTCACCCGCTGCGGCATATGGCTGTTCAGCAGGATGCGGGCGCCGACATAAACCCCGGCCAGCGCCTCAGAAGTCAGGTGCTCGCTCCGCCAGAGACTGCCCACCACATCCTTCCAGCCCGGCCCCAGTTCTGACTCAAGCCCATGATCCTGCGGCTGTGCCGTGAGCTTCTCTGAACCGATGACCCGCGCCTCACAGCGCCGCAACATCCCGATCCGCCACGTTCGGCGGACTGATCATCCAGTGGAGATTGGCCTTCCCCACGGCAGGCTCATCAAGATGCGGGCCAGCGGTCTGCAAGAGAACCCTGCCCCACTCATAGCATTTTAACCCGATACCTCCGGGAGCACCCGGGCGCCCCCCGCCGGCAGGCCCAGATTTGAGGTCTTTGCGAGAAGTATCAATGCGCTGCGTCCCCCCTTCGGGCGGGCTGTGCGCATAGATCGGGCGCGATTGCAGGCCTTTACGCCCCTGCCCTCGGAAAACACCTACAAACCCATTATAATTCAATACATTACAAGGAAATGGTTGCTGTTTCGGCTTCGGTTGCCGGAATTCCCCTTAAGGCGTCTTTTGGTCGGTCACGCGCCCTGCCCTTGCGCGCGATGGTGGCGCATTTGCAAACCAGACACAGGCCGGGGTTTTATGCCCCGGCCATCGGGTGGCGCTTGAAAGCACAGCTGTCAGACTGACGGCTCCAGCCCCTCGAGCGAGACGGGGCCGAGAGTTGGCCAGAGATCTCCAGGACCGGGATTGGCCCGGTCAGAGCTGCCGCCGAAATGGGTCATGATGCCCCAGACTGCGTTCAATGCGGTCTGGACCGCCCCCTCGACCCAGGCCGGGGTCCAGCTGATGCCATCCCCGGCAAGGAAAATACCGCGCTGATCCGCCGGCATATCGGCCTGCATGAAATGCCGGTACATCCGTAGGTTATACCGGTAATGCCCGGGCAGCGCGCCTTTGAAGGCCCCGAGGAAATTGTCATCCGCCTCCCAGCTGACGCAGATCGGATTGCCGCGGATATGGCTGCGGATATCAACGCCGGGATAGATCCGCTCCAGAGCCGCAAGCGCCAGTTCGACCCGCTTTTCCGGCCCGTAAGGCAGCACTTTCAGCGCGTCGGTCATCCAGCTGTAGGACAGGCAGATGACGGCAGGCCTGTCGGGCCCGTTGTCAAAGAAATAGGTTCCGCGTGTGTTACGGTCGGTCAGGGTCATCGACAGTAGCGGCCGCCCGTCGGGGCCGGTCTCTTTCCAGAACGGCCTGTCAACCATGACAAAGGTTTTCGCGGCCTGCATATAGCGGGTGCGGTCCAGCGCCATCCAGAGTTTCTGATCGAAAAGCGCCTCATCCACCGCAACCGAAGTGGTCAGAAGATGGCTCTGACAGGTCACCAGCACCGCGCTGTAATCGCGCGCCACACCCCATTGGTCGGTGACGGTGAAGCCACCCTGCCCGCTTCGCGCGATATGCGTCGCGCGCCCGAGCGTCGCGCCTCCGTTCAGATCCGCCAGCGAGGTGCCCTCGGGCCAATGCGCCGCACGCGCAGGCAGACGCCAGAGCCGGTGCAGCACCCCTTCGACCCCGCCGACGATATAGCGCTGATGGTCATCCAGTTCGAGCAGGTTCACCCGCAGGATCTCGAGCATCGAATTCGGAAAGTCACTGTCCCAGCCGCCAGTGCCAAACCCAACCTGGCCAAAGACCTCACGATGCCGGAAGCCAAGGTTCTGGAACGCGCTGGACGAGGTGACGAAATCGTAGAATGTGCGCTCATCCCATTTCGCGACCAGCGGATCCCAGATCGCCTTGAGGCGGACCACATCGCGGTCGCGCACGGCTTCTGTCAGGGCTGCGAAATCGGCATGTTCCTCAAGCGCGGCGCGGTAGGCAGCGGCGACTTCGTGATAAAGCTGCGGCAGATCCTCGGGGCCGCGGGCGAAATGCGTCTCGCCCTCAAGGTCAATCACCGTCGATCCGGCGGCCTCGGTCAGCGGATTGGGGAAGGGGCGGCTTTCGACCCCGAGGAGATCAACATAGTGATAGAAAGCGCGCGACGAAACAGGAAAGCGCATACCGCCAAGTTCCGCGATGATATCTTCGGTGCCCTCGAACAGCTCAGAGCGCAGCCGGCCGCCAAATTTGCCGGATTCGTAGATTTCGGGATGGAGGCCCAGCTTCATCAGTTCATAGCCCGCGATGATGCCCGCAGCCCCTGCCCCGATCACAGCGAGCTTTTCACCAAAGCGCGCCTGCGGCACGCTTCCAAGCCCGGCCGGATGCGTCAGCCAGTCATCATAGGCAAAGGGAAAATCCGGGCCGAAGGCGGTTACAGGCTTTTTCAGGGTCATGATATCAGGGACTTCCGGGCAGATGCTTTGCAGATTGAGGGAAACCAGGGCAGATTTGTAAAGACAGTAGCGGAAGTGGGGTTCGGATGAAGGTGGCACTCTGGCAGGCGAAGCCGACCAATGGGAACATTGAGGCGGCATTTTCGGCGATTTGCACGCAGTTGCAGGCGGCGGCAACGGCAGGGGCCAAACTCCTGCTGGCGCCAGAGCTGCTGCTCCCGGGGTATAACCGGCCGGATCTGCATGAAAGTCTGTCTCAGCCGCTGGACGGCGCATGGATCACCCGGCTGCGTGAAATGGCCGCGCGTGCGGGGTGCGGCATCTGCCTGGGCTGGGCCGAGCGAGACGGCGATACCGTCTACAACGCTGCCACGACGATCAGCCCCGATGGTGCGGTGCTGGCGCATTACCGCAAGGTCCAGCTTTTCGGCCCGATGGAGCGCAGATCTTTTCGCCCAGGCGACCAACTGTGTCCGGTATTTGAGCTTGAAGGGCGAAAGCTCGCCATGCTGGTTTGCTATGACATTGAATTTCCGGCCCATGCGGCTGCCCTTGCCCGCAATGGCGCCGGGCTGATCCTGGTGCCTACTGCCAATCCTGCCGGCTTTGAACATGTTCAGCGCATCCTTGTCCCGGCCCGCGCGCATGAAGGCAATTGCACCGTGGCCTATGCCAATCTGACCGGGCCTGAAGGGGATCTGACCTTCGGCGGGCTTTCCGTGATTGCAGGGCCGGACGGCCAGCCGCTTGCGACTGCCGGAGCCCGGGGAGAGGCGCTGTTGATTGTGGACCTCGCAGCGTCAGATGCGGTGCCAGAGGATCTGAGATCCGCGCAGACGGCGGATTTCAGGCCGGTCTGACGCTTCGGCACATGAAGCATGTTTACCCAGGTATACATAGCCCGCACCCCAGGTGTTTACCCCGGTATACATCTGGCCGAAGGCGCGGGTCTCACAAGGGAATGGAACACCCGAACGGGGTCTGAAATCCGCGACTCTGTCTTTCGCAGTACCGCGTTGAGATAGGCTCCGGGGCTGCGGATACGACCAAAGGCCTGTACGAGGCCGAGAACAACCAGCGCGCAGCCTTGCAGCCCAAACCGTTCTTTTGCAAGGCCCAGCACGGGATGCGACAAACCGATTGCCGGCGCCAGTGAATCAGAAAGCCGGATAAGATCAGACCAGCTTCGCGGCGGGTGTGGAGCGTAGTCTTTCACCGCAGCTGCCATCTCCAGGCATTCATCAATGCTGATATCCTGTGGTTTCTGAGCAGAGTCAGAATCAAAGGTATCTTTTCCTGATCTCTGAATGTGCCGGTCATTCTGGCCGTTTCTGGCGGTCATTTCACTGGATTTTTCCGATACAATATCGGGCTTTGTCACGTCGTGCGGCGTGTGGCCAGGCGCGCTGTCTTCCCGCTGGGGCAGGGACGCCACGATGGCCCGCAGCTCATCTGGCCCGAGCTTTCGGCGCAGCGCGAGGCGGGCCGTTTCCAGGAGTGCCTCAGCCGAAGCTCCGGCACTGTGAAAAAGTCGGTCGCGGATCACTGCGCGCAGGGCCTTTACCTCTGCGGCTTCCTGATGGCAGGTTTCAGCAAGGGCTTCCAGATGGGGATGCAGGTCGAACAGCGGCGTGAGGCTGATACCATAGCTCAGCTGCACATCGGCCTCGGAATTGCGGATCTGATAGCGTTTGCCATTGGGGCTCGGCCTCTTGCTCACCAGCCCGACCGACCGGAGATGGTTCAGCCGGCGGCGCAGGGTGCGCTCATCTATGCCGTCACAGCGCGCGCTCAGAACCCGGTTCGAGGCGAAGACCATCCTCTGATCCGGCTGCGGATCCTGCGGCAAAAGGCTCAGGAGCCCGCGCAGAACCGCAATATCGCGGTCGCGCAGCTGAAGCCGCTCGCGGCAGATCCTTACCAGATCCAGAAGGTGCCAGCGCAGCTCGGGGCCGCCTTTGCCTGTCCTCTGCGGCAGGGCAGGGCGCGAGGGTGCAAAAGACCGGCGCCCGTCCCGGCGGGGCAGGGGCGAATAAGGGATCTGTTCCATGATGCCATCGGGCGGAACGAGAAGACGGTCCGATTATGGGCCGCATGCCGGCTGGCACACCGGGAAAACGACAACAGTTTTCCAATCACCGCCTCAGCGATGTTGCATGTGATTCGGGCCTGCGCTAGAGTGCTCTTGCTAGACGTTAAGCATTCTCAGGGTTGGCGCCCTGTGGTTTGCGCGGGCCTTCCGGGTGGTTTCCATTCGGAAGGTCTTTCTTTTTCCGACACTGCTCCTTTGTTGTTATCGTTGGGGTTTGGTGTGTCCGGTCAGCTGCGTTTCGCGCGCGCCGCCAGAAATTCTTCATAAAGGCGCGGCAGCAGATCCTGCGCCTCGTCATGCAGCCAGGCCGCGAAAGCGGCATTGCCGGGTGTGGCCTCAAAGCTCATTCTGGCCTTTTGCAGTCGGACCGAGCCCAGTTCTGTCCCGTTACGGGCGAGGATCGTGGCGGCGCTGTCGGCAGCGGCTGCTTTTTCCGGTCGCGCTGTCGTCGGGATCGCCCTGACCCAGGCCTCGAAGCGCTGATCCGAGGTCAGTTCCGGGGCAAACGGGGCAGGGTGGACCGAATCTGCCGCGATCTGTCCTTCGATGACCCGCAAGGCCAGATCATACCAGCGTTTCCAGCCGACCGAGGGGGCCGCGCCAATCCGTTCGATCACCTCACGCGGCAGCGCCTCGCGCACTTTGCGCATATGCGAGGTATGGCTGCGACTGACATTCAGCGCGTCCTGGATCACGCGGGCCTCATAGCCGGCCTCTTCAAGATCGCCGGCAAACAGCGCCTTTTCGATGAAAGACGGGTCTTTGCGGAGATTGTTTTCCTGGCCCTGAGCCAGCACCGCCTCTTCATCCGACAGCGTGCGGATCAGCGCCTTGACCGGCAGGTCAAGACCGCGGATCGCCGCCAGACGGCGCCGGCCATAGACCACCTGATAGCGCCCGCTGAGCTTTGGATGCGGACGCAGCAGGATCGGCACCTGCTGCCCGTGTTTCGCAATGCTCTCGCGCAGCTCGGCGATGTCGTCGCCCAGATCGCCAAGCCGGTCCCTGAGGCCGGTATCTTCGATCTGGGCCGGATCAATCTCCTGGACCGAGCGGCTGCCGATGCTGCGCAGATCATTGCGGATCGCTGCAATCGGGCCGCTGGCCTGAAAGACCTCGGGCATCTTCGCGGGCTCAGCCACGCCGGCGGGGCGCGGGGCAGGGGAGATGCCTTCGAACATGTTTTTGCGGGCCATGTCAGTTCCTTCCCCAGGCTCTGTGGATGTCTTGCTCCAGCTCGCGCGCGACCGCATTCACGGATTCCATCGCGCGGTCATAGGTGTTGCGGTTCATGCTGCCGCGCCCGACCTCGAACAGGGTCTGATGCGTCAGCCCGGCATCCGAGATGGCGGTTGATTTCAGGAAAGTCTCGGTCATCACCCGTTTCCCAAAATTCGCGCGCAAAAGCCCGGCGACCTGGGCCTGCGGCCCGTCCGAGGGTTCGAACCGCGACACCAGGTAGCGCAGGAAATCGTAATCCAGCGTCATGCCCGCGTCCCGGATCGTGTCCAGGAGCGATGCCGCCATGGTCAGGAACTGCGCGAGCGAGGCCACATCGATGAAATTCGGCACCACCGGGATCAGGATCGAAGACGAGGCCACCAGCGATGAAAGCGTCAGAAAGCCCAGCTGCGGCGGGCAGTCAATGAAGACGATGTCGTAATTCGCCTCGACCGACCGGATCGCCTCCCGCAGCCGCAGATAGAACGGCGGCTCGGAACCCTGGCGCAGCGCATAGGGGGTCTCGGTCTCATATTCCGACAGGATCAGCCCGCCCGCCGCGATGTCGAGCCCGTGGAAATAGGTTTTGCGAATGACCTCTTCCATCGGCACTGGGTCGGTATAGCGGATCGCGTCATAGATCGTGCCCTGATGCGAGAAATCGATCTCGGGGCGCAGGCCGGTCATCGAGGACAGCGAGGCCTGGGGGTCCATGTCGATCACCAGCACCCGGTAGCCATGCAGTGCGAACCACTGGCTGAGATAGGCAGCCGAAGTGGTCTTGGCCGACCCCCCCTTGAAGGACACGCAGGACAGGATCTGCAAGGGCTCCTGCCCGACCCGACCGCGCAGGTAAAGCGAGGGGTCGCGGGTGGTGCGCGCCAGCGCCAGGCGGATCAGCCCGAGATCTTCGGCGGTGTAAAGCCGGCGGCCGCGTTCGTCCTGCGCCACATCGGGGATCTTGTCTTCGGCATGGAGCTTGCGCAGATGGCCGGGCGCGAGGCCAAGAAAATCGGCGGCTTCCCCCGAAGAAAAGCTGCGCAGATATTTCCGTGCATCCGGCGCAAAATTGCGCTCCAGATGCTGGCGGATGGAATCGTGCAAGGTTGCTGCATCGCCCTGGAGCTCTGCGAATACACGCTCTGCTGTCATGCAGCCCTCATTTGTCCTGTGCGGCGCAGTTTCTCTGCGCTCTGCCCCTTCTACAGGGATGCTCATAATGTCTGTAGCGCAAAAAACCGAAATTCTTGCATTTCTGCGCTACAGAAAGAAATGCGCCAGGAACGGGCGCCGCGCAAGAAAATTCTACACCTGGTAGCGCCTTCCCGGGCCAGCTTGTGGATAAATTGCGGCGCCCGGCAGTCATGTGGCCGAAATGTAACGAAAACCGCCGGGTTCGTCATCCCGACCTGTATCAATATCTTGTAGCATTTCCGCAGCCGCGGTCGTCGGGTCAAATCCGCGATTCGTAAGGCAGGCGAGAACGCCCGCTGCCCGGCCAGTACCTGACTTGGTCGGCACGCGCTCAATCGCCGGGTCTCGCCCGGGGTTTCGAGAGCAGTGATATCCCCTTCGCCTGCGCTCCGGAGGATGGAGCTGGCCCTGTCCGGCATGCTTGAAAGGCAGGAGGGGAACTGTTATCTTACCTTTGTCTTACATTGGAGCTTTGCTCATGCCGCGGCCACCTGCCACGACCACCACTCTTTCGACCAAAGGCCAGATCATTCTGCCCAAGGCCATCCGGCAGCGGCGGGACTGGGAGGTCGGCACCCGGCTGATCGTCGAAGAGACGGCAGAGGGGGTGCTTCTGAAACGCGCGCCGGCCTTTGCCGCAACAAAGCCCGAGGATGTCTTTGCCCTGCTGCCCCATCGCGGCGATCCGAAATCGGTTGAAGAGATGGACGCGGCCGTGCTGGCCGAAGCGCGGCGGCGTCATGATCGCGATTGATACGAATGTGGTGGTGCGCTACCTGACCGGCGATCACCCCGACCAGTCGCCGCGCGCCCGCACCCTGGTCAACGCTCAGGCGGTCTTTGTCGCGGTGACGGTCATTCTGGAAACCGAATGGGTGCTGCGCAGCGCTTACGGCTATAAACCGGCGGAAGTGGCGCGCGCGCTTCGCGCCTTTGGCGGGCTTGCGACCGTGACCATCGAGGATGCGGTGATCGTGGCGGATGCGCTGGACCGGGCCGAACAGGGCATGGATTTCGCCGATGCACTGCATCTGGGAAAATCGGCACAATGCGACGGTTTCGTGAGTTTTGACCGCAGGCTTGTCAAACTGGCGCAGGAGGCGGGTCTTTCAGACGTGCAAAGCGCCTGACCCGCCGGGCGCCATCTCACGCTTTATGGCAATATGGGTGCGGTGGCGTTGGGGCCGGCGCGACCAGGGTATTGGAGCATGCCTATGACCATTACCCGCCGCAGGTCTCTCTGCGCCCTGCGACCGCAGGATCTGGCGAATGACCCGCGCAATCCGGGCATGCCGCTTGAGACTGCGATGTTCGATGGCCATGCGGTCAATCGCTCTGCCACAGAGCGCCGGGCCGCTTCGCTGGGGGCGCGCCGCACGGTCAAGAAAGAGTGTCAGGCCGCCTGGCTGATCAATGCGATCCGCTGCACTGATCTGACGACGCTCGCGGGCGACGATACTGCTGCGCGGGTCCGCCGTCTTTGCGCCAAGGTGCGCCAGCCGCTGGCCGCGCATAACACCAAGGGGCTGGGGATCGGGGATCCCGGGCTTACGACCGGCGCGGTCTGCGTTTATCCGACCATGGTCGGCGAAAGCCCTGCCGGGATCTGCCATCGACCGCATGGCAAAGCTCTATGTCGGTGGTAAACAGACGCGCCCCGACAGTGGCTATTCTTACCGTGTCGAAGGGCCGAAAGGCATGGTTGGCCTTGCGTCGCTTGGCAGCCGCAAGGATATCCGTAATGCGGCCCATGCCGCCAGGGGCAGGGGCGGGCAGACCGGGCATAATCGCGCCCAGGTGCTGTATTATCTGGCAGAAAACCTCTCGGTCCGCTCGGCGTGGTCGGGCTGGTCTGCCCGACAGCCCTGCCGCTTCTGGGCCTTGTTTCGCTGGCGGAGCATGACGATGTCGATGGACTCTGGTACTTCGGCACCGGAGAAGGGGCTAAGGCAGTCGAAATCGCTTCTGCCGGCAATCTGAAACAGACCTGGACCGAGGATGGCACGGCCCGCAACTGGCTTTCATCCGAGGGTCAGGGCCGGCAGGTCCTGACCCGCGCCACACAGGTCAAAAATATCTGGGTTCCTTACGGCGAATGATTATCTTTGATTGTGACGGTGTGCTGGTCGACAGCGAGATCCTCTCGAATGCGATTGACGCAGAACTGATGACGGCGGCTGGCTGGCCGATCACGGCGGCAGAGATCATCCGCGGCCATATCGGCCAGCCAAAAGCGGTGATCTGGGATCAGATCGCCGCGCTGCGGGGCGCGCCCTGGCCCGAGGGTCTGATACAAGAGGCCGATGCATTGCTCCTCGCGCGAATGGAGACCGAATTGCAGCCGGTCGAAGGCATTCGGGCCGCGCTGGAGCGCCTGCCGGGGCGTAAAGCTGTAGCCTCGTCTTCGGCGCTGCCGAAACTGCGCCGCTCGCTTGAGATCTGCGGGCTGAGCGATTTTTTCGCGCCGCATATCTATTCCGCAAGCCAGGTGGCACGGGGCAAGCCCTTTCCGGACGTGTTCCTGTTCGCCGCCAGCCAGTGCGGCGTCGATCCGGCGGATTGTGTGGTGGTCGAGGACAGCGCCGCCGGGGTGAAAGCGGCACTGGCGGCCGGGATGCGGGTGGCTGGCCTGACCGCAGGGCGTCATTCCTGGCCGGGACATGGCGACCAGCTTCTGGCGGCGGGGGCGGCGCGGATCTTCACCCGCACATCCGAGCTGACCGAGGCTGCGTTACGGGCGCTTTGACCCGGCGCGCTTGCGGGCCTCCGGCAGCACCCTGACCGAAGCGGCGAAAGCTCCGGGCCGCAGTTTACGGGTCGGATCCGGCCCATTGCACATCACTGCCCTCACGCTGACCCCAGGCCCCGGCTAACCGCCGGGGGGGGGCCGCTTTTCGGATGCTGGCGGGATTTTCAGCACGCGCGGTCAGGAAAATGAAATTGCCTGTGCGGAAAACAAGCTGGAGATTGCGCTTGCCTTGGGAGAGGTATGACCCGCATCCGTCGGGCCAGTTTGTGTTGCAGGCATGTGATGAGACCTGCGATGCCGGGGAGGGGGAGAAAAGACATGTCCTTGAGAGAACCGGCACAGGCCGGACGTCACCGCCGTTTCCGGCTGACCCAGGAGGGCGTGGTCTCACTGATCGCGCTGACGCTGTTTCTGGCTTTCGCCCTGTTTCTGAACAACTTCCTGACCCAGGGCAATCTGCTGACCTTGTTGAAAAACGTGGCCATCCTTGGCACGCTTGCGGTGGGGATGGGGATGATCGTTGTCGGGCGCGGCATTGACCTGACCATGGTTGCGGTCATGGTGGTGGGCGTGGCTTTTGCCATCTGGCTGTCATCGCAGGGCTTTGACTTTGGTGAAGCGGTGCTGATTGGCGCGGCCCTGGTGGCGTTTTGCGGGCTGATCACCGGCATTCTGATCGCCATTGCCGAAGTGCCGCCGATTTTTGCCACCCTTGCCATGGCGTCTATCGTCTATGGCGGGGGCCGCGTCGCCTTCAGTTCGGATGTGCTTTATGCCCCGGCGGGGATCGGCTGGCTGGTGGCCATCGGCTCGGGCACCTTCCTGGGCGTGCCCTATTCCATTCTGATCCTTGCAGGCATTGCGGCGCTGGTCGCACTGTTTCTCAGCCTGACGCGGTTTGGCCGCTTCATCTATGCGACGGGCGACAATCCGCATGCGGCGCGGACCATGGGCCTTCCGACCCGGCCGGTGCAGATCAGCCAATATGTGCTGGCCGCGCTGATCGCCTATGCCGCGGGCATCCTGATGACCGGCCTCGTGTCCGGGATCAACACAAGGCTTTATAATTCCACGCTGATCTATGATGTGCTGCTGGTCGTGGTGCTGGGCGGGATCAGCCTTTCCGGTGGTCAGGGCGGCGTGCGCAACGTTCTTGTTGGCACGGTTCTGGTCGGCATTCTGATCAACGGCATGACGATCATGAACTTCAGCTATACCAGCCAGAACCTGATCAAGAGCGTGATCCTGCTGGCCGCGCTGGCGCTGGATGCGGTGATCAACCCCCGCGACGAGCAGACCTCGCAAAGCGGCGATATCTGACCCATCACGCAGACAAGAAAGTTTCAGGGAGGAGACACTATGAAAGTTCTGAAGAATACCACCTTCGCGGCACTGGCGGCTTCTGCGCTGCTGGCAGCGGTTCCGGCGCAGGCCGATGATATCGAACAGGTTGGTCGTGCCGCCTATCTGGAGGCCGTGACCGGCAAGAAGGTGATTTTCGTGCCGCTTTCGCAGGGGATGGATCTCAACCAGGCCTGGACCGCCGTCTGGCAGCGCCATGCCGCGCGCTATGGGTTCACCTTCGAAGTGCGTGACCCAAATATGGACACCGCCGCCGGCATCCGCGCGCTGCAGGGTGCGATTGCCGAAAAGCCTGATGTGCTGATCGTGCAGAACCCCGATGTGCAGACCTATGCCCGTGCGCTGAAACAGGCGCAGGATGCCGGGATCAAGATCCTGCAGATCAATATGCAGTCGATCACCCAGACCGACAGCTATGTCGGCAATGACTGGATCGAAATGGGACGGCTGGAAGCAGGCGAGCTGGCCCGGACCTGCCTTGCCCCCGGCGCGCCTTCGGGCAAGATCGTCTGGCTGGCGGGCGTGCAGACCGGTGCCGCAAATATCTATATGCGTGAAGGTCTCAACCAGATCCTTGCGGAAAATCCCGGCCTCGAACTGGTCTCGGACCAGCCCGCTGATTACGACAGCGAGAAAGCCCGTCAGATCACCGAGACCGTGCTGCAACAGCATCCCGATCTCTGCGGAATCATGGGCATCTGGGACAATGCCGAAGTCGGCGCCGGTGCTGCCGTTCTGGCCGCAGGCAAGCAGGATCAGGTGACCATCGTCACCAATGGCGCGGGCGCCCATACCGCATGCGAGAGCATCGAAAAGGGTCTGCTGGACGTGGTCTATAATTTCAACGCGCCGATCCAGGCCGAGATTGCCGCGCAGCAGATTTCCGAATTCCTGCAAAATCCCGACCGCCCGGCCGGATCCGAGAAAACCGTCTTCTTCGGGCCGATCACCCGTGTCGATAAGAACAATGCCAGCGGTCGCAACTGCTGGAAAATTGACGAGCTGAAGTAAGGACCTGTCTGCAATGAGCCTCAGCGAAAGCCTTGTCCGGTTGCGGTACCGGGTTCTGCCCGATCACGTTCTGGGCGAGCTTCTCACCAAGAAATGGGTGGACAGCGCAATTCCCTTCACAGCCCTTGTGCTTGTGATTGCGATTTTCGCACCGATCGTGCCGCGCTTCTTCGAGTTCGGGACGATCTCACTTCTTTCCGGCGAGATGGCCGAGCTAGGGCTCGTTGTTCTGGGCCTGACCATCGTGATGATCTCGGGAGGGATTGACCTCTCGGTCGGGTCAACGTTTGCGCTTGCGGTCACCACCGCGCTTTACACCATGAATGTCATGGGGCTGAGCCTTGGCGGAGGGCTGGCCGCCACCCTCGGGGTCGGCGCGGTTTGCGGCGCGATCAACGGCTTCATGGTCGGTATCCTCAGGATGCGGGCCTTTCTGACGACACTGGTGACGCTGATCATCTTCCGGTCGGTTTTCGATATCGTCTTCCCGCAGATCTCGACCGATATCGTGATGAACTACCCGGATTCCCCGGCCTGGGATTTCCTTGGCATGGGGCATGTTCTGGGCCTGCCGACCCCTTTCTGGGTGCTGGCCGCGATTGCGCTGATCCTGCATATCGTGCTGTCGCGTGGCCGTTATGGCTGGCGGCTGCTGGCGGTTGGTGGTGCGCGGCGCTCGGCGCATAATGCCGGGATCAATGTGCGCTGGACGGTGTTTTCCGCCTATGTGATCTGCTCGGTTCTGGTGGCGCTTGGCGGGTTCCATTTCGCGGCGCGGATCGGGTCGGCTGCATCCGACATCGGCGCGGGGATGGAGCTTCAGGCGCTGACCGCGACGGTATTGGGCGGCATTTCGCTGGGCGGCGGGCGTGGATCGGTCGCGAAAGCGCTGATGGGCGCGCTGTTCGTGCTGATCCTGTCGACGTCCTTGCTGGCGCTGGCCATTCCGGGCCCGGTCAATGCGCTGATCCTTGGCCTTGTGCTG
Organism: Pseudomonas sp. GX19020; assembly: GCF_023371075.1. Classification (NCBI taxonomy): domain Bacteria; kingdom Pseudomonadati; phylum Pseudomonadota; class Gammaproteobacteria; order Pseudomonadales; family Pseudomonadaceae; genus Pseudomonas; species Pseudomonas sp. GX19020. The sequence continues at coordinate 44,383 of NZ_JAMCCR010000022.1, forward strand.
GTCACCGCTGTCTTTCTCGACGTTCGCTGGGTGAAGAACCGCCATAAACTGCTGCGCGCGGTCTATATCTCGCCCACCTTCAACAAGCTGCCGCCGGCGATTTCCACGACCGAGGGGCCGCTGGTGCCGAATGACCGGCTGCGCGCGTCAGAGCCCATCGGCCTTGGCATCATGGATGGTGCGGAAGATGCGATTTTCGACCGCGAGGGCAATCTTTACACCGGCTCGCGCCATGGCGACATCATGCGCTGGTTCGGGCCGGATTATACCCGTTACGAGATCTTCGCCCATACCGGTGGCGCGCCCCAGGGCATGGCGTTCGATGCTGCGGGGAACCTTGCGGTCTGTGTCGGCGGCATGGGGCTTTACCAGGTCTCACCCCAGGGCGAAGTCACGCTTCTGACAGCGGAAACCAACCGCAGCTGGACCTCGATCGCGGACGATTCCGTGATGAAACTGGCCGATGACTGCGACATCCTTCCCGATGGCCGGATCATCTTTTCCGAGGCCACCGTCCGGTTCGAGATGCATGACTGGTATGCCGATGCGCTGGAAAGTCGCGGCAATGGGCGGCTGATCGTCTACGATCCCAAATCCAGAACCACCCGCACCGTGCTGTCGAACCTGATCTTCCCGAACGGGGTCTGCACCTCTTATGACGGGGAATCCGTGCTGTTTGCCGAAAGCTGGGCCTGCCGGATCAACCGCTATTACTATGCCGGGCCGAAAAAGGGCAGGCTGGAACGCGTGATCGAGGGATTGCCGGGATATCCGGACAATATCAACCGCGCCTCTGACGGCACCTATTGGCTGGCCCTGATGGGCTCGCGCACTCCGGCGCTGGATCTTTCGCTTGAGATGCCGTCTTTCCGCCGCCGCATGGCGCGCCGTGTGTCGCAGGACGCCTGGCTGATGCCGAACCTCAACACCGGCTGCGTGCTGAAATTCAATGAAAAAGGCGAGATCCTGGAAAGCTTCTGGGATCTTGGCGGCACCCGCCATCCGATGATCACCTCGATGCGCGAGCATAAAGGCACGCTGTATCTGTGCGGCATTTTCAACAACCGCATGGGCGCCCTGAAACTGCCCGGGGCGGATCAGGACTGGTGCGGCGTCGACAGCTATTGGGGGAAACCGAAATGAGCGCGATCCGCCGCTTTATCGACCGCCGCCTTGGCCGGGACGAGGCCGCGATCACGGTGCCGGTGCTGGATGGCCCTTTGCTGCCGAATGCGGGCCTCGACGAGGCGGCCGAGATCGCCTTGCTTAGGGATGCCGATAATCTCGTCGTGACCGGCAAGGGGCTGGTGGCGTCTTCAGGCCCGCGCGTGATCCGGGTTGAGACCGGCGAAGAGATCGCCGCTTTCGACGCCGATGTTTCGTCGCTGGCTTATGGCAAGGGCATGCTTGCCGTGGGGCTTGACGGCAAGGGCGTGACCCTGCGCGGCGGCACCCATGACGGCAAAAGCTTTGCCACGCCGAAGAGCCCGAGCGCGCTTGCCTTCCTTGATGCCGATACGCTGCTGGTGACCGAAGGCGCGAGCCAGCGCCGCGCCGCAGACTGGCGCCGTGATCTGATGGAGCGGGGCCAGTCCGGCGCGCTCTGGCGGCTGAACCTCGCCACGGGCGAGGCGGTCAGGGTGCTGGGCGGTCTGGCCTGGGCGGGGGGCGTTGCCGCGACGGGGTCGCAAAAGGTCTGGCTTTCGGAAAGCTGGCAGCACCGTGTGCTGGCGGTCGATCTGAGCACCGGCAAAGCCGAGCCCGTTCTGGAACATCTGCCCGCCTATCCGGCCCGGATCGCGCCCGCGGTCGAGGCGGGGTTCTGGCTCAGCTTCTTTTCGGTGCGCAATCAGCTGGTTGAATTCATCCTGCGCGAACCGGCCTATTGCAAACGCATGCTGGCCGAGGTGCCGGAGCCGTTCTGGATGGCGCCCGCCTTCGCCTCGGGGCTGTCCTTCTCCGAACCGATGCAGGGCAGTCAGCTCAGACGGATGGGCGTGACGAAACCTTTTGCCGAGACGCGGTCTTATGGGCTGGTGCTGCAATGTTCGCCGCAGATGAAACCGCTGCGCAGTTTCCATTCGCGGGCCGATGGCCAGGCGCATGGCTGTGTTTCGGTCGCGGAACAGGGCGATGATCTCTGTGTCGCCTCGAAAGGCCATGGCAAAATCCTGCGCCTTGACGGCGCCGCCCGGGGGATCTGATGGCGGGGGATCTGAAGATGGAAACCGTGGTTGAACTGCAAAATTCCACCAAAAGCTTCGGCGGCATTGCGGCGTTTCGCGACATGGATTTCACTTTGCGCAAGGGCGAGGTCCATGCGCTTCTGGGGGAAAACGGCGCCGGGAAATCGACGCTGACCAAGGTGATTGCCGGTGTCTACCGGCTGAGCCAGGGCCGCATGCTGCTGGACGGGCGCGAGGTCAGCTTTGCCTCGCCCGCTGAAGCGCTGAAAAACGGCGTCGTCATGGTGTTCCAGGAGACCAATCTGGTTCCCGCCATGACCGTCGCACAGAACATCTATCTGGGCGACGAAAAGATGTTCAACCGCCTGCGCGGTCTCTATATCGAGGCGCGGCAATTCCTTGTCGGCATGGGGTTTCAGGTTGATCCGACCGCCCAGGTCACGACGCTGGGGGCGGCGCAAAAGCAGATGGTCGAGATCGCCCGCGCGGTGCATCACAATGCCCGTGTCATCATCTTTGATGAGCCGACCGCGACGCTGACACCCGAGGAAAAGCGCCATTTCTTCATGCTGATCGAGCGGCTGAAGGCAAAGGGTGTGGCCATTGTTTTCATCACCCATGCGCTGGAAGAGGCGCTGGAGGTCTCGGACCGCATCACGATCCTGCGCGACGGCCAGCTGGCTGCGACCGGCGCGGCACACGACTTCACCCGCGAAAGCATCGTCCAGGCGATGGTCGGGCGGACCCTGTCGGAAAGCCTGCATGGCAGCGTGAAACGCAAGCCCCGACCTTACGGCGAAAAGGTTCTCAGCGTCGAGAACCTGTCCTGCGGCGCCATGGTCCGGAACTCGTCCTTCTCGGTCTTTGGAGGCCAGGTGACGGGGATTTTCGGCCTTGTCGGCGCGGGCCGGTCAGAGATGGCCAAGGTCGTTGCGGGGGTCCTGAAACGCGATTTCATGCATGGCGGCGAGGTGCGGCTGAACGGCAAACCGGTGCGCTACCGCGTGCCGCGCCCGGCGATGCGCGATGGCATCGTCTATGTCACCGAAGACCGCAAACATGACGGGTTCTTCGAAACCATGACGGCGGGGCAGAACCTCCTGCTGGGGGAATTGTCGAAACAATCGAACCCGCTTTCCGTTGTCTCGCCGCGCCGCGCGCTGGAGCTGGCAAAGGAATGGGGCGAGCGGCTCCGGCTGAAGCAGATCTCGGACCGGGCGCGGATGATCGAACTGTCTGGCGGCAATCAGCAGAAGGTGGTGATCGCAAAATCGCTGATCCAGGAGCCGAAGCTGATCATTTTCGATGAGCCGACCCGTGGCGTCGATGTCGGCGCGATTGTCGAGATCCACCAACTGATCCATGATCTTGCCGATCAGGGGCTCGCGGTGGTGGTGATATCGTCCTATCTTCCTGAAATCATGGCGGTTTCCGACCGTATCCTGGTGGCCAAACGCGGCAAGATCGTCGAAGAAATGATGGCCCTTGACGCGGATGAAGAAAAGATCATGTTCGCGGCCGTTCACTGAGCCGCCCTGGCGCGGGGCGCGTATCAGCCCCCGCCGGCGGCGCATAGGCATCCGGATAGACGAAGCGGCGGCCAGGCTCAGAGACAGGGGTTTTCGGGAAAGGCTGACAACAGCCTGTCCCGGGGCTACGATCTTGTCACAGGGGGGCCATCATGGCTGCAAGCAATATTAATCTTAAATTGCTGCAGACCTTTCTGTTGGCGGCAGAGCATGGCAGTTTCCGCCGCGCGGCCGAAGAAAGCAACCGATCGCCCTCGGCCGTGTCGATGCAGATCCGCGATCTCGAGGCGCAGGTGGGGATGAGCCTTTTCATCCGCACGCCGCAACGCGCCAATCTGACCTCGGAAGGGCGGGTGCTTTATGAACAGGTCAGCCATGCGATGGCCGAGGTGCAGGCCGGCCTGGCGCGCCTGTCTGAGGTCGCGGCGCAGCGGCGCGGCCATGTTCGGATTGCCTGTGCGCCCACCCTCGCCTCGACCCGGCTCGGGCGTATCCTTGCGACCTTCAAGCTGCGTTATCCGCGCAGCCTGGTGGATCTGAAGGAAACGCCGCCCAATGGCGCGCTTGCGCTTTTACAGGAGCAGGAGGTCGAGCTTTATATCGGGCCGGAAGTGCCCGGGCTCAGCGATTTCCAGTTCGAGCCGATCCTCGAAGACCATCTCGTCGCCTGTATCCCTGCCGATTTCGACGAGGGTGCGCAGCGTTTCATGCTGTCAGAGGTGGCGCGTTTCCCGCTGATCCTGCTGGACCGCCAGACCGCGATCCGGGCACAGATCGACCGGCTGGCGGCAGATCAGGACATCTCGCTGAACCTGCAATATGAGGTTCAGAACGCCTATACCGCGATTGCGCTGGCTTCCGCCGGGCTTGGTGTGGCGCTCGTGCCGGAAATTGCGGTGCCGATGATGCCGACGGCCGAATTCCGGGTGGTGCGGATCTCGGATCCGGGTTCTACCCGTGCGGTCGGGATCCTGACCGCGAAGGGCTATGTCCAGCACAGCTATTCCGAACAGCTGATCGAACTGATCCGCACCGAACTGGGCCGCATCTAGTCGGTATTGATCCAGATCGCCTTGGTCTCAAGATATTCGCTCAGGTGCTCCAGCCCGCCCTCGCGGCCATAGCCCGACATCTTCGTCCCGCCAAACGGCACGGCGGGGTCGATGGCGTGATACATATTCACCCAGACCGATCCGGCACGGATGCGCCGCGAAAGCTTATGCGCGGTGCCCAGATGCGTCGTGAAAATTCCCGCAGCGAGGCCGTAGGGCGTGGCATTGGCGCGCTGCACCACCTCGTCCAGCGTGTCAAAGGGCATGGCGGAAATCACCGGCCCGAAGATCTCTTCGCGGGCGATGGTCATCTCATCGGTGACGCCACCAAAGACGGTAGGCGCGATGAAATTGCCGCCCTCAAGCCCCGGAAGCTCAAGCCTGTTGCCGCCGGTATAGGCCTCGGCGCCCTCTTCCAGGCCGGTGTGAAGGAACCCTTCGATCCGCTGGCTCTGCCGGGCCGAGATGATCGGGCCGATCTCGGTTTCCGGGGCGATCCCGTCGCCGATCCTGAGCTTCGCGGCATAATCCGCGACGCGTGTGACGAAATCGTCATGGATCTCGCGCGCGACAAACAGGCGCGATCCGGCGATGCAGATCTGGCCGGAATTGGCAAAGACCGCCATCGCGGCCACGGGGACCGCCTTGTCGATATCCGCGTCGCGGCAGATGATGACCGGTGATTTGCCGCCCAGTTCCAGCGAGACATGTTTCAGCGTGCCGGTGGCGGCGCGGGCAATGGCCTGACCGGTGGCGGTCGAGCCGGTAAAGACGATCTTGTCGACATCGGGATGCGTCGCCAGCGCCGCGCCGGCATCGGCTCCGGTTCCTGTCACCACATTCAACACGCCTTCGGGCAGGCCCGCCTCTGCCATCAGCCGTGCGATCATCAGCACGGTCAGCGAGGCTTCCTCTGACGGTTTCAGCACCACTGTGCAGCCGGTCGCCAGCGCCGGGGCGATCTTCCAGACCGATCCCGCAATCGGGGCATTCCAGGGGATGATTGCGCCAACGACACCGATGGGCTCTTTCACCGTCTGCGACAGGATCTCGCCCGGAAAGGAGTTCGGGATGGTCTGGCCATGGATCGCCACGGCCTGACCTGCGTAAAACCGCAGCATCCCCAGGACGCGCCGTGAATTGCCCAGGGTGCGGGCAATCGGCATCCCCATATCCAGCGTGTCCGAAAGGCACAGATCCTCCCAGTCCGCTTCGAACCGCTCGGCAATACGCAACAGAAGCGCCTGGCGCTCAAAGGGGGTGAATTTCGACCAGGGCCCCTCAAAAGCGCGGCGTGCGGCCCGGACGGCGGCGTCGATATCGGCTGCGCCGCCTTTCGGGACGGTGGCGAGCAGGGCGCCGGTGGCGGGATTGCGGGCTTCCATCACCTCGCCCGAGACGGCGCCGACCCATTGGCCATCAAGGAACATCGGGCAGAAGCCGCCATCGTAAAGCGCGCGCGCGCGGCTGGTCCAGTCAGTCATGTCATTCCCTCCGGCCGGTCAGATCGCCGGGTCTCTGCGGCACAAAATACCCGGCGCGCGGCTGCGCTCAAGGAAGGAAACCTGATCGCGCGTTCAGATAATGCGGCTGTCACCGGCGCCGGCTTTCCCCCATTCTGCCGGCGTTTGGCGGGGGGCAAAGCCCCGCGAAGGAGATATGATGCGACTGAGTGGTAAGATTGCTGTCGTCACCGGCGGCGGTTCGGGCTTTGGCGAAGGGATCGTGCGGAAATTCGTGGCCGAGGGCGCGAAAGTCGTGCTGATGGACCGCGATCAGGCCAATGCTGAACGGGTGGCGGAAAGCCTTGGCGCTGATTGCCGCCCCTTCATCGGCGATGTGGCAAGCGCCGAAGGCATGACGGGCGCGCGCGATCTGGCGCTTTCGGCCTTTGGCGGGCTGAATGTGCTGGTCAACAATGCCGGCGTGGGCCATCTGCCGACCCCGCTTGATGAGCTGGACGAGGCGAATTTCGACCGGATCGCCAATGTGAACATGCGCTCGATCTATCACGGTGCCCGGGCGATGGTGCCGCATTTCAAAGCGCAGAAAGCGGGTGCGATCCTGAATGTGGCCTCGACAGGCGGAGTCTCGCCGCGCCCCAATCTGACCTGGTACAATGCCTCCAAGGGCTGGGTGATCACTGCGACCCGCGCCATGGCGGTGGAGCTTGCCCCGTTCGGGATCCGCGTCAATGCGATCAACCCGGTGGCGGGCGATACGCCGCTTCTCTCCACCTTCATGGGGTCTGACACGCCCGAGATCCGCGCGAAATTCCTCGCTTCGATCCCGCTTGGCCGGTTCTCGACGCCTGAGGATATGGGCAATGCGGCCGCATTCCTGTGTTCCGAAGAAGCTTCGATGATCACCGGCGTCGCGATGGAAGTCGATGGCGGGCGCTGTATCTGAGGCGGCAAGATGAAAGAGATCTATGATATTGCGGTCGTCCCCGGTGACGGCATCGGCCCCGAAGTGGCGGCCGCCAGCGTCGAGGTGCTGCGCGCGGCCTTCGGGAATGACTGCCCGCTGCGCTTAGCCGATCATCCGGCGGGGGCCGAATTTTACCGCCAGACCGGCGAGAGCTTTCCGGACACCACCTTCCGCGCCTGTGCGGGGGCGGATGCGGTCTTGCATGGCGCGGCGGGAATTCCCGGCGTCGTCCGTCCTGACGGGACCGAAGCCGGGCTTGATTTCACGCTGCGGCTCCGGTTCGAGCTGGATCTTTACGCCAATATCCGCCCGATCCGGCTTTATCCCGGTATCCGTTCGCCGCTGGCGGACGTGAAGCCCGGAGATATCGATTACATCATCCTGCGCGAGAACAGCGAAGGGCTTTACGCCGCCCGGGGCGCCGGCGCGCAGCTGCGTGGCGAGATGGCGGTGGATACTCTGGTTCAGACCCGCAAAGGGGTCGAACGCATCGTGCGCAAGGCGTTCGAGCTGGCACGGGCCTCGAACGGCGCGCCTGCGGATGGCGTGAAGCGTGTCACCTGTGTCGACAAGGCCAATGTGCTGCGCAGCTATGCGTTTTTCCGCGCGATCTTTGACGAGGTGGCGGCGGAGTATCCGGATATTCAGACCGAGCATGGTCTGATCGACGCGATGGCGATGTATCTGGTCACAAAGCCGGGCCATTACAATGTGATCGTGACCGAGAATATGTTCGGGGACATCTTGTCAGATCTTGCAGCGGCGACGATTGGCGGCATGGGGCTTGCCCCTTCGGCCGAGGTTGGCGAGGGGCAGGGGCTTTTCCAGGCGGCACATGGCTCGGCGCCGGATATTGCGGGCAAGGGGGTCGCGAACCCCTATGGCACCGTGCTTTCGGCGGCGTCGATGCTGGAATGGCTGGCGGCGCGGCATGAGGACAGCCGCCTCTCGGTGGCCGCAACGCGGATCCGTACTGCCGTCAGCGCGGCAATTGCCGATGGGCTGATCAGCCGTGATCTGGGCGGCGACAGCGGCAGTGCCGCCATCACCGAAGGGCTGCGCGCCCGCCTGACCTGATCGGGCGCTGTTTGAAATAGCAGGGCGCGCGGGCCAGAGCCCGCGCGCCCTTATCTCATGCCTTGCAGGGCATCCCTGCCGGGTTCCGGCGGCTTAACCAGACCAGAGCCAGCCCCGCCGCCGCCGTCAACCCGCCCGCGACCGGCACTGCGCTATAGCCCAGATCCAGCGCGATCACCGCGCCACCAAGCGCCGCACCGATTGCATTGCCGAAGTTGAAGGCCCCGATATTCACCGAAGAGGCAAGGCCCGGCGCATCCGCTGCGGCCTGCATCACCCGCATCTGCACGGGCGGCACGATGGCAAAAGCGGCTGCCCCCCAGAGAAACAGTGTGATCGCGGCACCGGGAAGCGTTTCAAGGGTAAAGGGTGCGACCAGCATGATCAGCGAAAGCGCCGCGAGGAATGTCGCCGTTGCTCCTTCCAGCGACCAGTCGGCCATCCGGCCGCCCAGCCAGTTCCCGAAGGTGAAGCCCAGCCCGATCAGCACCAGCGCCAGCGTCACAAACCCGTCCGACGCGCCTGCCAGGGTCGCCAGCACCGGCGCGACATAGGTGTAAAGCACGAACATCGCGCTGGCCCCAAGCACCGTCGTGGCAAGCGCCACCAGCACCGGCGGCCGGGTCAGGACGCGCAGTTCACGCGCGGTTTCGGGGCGCGCGCCGGCGCTGCCCTGCGGCAAAGCCAGCCACAGGGCGGCGATGGTCAAAAGGCCAAGGGCCGCCGTCCCGGCAAAGGCCTCGCGCCATCCGGTCACCTGTCCGATCCATGTTGCCACCGGCACGCCGCCGATATTGGCGATTGTGAGACCCATGAACATGGTCGCGACCGCGCTGGCCTGTTTCTCTTTCGGAACGAGGCTTGCGGCCACGACCGAACCCAGCCCGAAGAAGGCGCCATGGTTCAGGCTGGTCACCACGCGCGCGGCCAGCAGCGTCCAGTAATCAGGCGACAGCGCCGACATCAGATTGCCAAGGGTGAAAATCGCCATCAGCGCCATCAGTGCCGTGCGTTTGCCAAAGCGCGCGAAAAGCAGCGTCATGACCGGTGCCCCGATCATCACCCCGAGGGCATAGGCGCTGACCAGCATCCCGGCGGAAGGGATCGAGACCCCGACCCCGCGCGCGATCACCGGCAGCATCCCCATCGGCGAGAATTCGGTCACGCCGATGGCAAAGGCCCCCACGGCGAGGGCCAGCAACGGCCAGTTCAGTTTGCGGTTCTCCATGGCTTGTCCTCAGGCGGTCCAGTCAGGTGCCAGACCTGCGGGCGAGACGATGCGGCCATCGGCGCGGGCAAGGCCGCTGATCGCTGCCATCTCGGACCCGGTCAGCTCAAAGTCAAAGATGTCGAAATTCTCGGTCACACGGGCGGGGTTGGCGGTTTTCGACAGGGCGACAAAGCCCTGCTGGATCAGCCAGCGCAGTCCGACCTGGGCGGCGGTCTTGCCATACCCTGCGCCGATCCCGGCGATCAGCGGATCCTTTGGCACGGCGCCATCGGCCATGCCAAAATAGGCGGTGAGGGATATGCCGGTTTCCCGCGCCAGAGCGGCCATCTCTGACTGGTCGAGCCAGGGGTGGATCTCGATCTGATTGGTCACGATGGGGGCTGCACTGGCTTCGGTCGCCCTGCGCAGCTGGCTGCGGTTGTAATTGCTGACGCCGATATGGCGGGTCTTGCCCGCTGCCAGGGTCTCGTTCAGCCAGTCGATCTGTTGTTCAACCGGCACCTGATCGCCGGGCCAGTGCGCCAGCAAAAGATCAACCTGATCGACTCCGAGCTTGTCGAGACTTTCATCGACCGAAGCCGCAAAACGATCTGCTGTGTAATTCGCCACCCAGACCTTGGTGGTCAGAAACAGCTCGTTGCGCGGCAGGCCCGACGTCTTCAGCGCCTGGCCCAGCGATGCCTCGTTCTCATAGATCTGCGCCGTGTCGAAATGGCGAAATCCGGCCTCGATCGCAGCCGGGATGATGGCCTGCACCTCGGGGTCAGACATGCGGAATACGCCAAAGCCAAGCGCCGGGATCACAGCCTCATGGGTCTTTACAAATTGCATCCTGTTCTCCTTTGCCAGTTCCATCGGGTGGCTGGCGTTACCCCCCAGATAGACCTGCTGCGAGGGCTTGATAATTCCTTCGATCTTCGCATCATCTGTGAAATTATTTCCTGGATGCGCTGAGAGGGGCAGGGGACGAGCATGGACAACCGCGCAGGCGAGATGCAGGTGTTTTTGCGGGTCGTTGAATCCGGCAGTTTCTCCGAGGCGGCCCGGCAGTTGTTCATGACCCCTTCCACGGTCTCGAAACTGGTCGGGCGGATCGAGACACGGCTTGGCGTGCGGCTGCTGGAACGCTCGACCCGGCGGCTTTCGCTCACGGGGGAGGGGCAGGTCTATTATGAACGCAGCCTGAACCTGCTGGCCGAGATGGACGCGATCGAGGCCGATCTGCGCCAGGGCGCGGCCAGCATCACCGGCAAAGTACGGGTCTCGGCCTCGGTCGGGCTTGGGGTGGTGGCGATACAGCCATTGCTGCCGGAGTTCTGGCAGGCATATCCGAATATCACCCTGGATCTTTCGATCTCGGATGAGGTCGTGGATCTCTATCTCGACCGCACGGATGTGGCGTTTCGGGTTGGGCGGCTGGCAAGCTCGGGTCTGACCGCGATCCGCCTGGGCCATGCGGCGCGTAAAATCGTGGCCTCGCCCGACTATCTGCGTCGGCGCGGTGTGCCGCAAAGCGGTGCCGATCTGGCGGATCATGCCTGTCTTGGCCTTAATTTCCGCCGTTCATCGCCGGTCTGGCAGCTGAAGGAGGGTGCGCGGATCATTGACAACCGAGTGAATGGCCCGCTTCTGGCAAATAATGGCGAGACGGTGCGTCAGATGGCGCTGGCCGGAATGGGCCTTGCGCGGATGGGGGAGTTTCATATCCGGAAGGATCTGGCGCGCGGCACCCTGGTCGAGGTGCTTGCCGATGCCGTCGACGGTGACAATGAAGATGTGCATGCCGTTTTCCCGGGCGGCGATCACATGCCGCGCCGTGTCCGCGCGTTTCTCGATTTCATGACGCCCCGGCTGCGCGCGTTTCTGGAACAGGCGCCGGGATATCGCAGCAGCTGATACCGTATCGGCGTGGCATCCGCGTGACTGTGACAAGCTTGCCCGTCGGCAAAACCAAAGGCAGACTCCTCTTGCGAGGTAACCCCCGCTCACCCCTGGCGGCGAGACTTGGATGCCTTCGAATTCAATGCCTGTGCGGCATCGGCGAAAGGATTTTCGACAATGCCGCGGCGGTGGTTGTCTTCGCCCGGCAGCAAGAAGGCGAAACGGCAGATCCGGCCGCGCGCCAGGCTGATGATCCGGTGCACTGGCGGGTTGCCTGGGATCGGGCCAATACGCTGATCCGGGAAAGTCACAACCACGCGCTGAAGCGGTGCCGTGCCCTGCTGATCTGGCTGGACGCGGAAATGGTGTGGGTCGCGCCGAAACTCGGCGTCAATCGCCGACCGCCGGTATTCAGCGATGCGGCTGTCCGGTTTTGTCTGATGGTGAAGGCCCTGCGCGGGCCTCTGTCCTGTCGCGCGGCCGGCAGATCAGCGTGCGTTGCTGAGCCGGTCGAGCAGCGCGTCGAGCTCCGGGTCGCTCTCGGGGTGGATCAGTTCACCAGGCGCCGGATAGCTGCCGCCGGCGACCTCGCTGCGAAAGGCGGTCAGCGCCCTTTGCCGTTCGGTGACGATCTGCTGGCGCAGGCTGGCCACATCCCCCCAGGACCGGGCATGGCGTGGGAGGCGCGGGCTGTCGCCGATGATATCCGAGGTAAACAGGAACGCGACATCACCGCCCGGGCCAGAGCCAAGCGAGACGGTGACCAGTCCCGATTTGCGGGTGATCGCCGCGAGCAAAGGTGCTGCGACCAGCTCGGCCTCGACCGCGAAGGCACCGGCGTCTTCGAGACGACGGAAGCGATGCCAGAGCTCTTCTGCCTCGCCAGGTTCGCGGCCAACGCCACGGGTGCGGCCGGTCCAGGTGCTTTTGCGTGGCACAAAGCCCAGATGGCCCATGACGGGGATATCCTCGGCCGCCAGCAGGCTGACGATGGAAAGACGCCGCGCGGTGATCACCGCATCGGCACCATCGGTCAGCGCGCGAAAGGCGGTGCGCAGGATCTCATCTTCGGTAATGGCTTCGGCGAAACCAAGCGCCGCCGTCACAAAGACCCGTTTCGATCCGCGTCGGACGGTTGTCACATTGGCGGCCCGGCAGACGACCATCTCGATCCCGGCGGCCTCGGCTGCTGCGGCCTCTTCGGCGGTATCGGCGGTGACCTGGGCGTGGCGGGCGGGGGTGCCTTTCCCCGCCCGGAGCGAGCCGACCGTTACCATGCGCTCGGCCGGTTGCGCGGCCCAGTCAAAGATCTTCGGCATCAGGCTTTCAGCTTCCGCGCATATTCCGGCGGCGCGATGACGCCCGGCTTGTCGAACCATTTCGGCACATCTACGCCCGACCACAGGAGAATATTGCCCCAGGGATCAAAAGCGCCGGTGCGCACGATCACTTTGGCCTGTGCCGCCATCGCACCCAGGATATTGGCATGGGTGGTCATCTCGTGATCGGCATCCGGGAAAAGGCTCTTCACCTTGTCCAGCAGAACCGGGTTATTGGTCGGCAGATTGTCGGCATAGCCCACTTTTTCGGCCACGAAATCCGAGGCGATCAGCGACAGGATCTGCCCGAGGTCTGGCAGGTCTTTTTCAATCGCGAGATCGACCCGCCAGGTGGTATCGGGGATCGGAAAGCCCGCATCACAGACGATCATCAGATCGCCATGACCCATCGAGGCAATGGCGTGGTTCAGTTCGGCATTGAGGATACGACCGCGTTTCATTGGAGTTCCCTGGCAAAGGTTTCGATTTCATGGCGCCGCCCAAGGGATGGCACCACGCCGAGTTTCGTGCAGGCCCAGGAGCCGCAAAGCGTGCCATAGCGGGCAGCTTCGGGGATGGATTTCCCCTCGGCCAGCGCCACGGCAAAGCCCGAACAGAAGGCATCGCCCGCGCCCGTGGTATCGACCACCGCGACTTCCGGGGCGCGGATATGCAGGTCATGCTCGTCCGAGAGGATCAGCACGCCCTCGCGGCCAAGCGTCACCACCACGGTGCCAACGCCCAGACGGCGCAGACGGATCGCAAGGTCGCGCGAAGGGGTCGGATCGTCAGGTTTCAGGCCCAGAAGGATCCTGAGCTCGCTTTCATTCGGGATCAGCACATCGACATGTTTGAAGATCGACGGGTGCAGCGCACGGGCCGGGGCCGGGTTCAGCACCGTCCGCGCCCCCGAGGCCTTGCCCAGTTCCATCGCGCGCGTGGCGGCGGCATCGGGGATTTCCAGCACGGTCATCACCACATCCGACATGGCCAGCCGGTCGGCGGATTTATCGACCTGGGTGGCATCCATCGCGTTATTCGCGCCCATATCGAGGATGATGAAATTGTTGCCCTCGGTGTTGAGGATGATGAACCCCACCCCGGTTGCGCGGTCCGGCAACTCGGTCACATGGCGGGCGTTCACCCCTTCGGCGCGGTACATATCGGTGGCGATCTTGGCCAGTGCGTCATTTCCCACACAGGCGACCAGCGCGGAGTCCGCCCCAAGCCGCGCGGTGGCGACCGCCTGGTTCGACCCTTTGCCCCCAGGCCCCATATCAAAATCGGACCCGAGAATTGTCTGGCCAAAAATCGGCAGGGTAGGGGTTCTGATCGTCATCCCAACCGCAAAACTGCCGACAACGGTAATAACCGGTTTCTTCATGCTGCCCCCTCCACTTCGGACAGATGCGCGGGCTGCACACTTGCCGCCATCATCAGATTTTGCTCGGAAATCTCCGCTCCGGTGAAATCGCGCGAGACCTCGCCATGCGCCATCATCACCACCCGGTTCGCATGCAGCACCAGCTCTGGCAGTTCCGATGAGATCATCAGAACCGCCAACCCTTCTTCGGCGAGGCGCTTGAGGATCGCGTAGATTTCAGCCTTCGCGCCGACATCGATGCCGCGGGTCGGCTCATGCAGGATCAGGACCTTCGGCTCTGACACAATGCCGCGCGAGAGGATGATCTTTTGCTGGTTGCCGCCCGAAAGCGTGCCCATCACCTGGCCCGGCCCGGATACGCGGGCGTCAAAGGCGCGGATCTGCTGACCTGCGGTTTCGCCGATCAGGGCATTCAGCAATACGCCGATCCTGGAATGGTGGTCGAGCGTCGAGGAGACCACATTCTGCGCGACCGACATCGACAAAAGCGCGCCGCCATTGCGGCGATCCGCCGGGATCAGCGCGATACCGGTGCGAATGGCAGCCATCGGCTTCTGCGCCGGCAGTGACTGGCCGGAAATCGTCACCGTGCCGGAACGCGGGCAGAGGCCGAAAATCGCTTCGGCCAGGATATCCTTGCCGCTGCCGGGAAGACCGCCGATCCCGAGGATCTCGCCGGGCCGCAGATCAAGCGAGATGCCGTTGATCTCGCCCGGCACCCGGAAGTCGCGCAGGGACAGAACAGGTGCCGTGTCGCGCGGCGGGTGGGTCAGCCCGTAAGGCGCGGCATCCCCCAGATCGCGCCCGACCATCGCGGCGACAAGATGCGGCACTTCGACCCCGGTCAGATCGGTGAGGCTTTCGACCAGTTCGCCGTCACGCATGACGCTGATCCGGTCGGAAAGCGCGAGAACCTCGCTCAGGTGATGCGAGATATAGACAATCGCCACACCATCCGCGCGCAGCTGGCGCATGATGTTGAACAGATGTTCGGATTCATGCGGCGAGAGCGCCGAATTCGGCTCATCCAGCACCAGGACCCGCACTTTGCGGGCCAGCGCGCGGGCGATCTCGACCAGTTGCATCTGGGCCACTGACAGATCGCGCAAAGGTGTCGCGGGGTCGATATCCATCCCCAGCCGGGCGAGGATTGCACGGGATTGTCCTTGGGCGCGCGCCCGCCGGATCAGCTGCCAGGACGGGATCTCTGCCAGCGCCGGCAGCATCACATTTTCGCCGACCGAGAGATTGCGGCACAAAGACAGTTCCTGGAATACCACGGCGATCCCGCGTCGCCGTGCGTCCAGCGGCGAGGACAGCCGCAGGGGTTTGCCATCCAGCATAAGCGTGCCCTCGCTTGGCGCCAGAACGCCCGCGAGAATATTCATAAGCGTCGATTTTCCCGCACCATTCTCACCGATGACGGCATGGATCTCGCCCTGGTTCAGCGACAGCGACACATTCGAGAGCGCGCGCACACCGGGGAAAGATTTGCCGATCCGCTGAAAACTGACGACGGGGGACGTGTCCATCTGCATTCCGTGCCGATCTGTTCAGAAACTGTCGGGGAAACGTCCCGGGCCCAGACGGGCCCGGGACGCTTTGATCAGTTCACGTCTGCGATATTTGCAGAGGTGAAGATGCCGACGCCGGTGTCGAGATCGTCAATGGTCTCGCCGTTGAGAAACTTCGCCAGCAGATCAACGGCGGCAAAGCCCTGGGCTTCCGGAGCCTGGTCGATGGTCGCCTGGATCACCCCGTTCTCGACAAACTCGACCGTCTGATCAAGCAGGTCGAAACCGACGATCTTGACCTCGCCCGCGCGGCCATTGCGATCCACCCAGGAACCGGCTGCCGGAGTGGTGCAGCATTCAAGGCTCAGAAGCCCCGAGATTTCCGGATTGCCAAGCATGGCGTTCTCAATCGCGGCATACATTTCCTGCGGGTCAGTGCCGGTATTGACGGTCTGCACCACTTCGGCTGCGGGGCAATCGGCCGCCATCGCCTCGCGCGCGCCGCTTTCGCGGTCGAGCGACCATTGCGCGGCTGCGTCCAGCGTCAGGATCAGCAGCTTGCCTTCGGGATGAACTTCGCACATCAGCTTGCCGGCTTCGCGGCCCGACTGGATCAGATCCTGGCCGGCGAATGCGATGCGTTTGCTGTCGGGATTGTCGGTGTTGTAGGTGATGACCGGGATCCCGGCCTCGACCACGCGGTCGATGATCGGTGCCAGCGCATCGGTCGAGACCGAGGAAATCGCCAGCCCGTCCATCGTGTCGAGCAGCGCCTCGATCTCATTGATCTGGCCATCGGCATTGGCGCCGACCGGGCCGATGAATTTCGCTTTGACCTTGTCCAGCGCATCGCCGCGCTCGACGCCCGCGCGAATCTGCGGCGCGAATTCATTCGAGACATCGTGATACGAGACAAAGATGTTCAGCTCTTCGCCCGCAGCCACCTTTTCAGCGATCCGCGGCGCCAGTGCGAAATCCTTGACATTGATCGGGTCAGCCCCGGCCAGCATCGGCCAGGAAAGCCCCGCGACCAGCGCGGTTCCAAGCAGTTTTTTCATCCTAGGTCCTCCCTCTTTGTTGTTTTCGATCATGCCCTCCCGCATGATCGCCCCGTTCGGGGTTCTTCAGATCCGGCGTTCCCGGATGGTCCATTTGTCAATGGCGACCGCGACCACGATGACGAGGCCGATCAGGAACTCCTGGGCAAATGGGGAAACCCCGGTCAGCACCAGCCCGTTGCGCAACACGCCGATGATCAGCACACCAAGGATGGTGCCGATGATGGTGCCTTCGCCGCCCGCAAGCGATGTGCCGCCGACAATGGTGGCCGCGATCACGTCCAGTTCCAGCCCCAGTCCGGTGCGCCCGGCCTGGCCCGAGGGCAGGAAGGCAATCGACAGGATGCCGGCAAAGGCGGCAAGGCCACCCATCAGCGCGAAGGCTGCGATCTTGACGCGCTCGACCGAGATCCCGGAGACGCGCGCCGCCTTTGTTGAACCGCCCACCGCCAGCACGCGAAAGCCGAACGAGGTTCGCGCCAGCAGGAACCAGCCCGCCAGCGCGATCAGGGCAAGGAACACAAGCTGCATCGGAATGCCGGCAGCCGAGCCCTGACCAAGGAAGGTGAACTGCGCCAGCACATCCGGCGCGGCGCCATTTTTGGCATTGACGGTCACCGGGCGGCCATCCGTCAGGATCAGCGCCGCACCGCGCACCATCGACAGCATGCCCAGCGTCGCGATCAGCGAGGGCAGCCGCCCATAGGTCGACAAAAGCCCGTTGATGATGCCGATCACAATCCCGGCCAGGATGCCCAGCACCAGGGCCGCGAAAAGCCCGTAGCCGGCGACGATCACCATGCCGGTCACGAGGCCGCAAAACGCATAAATCGACCCCACCGAGAGGTCGACTTCGCCCGAGGCGAGCACAAAGGTCATGCCGACCGCCATGATCCCCAGAAGCGAGACCTGACGCCCGATATTCAGCAGATTGTTGGTTGTAAGAAAGCGGTCATTGAGCAGCGTCAGCGCAATACACATGACCAGAAGGGCCAGCGCGACGCCGGTTTCGCGCCCGCCGAACCGCAGGAACCGTTTTTTTGCCGCCTTTGCGGCAGGCTGTGCCAGAGACCCTGTCATCAGCTTCCTTTCCGGGATGGCCGCAATCAGGGCCTTTCTGGGATGGCGAATGGCCCGCAGTCGCGGGCCACAATGGCTCAGGAGAACCGAAGTCAGGCAGCCATGAAGCTGCCGGCAGGAACCGGCTTCATTTCTTCGTAATTGCCATATTCGCGCAGACGGGCGAAGGGCGCATTCGAGACGGCGTTATAAGAGCAAATGTAACCCCAGCGATAGGTGTCACTGTTATTTGCATCCGAGCGGTGCAGCAGATTGCCATGGAACACCAGCGCATCACCGGCTTCCATCTCGACGTAGAGATGCTCGTAGCGCTCGAGGGCGGCCTCGAGATGGGTGCGCGCCACATTGGTCTGGCCGTCTTCGCGGACGTGATCCAGACGACCGAGTTTATGCGTGCCGCTCAGCACCTGAAGGCAGCCGTTTTCTTTCGTCGCTTTGTCGAGCGAGATATAGATCGACAGCATATCGGGGCGCAGGCAGCCATTATTGTACCAGTAGCCAAAGTCCTGGTGCCATTCCCAGGCACCGCCCTCGCGCGGCTGTTTCATGGTCATCTTATGGCTGTAAAGGTAGGCCTCTTCGCCCAGAAGTGCCTCGGCCTGCAACACCATGCGCTGGTCACGGGCCAGAAGCCCGTATTTGTCATCGCCGGCGGTGTTCCACATTTTCAGAAGCGTGCTTTTGCCATCGCGGTCACCCTTGGCCATGACACTGCCTTCGCGGGCTTCTTCTTCAAGCTGCTTGCGGGCGTGGTCGCGGAAATTGGTGACTTCTTCGGCTGAAAGCAGCCCTTTGACGATATAGAAGCCATCTTCCGCATAGCGGTTCTGCTGGTCCCTGGTCGGCATGAGCATGACCCGGCCCTCCCTCTGTCTTCGAAATGAAATCCGATCCTCCGAACCGCGCGCCATGGCTGCAGCGGTCCCTCCTGTGGGGGTTATGACCTGTCGCGCGTCATTCTAAAATGGACTCTCAGATCAATTATTTGTACAAAACGCGCATGATTCCGCCCCACGAAAAACGAACGGTTTTTGTCGAAAACCTGCATACGCTGCCCGATCCCCGCTGGGACGGCGCGCTTGCCCGAGTGGCCCGGGCAGGCCATGTGATCTGCGGCCCGGATTATGCGATCAGCCGGATGTCTTCGCCGGGATTCGATCTGCTTTACTGTCGGGAAGGGCAGGGGACGATTCGCATCGGCGAGGAGCTGCGCCGGATCGGTCCCTCGACCTGCGCGGTGATTGCGGGTGATCAGCCGCATGGCCATTTCGCCGACCGACAGGACCCCTGGGTGCTGTACTGGCTGCGCATCACCGGGGCCGAGGCGACAGAGATGGTGCGCCTGCTGTTCGGCCCCGGAGGGCGGATCCCGATTGCGCGCGGAGCGGCGGTTGCCGACTGGTTTTCCCGTCTTTTTGATCTGATGCGCGAGCGGAGCAAGAACCAGGACCTGCTGATCAACCGGCAGATCGCCGAACTCTGGTCGCTGCTGAATGCCGAACGGCTGGCACTTGAAAGCGACCGCCTGCCGCCCGCGCTGATGCGCCTGATCGCCGCGATGGGTGCCCGCCCCGAGCTGCGCTGGACGGCGGAAGACATGGTCGCAACCGCCCGGATGAGCGCGGCACAGCTGCGCCGGCTGTTCAGCGCGCATCTTCAGACGACACCGCGCGACTGGCTGCGGCGGCAGCGGATCCAGCGTGCGCAGGATCTGCTTTTGCGCCAGGGGGTTACGGTCTCGGCGGTGGCCGATGCCTGCGGCTTCAGCGACATCTACCATTTCAGCCGCGAATTCCGCCGGGTGGTCGGCCTGTCACCGACCGCCTGGCGTCAGTCAGATGGCGGCGGCGGTCTGTAAGGCTTTGTCGTCATGCCCGAGGATGCCGGGCAGCACCGCCGCCAGCCGCTCGATATCCGCGCCGGTTGTGGCATGTGAAGTGACCAGCCGGATCGCGGTCTGTCCGTCTGACCGGGCAATCAGATAATGCGCAAAACCGGCCTGGCTCAGGGCTTCGCTCTGCCCGGCGCTGGCGACAAAAAACAGCATATTCGCCTCGACCGGATAAAGCGGGCTGTGACCTGCGGCCCTCATAAGACCGGCAAGCTGGCTCGCCATGGCATTGCTATGCGCGGCCAGCCGCAGCCAGAGGTCATTTTCCAGCCAGGCATCGATCTGGGCCGAAAGGAACCAGAGCCGCGATGCCAGATGGCCGGCGCGTTTCATCAGCCGGTCAAACCCGGTCGCCTGGTCAGGGTTGAAGATCAGAACCGCTTCGGCCCCTGTCGCGCCGCTTTTTGTCGCGCCAAGACAGAGGATGTCGACACCCGCGCGCCAGCTCAGATCCGCCGGCGTGCTGCCGGTTATCGCCAGGGCATTGGCAAAACGGGTGCCATCCATATGGACGCCCAGCCCGGCCGCCCGTGCCGGATCGGTCAGCGCCCGGATGTCGGTGGCGCGGTAGGCGGTGCCCAGTTCCGTGCACTGGCTGAGCGACAGCACGGCCGGGCGCATCCGGTGTGGATCCCGGCTGTCATGAAGGGGCGGCAGCGTGTCGGGCGTGATCCTTCCACCCGTGTCCCCGACGGGCAGCAGTCGGGCCCCTGACTGGAATTCAACCGCGCCGCATTCGTCGAGATTGATATGGGAGTCGCGATGACAGATCACTTCGGCAAAACGTGGCGCGAGCTGTGTCAGGGCCAGCGCATTCGCCGCCGTGCCGGAAAACAGCGGGAAAAAGCGCAGATCGCGATCAAAGATCTCGCAAAAGCGGCGTTCGACCCTTTGGGTGATCTCATCCGTGGCATAGGGCGAATGACCATGGCGCAGGACCGGCGCGAGGGCATCGAGCAGTTCCGGCGATGGCGGGCAACTGTTATCAGACCGGAAGTCAATCATTTCAGTGCCTTGATTCCCGCAAGGACAGCCGCGCGCGGTGTCTCCTCCAGCAAATGGAACAGGCAGTCGCCAGGCAGGCAGCGCCCCATCGCGCGCGTCACCGCAACGATCCCGTCGCTGGCGAAATGCAAGGCGACCGGGGCGTCTTCCGGGCGTTCCGGCCGGTGGATCCAGCCGGCAGCCTGGCCCTTTTCCACCACATCGCCCGGCGCTGCCAGGGGCTCGAATACGCCTTCGCCCGGGGCATAGGTGAAATGGGCCTGCGTGTTGAAGACGAAGCGGGTTGCGATTTCCGCCCGCCATTCCGCAGCCATTTCCAGGATGCCGAGATGATCGAGGAGGCGATAGATACAGCGCTCAGCCACATTCAGATCGGCGGCATTCAGCGCCCCGCCGCCGCCAAATTCGCCCGAGAGATGCATGACCCCCTTGCGCAAAGCCGCCCGTCCGGCGACGGGCGCGGCAGGGATCCCCGCCTGCGCCCAGGACAGGGGCGCGTTCATCGCCTCAAGCGCGGCGAAGGTCCTGGCCGCTATTGCGGGGTCACAGCTCAGATCGGCATAGGAACAGGAAAGATGGCGCAGCGAACTGCCCCCTGAATGCAGATCCAGCATCACATCGCACAGCGGCATCAGCTCTTCCGCGATGAAAGCCGCGATCTGCCCGGTTGGGGTGTCGGTATAGTGATCCCCAAAGCTGCGGTTGAGATTGCCACCATCAAGCGGAGAAGTGCGCTGGCCCGCGACAACAGCTGGCAGATTTGCCGCCGGCAACACGAGGATCCGGCCTCTGATGCGGCTGACATCGAGGCTGCGGATCAGCCGCGTCAGAGCAAGCTGCCCCTCATATTCATCCCCATGCGAGCCCGCCATCAGAAGGATCGTCGGCCCCTCGCCATTGGCGAAAACCGCGAAAGGAATAGCGATTGTGCCATAGGCGGAACGATGGACAGAATGCTCGACACGGATCCAGCCGACCTGGCGCCCCTGGGCGGTCAGGTCCGGCTCACACCAGACGGAGGTGAGGGACATGCAGTTCTCCGGTTATGAGGACGGTGACCGGGTTTCCGGTCACCGGAACGGTCCGGGCGGCACGTGATGCGCCCGGAGCCCTGGCGCGGCGGTCAGCCCTCCAGCCAGATCCGCTCGATGATGCGGTCGCCCGAGAGGTCTGCAACATTGCTTGGCTCAAACCCTTTGACCCGCACCGATTTTGCATCGAGGAAATCGGCAAAGACCGGGATCGCGCTTGGCCCCTCATTGTGCAGGATCGCCTGCATCTCGCCATAGATCTCTTTGCGGCGATCGAAATCGAGCGCTGCCTTGCCCTCGGCCAGCAGGGCGTCAAAGCGCTCATTCGACCAGTAGCTTTCATTCCAGGACGATCCGGTGCCATAGATCAGCGAGAAGGTCTGGTCGATCGGGCGGTTCAGCCAGCTTGAAACCGCGAAAGGCTGCTTCATCCAGGCGTCGTTCCAATAGCCATCCGCCGGGCGGCGTTGCACATTTATCTTCAGCCCCGCCGGCCCCGCCTTGGCGGCATAGACCATCGAGAGGTCAATCGCCTCGGGCAGCGCCGCCTCAGACGTATAGAGGTCGATGCTGAAATCCTCCATCCCGGCGGCTTTGAGATGGAATTGCGCGCGTTCCGGGTCGAACAGGCGCTGTGGCAGGTCTGCATTGTAATAGGGGCTGTCGGGCGAAATCGGGTGATCATTCCCCAGCGAGCCCAGCCCGCCCATCACCAGATCCAGCATTGCCTGGCGGTCGCAGCCATACATCAGTGCCTGGCGGATATGATTGTTGCTGGTCGGTTCCTTGTCGGCGGCGCAGATAAAGGTCCAGTGGACTGCCCCGGGAGAGCGCACCAGTTCCAGTTTCGGATTGTCGCGGATGAAAGGCACGACCTTACGGTCGACCTGATTTATCACGTCGATCATGCCGCTCTGCAACGCCGCCAGCCGCGAGGTGCCGTCATTGATCACATGGATCACCACCTGATCGACATGCGCGCGATCAGATTTCCAATAATCCGGGTTGCGTTCCAGCACCGCCCGCACGCCGGGGTCAAAACTGACAAGCCGGTAGCCGCCGCTGCCGGTCAGGTTCGGCCAGTCGGTAAAGCCATCGGGCACAATCATCGCGTGATAATCGGCGAAGACGCGCATGAATTCAGCATTGGCGCTGTCAAGCACCACCGTTACCTCATCCGGCGCGGTCACCTGAATGTCGCTGATCGTGTTGAACAACGATTTCGCGCCCGAGGTCGTGTCTTCGCCGCGATGCAGATTGACCGAATAGACCACATCAGTGGCATCAAGTGTTTTGCCGTTATGGAAGGTGACGCCGCTGCGGATCTTCAGAACCCAGGTGATGGCATCGGTACTGTCCCAGCTTTCGGCCAGTTCGGGCGCCAGCGTGCCATCGGGCAGCACCTCGACCAGCTGGTTGCAGACCGCAACCCCGATCACCCGCTGCACCTGCTGGGTAAAGGCGCGTGGGTCGAGTGAGTTGTCGGTGCTGCCCCCGGCCATCCCCAGATTGAACACGCCGCCTTTGACCGGCGCCCCGCTTTCGGCGTGCGCCATGCCAAGCGGCAGCAAAAGACCAAGTGCAGAACCCGCTGCCAGAAAGCCGCGACGGTTCAGGCCAGAGCGCGGGCCGGTGAGAGGGGAAGATGTCATCTGATTGTCCCTGTTGTCATTTGTTTTGATTGTTCAGATCGCGTTCATCGTCGCTGAGGCTGCGTTCGGTATGCTCCTGCGCCGCTTTGACAGCGGCCCCGGCATCTCCTGCGAGGATCGCGTCGATCATCGGCTGATGCCATTCGATCAGATTGATCCGGGATGGCCAGTTCAGCTCTGACCAGCGATAGAGCCATTCGGTATGGCCCGAGATCGCCTCATATTGCCGTTTGAGAAGCCCGTTCCCGCAAAGCGCCACGATGCCACTGTGAAAGCCGAGATCGGCCTTGACCCGATCCCCGGCGATCCCGGATATCTCTGCGGCTCTGAGTTGCTGGCCAAGTTCGGTCAGCCTGTCGGACTTGTCCTGATCTATGGAACTGGCAAGCAAGCGGACCGCCAGTTCCTCCAATGCGCCGCGAAGCTGATAGCTTTCGCGCAGAACTTCCGGATTAACCTCTTTCACCGACCAGCCGGCATAGGGGCGCCGGACCAGCAGGTTTTCGGTTTCCAGGGCCGCGAAAGCCGCCCGGACCGTGCCGCGAGCCACCTGGAGGGCATTCGCGATCTCCTGCTCGGTCAGGCGCTGCCCGGCCGCCAGCTCACCCGCGACAATCATGTTGCGCAGGTGCGAAATCGCCCGGTCCGTAAGACTTACTTTCTCGAACAGCATGAAAGTCCTCCCGATTCCCCAAAGGATAGATGATTGTTAACAATCAGCAACGCAAATTTCGGCGGGAGGGAATTTTTTGCTGGGTTCCTTGCCTCGGCGCATGGTTTTCGGGCAGGCTGCCGGGCCCCCGGACCCCGTGGATTGCTGTTTCTTTCACCCGGCCCCGGCGCGCCGGGATGTCAGGCTTGCAGCGTTCAGGATTTCCAGTGCTGCGGGCCTTCGCTGAGGCGGCGCACGATGTCTGGCAGGTTTCCATCGGCCAGGCTTGCAAGGCTGGTTTCATCCAGCACCTCGCGGATCGCGGCGCGAAAGGCGATCCAGACATCCTGCAGCGGGCGGCTGCGGGCATTGTAATCGACCGATTGGGGCGGTGTGCCGCGCACCAGGGCGATTTCGCCCTCGATGGCGCGGATGATTTCACCGACCGAGATCGTGCGCGCCGGACGGGCCAGCCAGTAGCCGCCCTCGGTGCCGCGCTGGCTGTGCACCAGTCCGGCCCGTTTCAGCTCATTGAGGATATTGACGAGAAAGTTCAGCGGCATCGCCTGCGCGCGGGCGATGGTTTCGCATTTCGGCCGGGTG
>NZ_JAMCCR010000023.1:0-62697 GCF_023371075.1 Pseudomonas sp. GX19020
CCCCGCGTCCGCGACATCGAAGCCCGCAAAAAACAAACCCTCGCTGCAGAATAAAGCAGCGCCTGCCCTCCGGAGACAGATATGACAGGCCTTGCCCTGAGCGAGCCGGCCCTGCAGCCGGAGCGGCGCAGCTTTGCGTCCCGGATCGCGCCCCCGAGGCCGGTCACGGCCAGCACCACGCCGGCCCTGCAGCTGAGCGGCATCTCGCTGGCCTTTGGCGGTATCCGCGCGCTGAAAGACGTGTCCTTCGATGTGCGCCCCGGCGAGATCCGGGCGGTGATCGGGCCGAATGGCGCGGGAAAATCCTCGCTGGTCAATGTCATCAGCGGGCTGTACCGCGCCGATAATGGCCGGATCGGGATCGGCGGCGAAAGCTTTGCCCATGTTCCGCCGGGGCGGTTGCCGGGCCTTGGGGTGGCGCGGACCTTCCAGAATCTTGCACTGTTTCCGGGGCTGAGCGTGGCCGAGAACATCGCCTCCGGCCTTGTTTTTCGCAGGCGCGCTTTTGCCTGGCTGCCCTTCTTTCCGGCCTCACGGCGCGAGGGTCGGGCGACTGCGGCCCGGGTGCGTGAGATCGCGGCCTTCCTGGGCCTTGAGGCGCATTTGTCGCGCCTGGTTTCGACCCTGCCCTTCGGCTTGCAAAAACAGGTGGAACTGGCCCGCGCCATGATCGCAGATCCGCGGCTTTTGCTGCTGGACGAGCCGATGGCCGGGCTGACCGGCACCGAGAAAGCCGCAATGGCCGCCCATATCCGCGCCATCCGCGACCGGCTTGGCCTGTCTGTGATCCTGATCGAACATGATATCGCCGTCGTGATGGGGCTTTCCGACCGTATCGTGGTGCTCGACCATGGCGAGGTGATCGCCGATGGCAGCCCCGATGAGGTGCGCCGCGACCCCGAGGTGATCCGGGCCTATCTCGGCAACGATGCCGCGCCGCTGGCGGGGGCGGCATGATGGACTGGTATGAATTTCTCTTCGTGATCGAGGTTGCGGTGGGCGGGCTGTTGTCGGGCGTGATGTACAGCCTTGTCGCCATCGGTTTCGTGCTGATTTACAAAACCTCGGGCGTGCTGAATTTCGCGCAAGGGGCGATGGTGCTGTTCGCGGCACTGACCTTCGTGAGCCTGGTCGAGCGCGGGGTGCCCTTTGCCTTTGCCCTTGTGATCACGCTTTTGATCATGGGGCTGCTGGGGCTGGCGATTGAGCGCGCGGTGCTGCGCCCGCTGGCCAATCGCTCGCCGATGACCCTGTTCATGGCGACACTGGGGCTGGCCTGGGTGATCGAAGGGGGCGCGCAGCTGATATGGGGCACCCAGGTCCATGCGCTGGATCTGGGCATCTCGAACGCGCCCTTCGAGATCGGCGGCATCTTCATCTCGAATTTTGACCTCGTGGCGGCGGCTATTGCGCTGGCGCTGGTCGTGGTGCTGACGAGCTTTTTCCGCTTCACCCGCACCGGGCTGTCTTTCCGCGCCGTGGCCGATGACACTTTCGCCGCCATCGCCATCGGGCTGAAACTGAACCGTATCCAGGCTGCGGTCTGGACCGCAGCCGGCGTGGTCGCGCTGGTCGCCGGCCTTCTCTGGGGCGCGCGGCTCGGGGTGCAGTTCTCGCTGTCGCTCGTCGTGCTGAAAGCGCTGCCGGTGCTGGTGCTGGGCGGGTTCGACTCGGTCCCCGGCGCGATTGTCGCCGGGCTGATCATCGGCGCTTCCGAGAAACTGGCCGAGGTCTATCTTGGCCCCTATGTCGGAGGCGGCATCGAGGGCTGGTTCGCCTATGTCGTGGCGCTTGCGGTGTTGCTGATCCGGCCACAGGGCCTGTTCGGCCGCAAGATCACCGAGAGGTTCTGACCCATGTCCCTCGCGGTTGCGGCGCCCGCGCGCGCCCTTTTCACCGGACAGAGACTGTCGGTCCTGGCCCTTTTGGCCCTGGCTTTCCTTGGCGTGCCGGCCTTCGCCTCGCCCTGGACGATCGAAGCGATCCTGCTGCCGTTTCTGACGCTCTCGCTGGCGGGTCTGGGGCTAAATCTGCTCACGGGCTATGCGGGTCAGGTCTCGCTGGGGTCAGCTGCCTTCATGGCGGTCGGTGCCTATGCCGCGTTCAACATCCAGCTGCGGCTTGGCCTGCCTTTGCCGCTGACCTTCCTGTTCGCCGCGACCACGGCGGCGGCGGTGGGGGTGATCTTCGGCCTGCCATCCCTGCGGCTCAGGGGCTTTTACCTCGCGGTCTCGACCCTGGCGGCACAGTTCTTCATCCAGTGGCTCTTCAACAAATTCGGCTGGTTTTCGAATTACAGCGCCTCGGGCGTGATCTCGGCCCCCGTTCTCAGCTTCGCCGGCATCACCTTTGATACCCGCGAGAGCCGCTACCTGCTGGCGCTGACCACCGTCACCCTCATCACCATCCTTGTTCATCGCCTGGTGAACGGCCCGGCCCGCATCAACCTGATTGCCGTGCGCGACAATGAGACCGCCGCGAAGGTGATCGGCGTCCCGGTTCTGCGCACCAAACTCGCCGCCTTCGCGCTGTCATCGGCGATTATCGGCGTCGCGGGGGTTCTCTGGTCCTTCACCTATCTGCGGACCATCGAGCCCGAAGGCTTCAACCTCGACCGGTCCTTCCAGATCCTCTTCATCGCGATCATCGGCGGGCTGGCGACTATTCGCGGCGCCTTTCTCGGCGCCGGGCTGATCGTGGTCTTCCCGCTCCTGCTGTCGCGTGGCTCGGCCTGGATCTTTGACGGCGGGCTGGATGCCGGCTCGGTCCAGCTGACGCAGCGCATCCTCCTTGGTGCAACGATCATCACCTTCCTGATCCTCGAGCCGAACGGTCTCTCCTCCATTCTCGACCGGGTCACCACCCGGATCAGAAGCCTCATGGGCCGCACCTGAGCCGCGCGCCCTTCCCCTTTCAAACCGGAGCAATCATGTCCTTTTTCCGTCGCCTCGCGCCTGCCCTTCTGGCCGCAACCATCCTGACGGGTGCTATTGCCCCCGCCCATGCCGATGAGCAGTTCTTCCCGCTGCAATCCTACCGCGTCGGTCCTTATGCCGCCGGCGGCACCGGGTTTTTCGGCGGCTTCATCGACTATCTGACGCTGATCAATGACCGCGACGGCGGCGTGAATGGCGTCAAACTGACCTGGGCCGAGGGCGAGACCGAATATGAGGTCGAAAAAGGCGTCGAGGTCTATCAGCGCCTGAAATCCACCCCCGGCATCGCCGCCTGGAACCCGCTTTCGGTCGGCATCGCCTATGCGATGATCGACGGCGTGACCGAAGACAAGGTGCCGCTTCTGACCATCAACCATGGCCGCACCGATACAACCGATGGCCGGGTCTTTCCTTATGTCTTCCCGCTTCTGCTGAACCCCTATTCGGAAAGCTCGGGGATCATCAATTACATCGCCGCGAAGGAAGGCGGGGCAGAGGCACTGAAGGGCAAGAAGATCGTCGTCCTTTATCACGGCTCGCCCTATGGCAAGGAAACCATCCCGATCTATGAGCTTCTGGCCGAGAAATACGGCTTTCAGCTGATCCAGATCGAGGTGCCGCATCCGGGATCGGAGCAACAGGCGCAATGGCTGCAGATCCGCCGCGAACGCCCGGATTACGTGGTGCTGCGCGGCTGGGGTGTGATGAACCCGGTGGCGCTGACCACCGCACAGCGCAACGGTTTCCCGGCTGACAGGATCATCGGCAATGTCTGGTCGAATTCCGAAGAAGACGTGCTTCCGGCGGGTGAGGCCGCGATTGGCTATACCGCCATCACCACCCAGGCCTCGGGCCAGGAATATCCGGTGCTGAAAGAGGTGATCGCCGGGGTCTATGACAAAGGCCAGGGCAACCTGTCAGACAAGGCGCGCATCGGTTCGGTCTACCACAATCTCGGCATCGTAAACGGCATCCTGAATGTCGAGGCGATCCGCATCGCCCAGGCCAAATTCGGCAACCGCACCCTGACCGGCGACGAGGTCCGCTGGGGGTTTGAACATCTCCGACTGTCCCCCGAACGCGTGAAGGAACTTGGCGCCGAAGGGCTGTTCCATTCGATCAACGTCACCTGGGACAATCACGAGGGCGAAGGCTACGTCACCTTCCAGCAATGGGATGGCAAGAAATGGAACGTGGTCTCGGACTGGATCGCGCCGGACTGGGCCTTGCTGCGCCCGATCATCGAAGCGTCTTCCGAAGCCTATGCCAAAGAGAAGGGTCTGACGATCCGCACCGAGGCCGATGTCGACACGGTTATCGGCCCGAACTGACCCCATGGCGGCCCCGGATAGCCGGGGCCGCCTTTCCTGAAAGGTGCCGCCATGTCTGACGTTATCCTGCAATTCGACGATGTGTCGGTGCGCTATTCCGGCTCGATCACCGCGCTGAGCGGGGTCAGCCTGACGGTCCGCCAGGGTGAGATCGCGGCGCTTCTGGGCGCGAATGGCGCGGGCAAGACAACGCTGTTGAAAGCGGCATCGAACCTTTTACCGGCCGAACGCGGCCGCGTCACCGGCGGGCGTATCACCTTCCGGGGCGAGGATGTGACCCGCAAAAGCCCCGATGACCATATCCGCAAGGGCCTCGTTCCGGTGCTGGAGGGGCGGCGGCTCTTCAAATCGCTGACCATCGAGGAAAACCTGATCACCGGCGGCATCGGCGCCGGTCTGCGCCAGTCCGCGATCCGCCAGGGCCTTGATCAGGTCTATGACTTCTTCCCGCGCCTGAAAGAGCGCCGGCTTTCCCGCGCCGGCCTCACCTCGGGCGGCGAGCAGCAGATGGCTGCCATCGGACGCGGGCTGATGGCGCGCCCGACGGTTTTCCTGCTTGATGAGCCTTCGATGGGGCTTGCGCCGCTGGTGGTGGCAGAGATTTTCGCGACGCTGGCGCGGCTGAATCGCGAGACCGGGCTGACGATCCTCGTGGCGGAACAGAACTCCTCGGTCGCATTGAAACACGCGCTGCATGCGGTGGTGATCGAGAACGGGCGTTCGACCCTTTCCGGCCTTGCTGCCGATCTGGCCAGCCGCGATGAGATCCGCGAGGCCTATCTCGGCGGCGCGGCCCGCGCCTCCTGACCACCGCGGGGCATCCTGCTGCGGCCTGACCCCGGGCGGTCCTGGAACTGCTGCCGATCACAGGCCCGGCACAATTTCGGATCACGGCGGCCAGTTAGCCTCTCATCTCGCCAGATCGGGCACATGGGAGACCGGGATCCCGATACGCCCTGCCCCGGAGCAAGGCCAAAGAAAAAGGCCAGCACCGGCGACCGGCACTGCCCTTCTCTGTCTCAGCTGACCGGATTTCCGGTCAGAAATGAACCGACCGTGCCAGGCCCGGCTTTTCCAGCGGCGGTGCGAAACGGGTCAGGTCGATGCCCTCGACCGCTTCCTTATATTCCTCGGCCGAAGGCGTGCGCCCGAGGATCGCGGCCAGCACCACAACCGGGGTCGAGGCCAGCAGGCTCTCGCCCTTTTTTTCGGCGCTGTCTTCGACCACACGCCCCTGGAAGAGGCGGGTCGAGGTCGCGAGGACAGTATCGCCCTTCTCGGCCTTTTCCTGGTTCCCCATGCAAAGGTTGCAGCCCGGGCGTTCGAGATAGAGGATATTCTCATACTCGGTGCGGTTTTTCGTCTTGGGCAGCAGGTCGTCGAATTCAAAGCCGGAATAGCGCTGGAGGATCTCCCAGTCGCCCTCGGCCTTCAGCTCGTCGATGATGTTATAGGTGGGGGCCGCGACGACCAGAGGCGCTTTGAACTCCACCTTACCCTTTGCTTTCTCGACGTTTTTCAGCATCTGAGCGACGATCTTCATATCGCCCTTATGCACCATGCACGAGCCGACAAAGCCCAGATCCACCTTCTTCGTGCCGCCATAGTAAGAAACCGGGCGGATGGTGTCATGGGTGTAGCGGCGCGAAACATCGGCATTGTTCACGTCGGGGTCGGCGATCATCGGCTCGTCGATGATATCCAGATCCACCAGCACTTCGGCGAAGTATTTCGCGTTTTCATCCGGGGTCAGCGCGGGCTTCTCGCCCGAACGGATCTCGAAGATCCGCGCATCGGCCCTGGCGATCAGACCGGCCAGCACCTGCGCCGCATTGTCCATACCCTTGTCGATCATGATCTGGATGCGCGATTTCGCGATCTCCAGGCTTTCGATCAGGGTCTCGTCTTCCGAGATACAGATCGAGGCCTTGGCCTTCATCTCGGCCGTCCAGTCGGTGAAGGTGAAAGCCTGATCCGCCAGAAGCGTCCCGATATGAACCTCGATGATGCGGCCCTGGAAGACGTTGTCGCCATGCTGTTTCAGCATCTGGGCCTGGGTCGCATGGACCACATCGCGGAAATCCATCCAGGGCTTCATCTTGCCCCGGAAGGTGACTTTCACCGATTGCGGGATCGGCATCGTCGCCTCGCCCGTGGCCAGAGCCAGCGCCACGGTGCCACTATCCGCGCCAAAGGCCACGCCTTTCGACATGCGGGTATGGCTGTCGCCACCGATGATGATTGCCCAGTCATCCACGGTGATGTCGTTCAGCACCTTATGGATCACGTCGGTCATCGCGTGATAGACGCCTTTAGGGTCGCGCGCGGTGATAACCCCGAAGTTGTTCATGAATTTCATGAGCTTGGGGATATTCTCCTGGGCCTTTTTATCCCAGACCGATGCGGTATGGCAGCCCGACTGATAGGCGCCATCGACCAGCGGCGAGATCACGGTGGCCGCCATCGCCTCCAGTTCCTGCGCGGTCATGAGACCGGTCGTATCCTGGGAGCCTACGATATTCACCTTCACCCGCACGTCAGATCCGGCATGCAGGATCTTGCCCGGCGTCACGCCGACCGCATTGCGGTTGAAGATCTTTTCGACGGCGGTCAGGCCCTGTCCCTCAACGCTGATCTCTTTGTTCGGCGCGAAGACCGGCACCGCCTCGACACCCAGGGTCTGGGCGGCGAATGTCTGCAGTTTCTTGCCGAACACGATGGCGTAAGAAGACCCCGCCTTCATGAATTCCATCTTCTGCGGCGTGAAAGACCCTGCCACATCGACCAGCTCATCGCCCGAAGCCGATTTCAGTTTACGGTTCTTCACATCGATGTGAAGAACCGTACCGGTCTCGACCGAATATTTCTGTTCGAGGATCGGGTTGCCGTCATTGTTCAGGATCGGCTTGCCATTCTCATCGGTCTTCTTGACCCAGTTTTTCAGGTTGATCCCGATGCCGCCGGTCACATCGACCGTGGTTGCGAAAATCGGCGAGATCCCGTTGGTGCCGGCCACCACGGGCGCGAAATTGACGAAGGGCACATAGGGGCTCGACTGTTTACCGGTCCAGAGCGCCACATTGTTCACCCCCGACATCCGGGAAGACCCCACGCCCATGGTGCCTTTTTCCGCGATCATCATCACGCGGGCATCGGGATGCGCCTTTTGCAGCGCGACGATCTCGGCCTGGGCGGCCGGCGTGATCATGCACTGACCATGCAATTCGCGGTCGGAACGCGAATGCGCCTGGTTGCCCGGGGACAAGAGGTCGGTCGAAATATCGCCTTCTGCGGCGATGAAGGTCACAACCTTGATATCATCTTCGACCGGCGGCAGTTTGGTGAAGAATTCGGCCTTCGCATAGCTTTCCAGCACCGATTTCGCGACCGGATTACCCGCCTTATAGGCGTCGCGCAGGCGGAACATATCGGCGTCATAGAGGAAGACCTGGGTCTTCAGCACCTCGCCCGCTTTCGCGGCAATGGCGGTATCGGTCCCGAGCGCCACATCCAGCAGCACCTCAACCGAGGGTCCGCCTTTCATATGCGACAACAGCTCCAATGCAAAATCGGGGCTGATCTCGGGAACGACCGTCGCACCGGTCACGATCTTCTTCAGGAAGGCCGCTTTGACGCCTGCAGCACTCGTGGTGCCGGGAAGCGTGTTATAGATGAAAAATTGCAGGGAATCAGCCCGATATGCATTGCCCGGCGCTTCGATCTGGGTGATCAGCTCGGCCGCCAGTGCACCATCATCGATGGGCTTGGGGTGCAGCCCCTGGGTCTTACGGGTTTCGATCTCGGTTAGGTAGTCTGTGTACAAGCTCATGACGATCCCTGCGATTCCATGGTGCGACAAGCTGGAACACCGGTCTCTCAGAAGTTCTCGCAGAAACTCTGGCAGGCGGCGGCGAGCTCATTGTATGCAATTGTATGCCGAACATGGTCCGGTTTCAAGCGCTGTTATTCTGCCAGTGCGAAAGACCTTTCCGCAAGAGCAGTATGGGGCCTTTGGCATGGATGCTGCGGATTGCTGGCACTGGCGGTGGCGTTATGCCAAACCTATGGGCCAGACATGAACCAACGCCTGTCCCCGACCTGTACCTGACCTGAACCCGGACCCCGCCAGATGCCCTTCGTAAATGACCAGAGCCCAAAGGCTGACGGCTGGCAACTCCGGCTCTGGCTCTGGCTCAGGCCGCTTTTGCAGCCCTTGATGCGCCGGATCCTGCGCAGGCGCCTGGCGCAGGGGCGCGAGGATCCGCAGCGGATGGGCGAGAAGCTTGGCCAGGCCACCCTGCCCCGCCCGCCGGGGCGCCTCGTCTGGCTGCATGCGGTCGGGCTAGGCGAGGTGATGGCGCTGCGCCCGCTGATCGCGCAGATGCAGGCCGATGCCCCGGATCTGCGGTTTCTGATCACTTCGACCGCGCGGTCTTCGGCGGGGGTGATCGGGCAGAACCTTCCCGAAGGCGCGGTGCATCAGTTCCTGCCGCTGGACGGGCCGGATTTCGGCGCGCGGTTTCTGGATCACTGGCAGCCATCGCTCTCGGTCTGGTCGGAACAGGATCTCTGGCCTGGTCTCATCTGTGACACCGCCCGGCGGGGCATTCCGCTGGCCTGGGTCAATGCGCGGATGAATGATGCGAGCCTGAAAAAGCGCCGCCGTCTGCGCGGGCTTTACCGTGATATCATGGCGCGTTTCTCACTGGTCGAGGCCCAGGATTCCCGCAGCGCCGCGAACCTGCGCAAGCTGGGCGCGGCTTTCCCGCGCGAAGGCCGGTCGCTGAAACCCGCCGCGGAACCGCTTGGTGTCGACAAGGCCGCGCTGACCGTGCTGCAGACCGCGCTCGCGGGGCGCAGCAGCATCATCGCCGCCTCAACCCATCCCGCCGATGAGGCGGTGCTGATCCCCGCCTTCCGCGAAATCGCCGCGCGGGATCCTGCGGCGCTGCTGATCCTGGCCCCGCGCCTGCCCGCACGCGCGGATGAGATCGCCGCCGCGCTTGACGCGGCAGGCCTCAGTCATACGCGGCGCAGCCTGGGCGAGACGCCCACGCCCGCCACCCGGGTCTGGCTTGCCGACACCTTCGGCGAGCTGGGCCTCTGGTATCGCCTCGCGGAGCGCGCCTTTATCGGCGGGGCGATGGGCGAGACCGGCGGTCATAATCCATGGGAGGCGGTCTGCCTTGGCCTGCCCGTGATCCATGGGCCGAATGTGGCGAATTTCGCCCGCGACTATGCCGACCTTCACGCAGCCGGCCTTGCCACCGAAGTACCGCCCGATCCGCTTGCCCTGAGTGCCGCCCTGGCCGCGCCCCTGACGGACGCCACGGCAAAGGCCGAAACCCTTGTCAGTGAGGCCCGCGCCGCGCTGCAGCCTCTCGCCGCCGATCTGGTCGCGCTGATCGGAGACCGCGCATGATCCTGCATCTCTTCCTGATCCTCTGGCGGCTTTTGTGGATTCCGCTTTTGCCGCTTTTGCTGGTCTATCTCTGGCGGCGCGGGCGCCGCGATCCGGATTACACCCGCCATCTGGCCGAGCGCTTTGGCATCTATTCCCGCCCGCTGCCGAAGGGCGCGATCTGGTTTCATGCGGTCAGCCTTGGCGAGACGCGCTCGGCCACCGCGCTGATCCGCCTGTGTCTTGCGCGCGGAGACCAGGTCGTTCTGACCCATTTCACCCCCGCCGGGCGCCGCGAATCCGCCCGGCTTTTCGCGCCCGAAATCGCCTCGGGCCAGCTCGCGGCCGTCTGGGTGCCGCTGGATATGTTCTGGTGCTGGCGGCGGTTTTTCCGGGCCTGCCGCCCCCGGATCGGGCTGACCCTGGAGATCGAGATCTGGCCCGCGATGATCTTCGCCGCGAGGCGCGCGGGCGTGCCTTTGTTCATGTGCAATGCGCAATATCCCTCGCCCTCGCTCGCGCGGGACAGCAAGGGGCTCAGGCTGCGCCAGCGGGTGATCCGGGGACTTGCCGGCGCCTTCGTGAAGTCCGATCTGCAAAAGGCGAGGTTCGAAAGCATCGGCCTGACAAATATTACCGTCACCGGTGAATTGCGGTTCGACCAGCCACTCCCCCCCGGGCTGGACGCGGTGGCGGCCTCGTTCCGCCACTGGCTGGCGCCCGAGGGCCAGATTATCACCATAGCCAGTGGTGTCGAAGTTGAAGAGCCGATCTATGCACATGTGATCAGCGAAATGCGCGACGCCGCCCGGGCACAGGGCCTGCCGCCCCCGCTTTTCATCTATGTGCCCCGCGCGCCGGAACGGTTCGATGCGGTATATGAGGGGCTTGTGGCCGAGGGGCTGAGCGTGTTGCGCCGCAGCACTGCCCTGCCACCGGGCGTTGCCGGTTTCACCCATCCCCCCGCCGGTCACGCTTTGGGCGATGTGGATGTCTTTCTCGCTGACAGCCTCGGCGAGATGTTCTTTTGCCTCGCCCCGGCGGATCGGGTTGTCGTTGGCGGTGGTTTCAACCCACGCGGCGCGCATAATATTTCCGAGGCGCTGATGCTGATGAAGCCGGTGGTCACCGGCCCCTGGACCTGGACCATCGAATTCCCGTTCGAAGAGGCCGCCCTTGCCGGGGTCGCGGTCAGTCTGGGCGACCAGACCGACCCGCCTTCCGCACTCGCGGACAGGCTGGCCGCCGCGCTGTCGCAGCCCGACCAGACAGATCCGGCACAGATCCGGGCCTTCCTCGACCAGCAGCAGGGCGCCAGCGCGCGCACCCTTGCGGCGATTGACCAGGTGCTGGCCGCCGGCAAAGCGCGTCAGGCCGGATAAATCCTCTTTCCCCCCGCTGTGGAAGTAAATTTCACCTGTCCGCACCCCGCGAAGCGCCTGGGATATTTTCTTGCGCGGCGGGGACATGGCCGCAAGAATGGCGCGTCGCGCGGCGTGAGGCCCGCATCAGCCGATACCCAAGCCAGATGGCCAGGAAAGAGGATCCGACCATGCTTTCGCCCCCCCAGCCCCCCACCCTGAGGGCGCTGTTTGCCGCCCTGACCTTCGCCACAATCGCCGCCCCTGGTCTTGTGCTTGCGCAGGGCACGGTATCCGAGGCCCAGATCCTCGCCGGTCCCTGTGCCAGCTGCCACGGCCCTGCCGGCCAGTCGCCGGGCGCCATTCCCTCGATCGCTGGTCTGCCCGAGGCCGAACTGACGGCGAAACTGACCGCGTTTCGCGACAACCCGCCCGCAGGCACCACCGTCATGACCCGCCATATGAAAGGGTATGATGACGATCAGATCGCCGCCCTGGCGAAGTTTTTCGCGGAGGTGGAAGGATGAATACGACCCGCAGAACCCTGCTTGCAGGCCTTGGCGCAGGCGCCGCCAGTTTCGCGCTTCCTGGCCTGATCCGGGCGCAGAACGCCTCGGCTCATGTCGTCGTCGTGGGCGGCGGCTTTGGTGGCGCCACTGCGGCCCGCTACCTGCGCCGCTACAGCTCCGATCTGAAAATCACCCTGGTCGAGCCCTCGGAAACATTTGTCACCTGCCCGTTCTCGAACCTCTATCTCGGCGGGCTCCGGACCTGGGACAGCATCACCCACAGCTACGCTGCCCATACCGCCGAGGGGATCGATGTCATCCATGCCTCTGCCGAACAGATCGACGGCGCGGCGCGCAGGGTGACGCTCTCGAATGGGACGGTGCTGGATTATGACCGGCTTGTCCTGTCGCCGGGCATCGATATCAAATGGGGCGCGCTGGAGGGCTATGACGAAGCCGCGTCAGACCGCGCGCCGCATGCCTGGAAGGCCGGGCCACAGACGCAGCTGCTGAAATCGCAGCTCGAAGCGATGGAGGATGGCGGCACATTCGTGATGTCGATCACCGATGGCGCTTTCCGCTGCCCGCCCGGGCCTTATGAGCGTGCCTCGCTGGTGGCGCATTACCTGAAAACCAATAAGTCGAAATCCAAGATCCTGCTTCTGGACAGCAAAGAAACCTTCTCGAAACAGGGGCTGTTCAAACAGGGATGGGAGGCGCTTTACGGCGATATGATCGAATGGATCAGCGCCGATAATGACGGCAAGGTCGCAAAGGTCGATGCTGGCGCCCTGACGGTCGAAACCGCATTTGGTGTGACACATAAGGCAGATGTGCTGAATGTGGTGCCGCCGCAGAAAGCGGGCTGGATCGCGGACCGCGCCGGGGTCACCAATGACACCGGCTGGGTGCCGGTGAATGGCAACACGTTCGAATCCGCGCAGGTGCCGGGGATCTATGTGGTGGGCGACGCGACCATTGCCGCCCCCATGCCGAAATCGGGCTTCTGTGCCAATGCCCAGGGCAAGGTCGCGGCCGCCGCGATCATCGCCGATCTGGCGGGTGCCGAGCCGGCACCGGCAAGCTTCGTGAACACCTGCTACAGTCTCGTGGGCCCGGAATGGGGGATCTCGGTCGCCGGGGTCTATTATTTCGACGGCGAGAAGATCGCCGAGCGCGAAGGGTCCGGCGGGGTCAGCCCGCTGGAGGCGGATGCCAGCTTCCGCCAGGCCGAAGCGGTTTACGGCGCGGGCTGGTATGCCTCGATCAGTGCCGATACCTGGGGTACGGTATGAGGGCATAAACAGGTTAAGGGCAGCTCAATGGATGCGGTAACTCTCGGTCTTGGTCTTGGCTTTCTGTTCGGGGCCGCGGCCAGGGCGGGGAAGTTCTGCCTCCTGCGGGGAATGAAAGGCCTGATGGGCGGGGGGGATCTCTCCCCCCTTCGCGCATTCGCGCTGGCGCTGGCGGTGGCGATTGCCGGCACCCAGGCGCTGAATTTCCTGGGGCTGACCGATCTGTCGCGCTCGCTGCCGTTGCGGGGGTCGTTTGCGGCGGGCGGGCTGTTCATCGGCGGCGCGATTTTCGGGCTGGGCATGGTGCTGGCCAATGCCTGTGGCGCACGCTCGCTGGTTTTGCTCGCGGGGGGCAATCTGCGGTCGCTTCTGGTGCTGTTATGCCTTGGGCTGGCGGCTCAGGCCAGCCTGACCGGCGTATTGGCCCCCTGGCGCCAGGCGCTGCAACTGGGTCAGATCAGCCCTGAAGCGCTGAGCCTGACCGGTCTCCTGCGCGGGTTTGGCCTCTCGCCGATAATCGCGCTCGTGCTGGCGGCGGGTCTGCCGGTGCTGATCCTGATCTGGTTCGCCCGGCCGGTCTTCAAACGGCCTGCAGAGGCATTTTCCGCCCTGTTGATCGGGCTTTGCGTGGTCGCGGGCTGGTGGATCAGCTTTACGACCGATGACCCGTTCGACCCGAAAACCCTGTCTTCCATCAGCTTTGTCGCGCCCGTGGGCGAAGGTCTTTTGTGGCTGATGTTGTCTTCGGGCCGCGCAGTCGCCTTCGGTCTCGCCATGGTCGGAGGCACTCTCGCGGGGGCCTTCCTCATCGCGCTTGTCACCCGCAGCTTCGCCCTGGAGAGTTTCACCTCGGGAAGCCATTCCCTGATTGCCGCCCTTGGAGGAATTCTGATGGGCTTTGGCGGCGTTCTTGCAATGGGTTGTTCTATCGGGCAAGCTTTGACCGGTGTCTCGACACTTTCGCTGGCCAGTCTGGTCGCAAGCGCCGGTATTCTCGCGGGGATTGTGGCTGGTCTGGCTGTGATGCGCCAGACAACTCTCGGGAGGAGTTCCAGCCAATGATGAAAGCCCCGCATTTCACCCGCCGCAAGCTGCTCACCGCCGCGCCGTCGCTGGCGCTTCTGACCGGGATCGGAGGGGCTGCCCTGGCCGCGCCCGAAGGTCTTACCTCAGAGACGCTTCTGCTGTCGCGCCAGGGCAAGGGCCCGAGGATCGTCATTTGCGGCGGTGGCTGGGGCGGGCTTTCCGCCGCGCGCCATCTGCGCGAAGAGCTTCCCGAGGCCGAGATCATTGTTCTGGAGAGGAACCCGATCTTCTGGTCCTGCCCGATGTCGAACAAATGGCTGATCGACGTGGTCGATACCGCCTTCCTGACCCATGACCTGCTGCGCCCGGCGCAGAAATGGGGCTATTCCCTCGTGCAATGCGAGGTGACGAATATCGACCGGGTGGCAAAGACCGTCCATACCTCAAAGGGCAAGGTCGATTACGATTTCCTGATCCTCGCCGGGGGGATCCGTAACGCTTATGAAGCCTGGTTCGGCGAGGATCAAAAGGCTGCCGAATATACCCGCCAGAATTTCGGATCGGCCTATATCCCGAATGCCGAGCACCTGGCGCTGAAGAACAAGATCCACAATTTCAAAGGCGGCACCATCGTGATGACGCTGCCACCGCCACCGCATCGCTGCCCGCCCTCGCCCTATGAGCGCGCCTGCGTCATGGCCTGGCATTTCAAGGTCAATAACATCCCGGCAAAGATCATCATCCTTGATCCGAAACCGAAAATCGCCCCGATCGGCGCGGGCTATCAGGCGGCGTTTGATGAACTTTACCCCGATATCATCACCCATGTACCGAATGCGAAGGTGAAAGAGGTCGATCCGTATAACAAGCGGATCATGACCGAGGCCGGGGATTTCGACTTTGACGATGCGGTCTTCATGCCGCCGCATCAGGCATCAGACATGGTCTGGTATGCGGATCTGATCGGCAAGGGCGAAGATGGCAGGCCGACGGGCTGGGCCGATATGGATCCACGTTTCTTCACCGCGCGGGGCGATGACAGCGTCTATATCATCGGGGATTCCATGGGCGCGATTTCCCCGCATTTCGGCCATTATCCGAAATCCGGTCATGTCGCGAATTACATCGGACGGATCGTGGCCCGCAATATCGGCCAGCGGGTACGCGACGAGGATGTGGTGGCAGAGCTGCCCGATAACCTCTGCTATATGCTGGTGAATGGCGACCCGCAGGAGGCGATTTCGGTCGAGTTCACCTATGCGGTCGGTCAGGACGGTCTGGTGCATCAGACGCAGATCGATATCGACGTGCGCACGCCAGATCTGATGGCCGAAGACCTTGTCTGGGTGGATGGGATGTTCAATGACTTTCTGCGCTGAGATGAATCGCCGTCAGGTGATGATCATGGGGGCGGCGCTTGGTGCCTCCCCTTTGCTTGCTAATACTGCGGGGGCGCAAAGCTCCACCGCAGCCGCGCGGGTCGATACCGCTGAATCTGATCGTATCGCGGCGGAATTCATCGGTGCATCCGAAGCGGTGAGCGAGGGCCTCGCGCTTGATCTGCCGGCACTTGGCGACAACCCTTCGGCGGTGCCGGTCCGGGTGCATGTGACGGAAGAAATCACCGATGACAGCTGGTGTGAGGAACTGATCGTGCTGGCCGAACTGAACCCGATGCCGCTGGCCTGCCGGTTCCGCTTTTCACAGGCCAGTGGCGCGGCGGATGTGGCGGTGCGCCTGCGGCTGATCGAGACGATGCATGTGCGGGCGCTGGCGCGGATGAATGACGGGCGGGTGTTTGATACGCGCGGCCAGATCACCGTCGCCGCCGGCGGCTGCGGCCTTTAAGGAGGGCAAAAGGATGGCAAATCCCCCCCGGATCTGGCTGAGCAATGAGACGCCTGCAAAAGACGAGATCGTCCGCGTCCGTGCCCAGGTCGTGCATATCATGGAAAGCGGCCTGCGCCTTGATGCGGCAGGCGCCCCGATCCCTCGCGACACGCTGATGCGGTTCGAGGCCTGGCTCGGAGAAGCCCTGGTGCTTGACTGGCTGCCGGAAACGGCAATCTCGCAAAACCCCTATATCGAGTTCACCTTCAAAGCGCGCGAAAGCGCTGTTCTGAAAATGACCTGGACCGATCAGAATGGCATCCTGGCAGAGGTCGAACGCCAGATCACAACATCCTGACGCCGCGCCCTGCGACAGACCGGTTTCTGCACAGAAACCGGTCCCGGAATTTTACTTAAAATTCCGCTCGCGCGGGTGACGCGGTTACGCTTTTTCAACAAGCCGGCCGAGGACGCGACCGCCAAGGATATGCAGGTGGTAATGCGGCACTTCCTGCATCCCAGAGCTGCCGGCATTGGTGATCGCGCGGTAGCCTTCCGGCCCGGAAAGCCCCAGATCGGCGATCACTTTCGCGACTGTGCGGTGAAAATCGATGATCTCGGCCTCTGACGCCTCAGCCGCGAAATGGTCGAAATTGACATAGGCGCCTTTCGGGATCGCCAGCACATGCACCGGCGCATGCGGCGCGATGTCATGGAAGACCAGCGTATGCGCGCTTTCGGCCACGGTCTTGTTCGGGATCTCACCGCGCAGGATGCGGGCGAAGATGTTCTGCGGATCGTAATTCCAGCTCATGGGCAGGCTCCGGTTTGGGAAAATTGCGGATCTTCAGTCCACAAAGAGATAGGATGTGCCAGCGATCTCTTCGGCCTCGCTCAGCGGGATGCCGAAGAAATCCTGCAGGGCCCGGGCGTTCTCTGCCGCCGTGCCGCGCTGACGGATGCGGTGGAAGTCGGGGAAGTCACTCTCGCGGAGACGGTCGCTCTCGAATTTCACATCATAGCGGATGGTCGGCAGCAGGCGTTCCAGCGTCCCGCGCGGCGAGCCGGTTCCCGCCAGGCCCACCCGTTTCGCATGTCCGATCAGATAGTCATCGGTGAAATCGCAGTCGATCTCGAGAAGCTTCACCCGCGCCGTGTCATTGTAGAAATCCTGCATCAGTTCAACCGAGGCCGGATCGATGCAGAAGACCAGCCGGTCGGTCTGCCAGTAGTCATAGAGCATCCGGACGAGCGCACGCCGGTGCCGCGTGCGTTTCTCCAGCGTCGACTGGATGCCCCCCAGATCAGGCAGGGGCGTGCCGTCTTCGTTGAAGAGGTAGTCCACCGCCCGGAGGCTGCTGACATTCCGCGCGCGTTCAACCAGGCGTTTCGCCACATGCCATTTCTTGCAGGTGACCATCATCAGCGTGCGTTCACGCCCGAGGCTGGACTCGGCTTCCCAGAACCGCTGGGCATAGCGCCGCCCCACTCTGCCGCGCGCGCTCAGAAAGCGAAAAAGACTGCGCCCCTCATCCGAAATCTGAAAGGTTTTGCCTTTTTGCGCATAAAGATCGCCAAGCCGCGCCCTCAGATCGGTGGCTTCCGGGCTGACCTTGCGCGCGAAGAGATAATCCTGGCTTAAGAGCAGGTCATAATGGTCGTTATAGAAGACCACCGGCATCCCGTAATCGGTGAACAGAAGGAAGGTCAGTGTCCGGGTGCGGATCTCGTTTTCCGGCACGATATGATGCACGAGGGTCTGGAAGAAGGTCTCATCCGGGATCCAGGTCGTGCGGAAAAACCGCATCACATCCCGGCGCCTGCGAATGAATTCCAGCAAGGCCTCGACGGTGCGGCGGCGCAGGCACCACCATTGGCTGCCGATCTGCATTACCAGATCAGCGGGGATCTTGCGTTCCAGCCCAAGCCGCTTTTGCCAGGCCAGCGACCGGTAGAACCAGGTCTTGCTGCTGCGTTCATTGAACCAGTGGCGATAGATCAGCCGCTCTTCCCTGATGCCGGTCTTGATCCAGTCCGAGCGGAAAAAATCGAAGCTCTCGATATAATCCACATCCTCGCGGCCGAGGACATCATGGGCATATTCCGCCGTCTTGACCGGCATGCAATCGCCCGAGAGCATGTAGAAATGCGTGGCTCTGGGGAATGCCTCAACCGCCGCACGCAAGGCAAGCAGCGTGGCCTCAACAAGGCTCCATTCGCCCCAGCCGCAACGGATGCGCCGTTTCGCGAAAACCACCAGCGGATTGCCGGCAAGCGCCGTGCGCAGCTGATTGAAATCGGCCTGAGGCGATCGCGCGTCGAAATGAATGGCGATGCAATCTCCCGCGGCCGTCAGCCGCTCTGCCTGGGCGATGATCCCGGCAGGATCCTTGTGACATAACAGGATATAGGCAATCGTCGCCATGGGTCTCGTCTTACTGTGCCGCCGGCTTTGCGGGCCGGCGCTACGCTCTTACCAGACTATCTGATAAAGGGCTTCATACTTCCTTGAAAAGGTCGGATTTCTTTGCTTTTTCCAGACGACGCTCTTGTGGTACACCCCGGCGCCTGGCACGCATGCCTGCAGGGGGTATATGTGTTGGGGCCGGAACAGGGCATCGCGCTGCCGTTCGGAAAAAGGATGATGTGAATGGGCTTTCCAGGCACCTGGATGACCGAAAGTGAAAGCGTGGTTTACCGCGTGGTGCCGAAATGCGCCTGCTCGACCATTGGTCAGATCATGTTCTATTCCGATCATGGCCGCTTTTTTGACGGCGATATCCATGATGCCACCGCCGATATGCATAAATGGGCGATGGAGGCGAGCCAGCCTAAGATCGAGGCCAATGTGAAGGCGCATAAAAGCTATGCCTTCACCTGTGTCAGAAATCCTTATACCCGGATCCTCTCGTCGTTTTTCGACAAGATCTGCGGCATTCAGCGCAATGGCCGCCGCTACCGGGGCAATCTGGTGCCGCTTCTGATCCAGAAATACGGGATCGAGGTTGGCGGCGAGGACGGCAAGCAGGAGTTCGACCAGATCAGGAGCTTCCGCCGCTTTCTTCTGTTCGCGCGCGACACCATCCGCTGGAAAAAACCGATGGAGCCGGATATTCACTGGTCGGCCATGTCCGGCCATGTCTCGACCTTTATCGTGAATGGCGGGCGCTATGACCGCATCTTCTTCACCGAGAAATTCAACGAAGGCATGCAGGACGTTCTCGACAGGATCGAGGTGGCGCATCCGATTGATCTGAAAACAATCCCGCGCTTCAACGAATCAGAGGGTCACGGGCCCAAGCGCCTGCACCCCGTCGAGGATTATTTCGACGATCTCTCGATGCATCTGATCTGGGAGATCTACAAACGCGACTTCCAGCTCTTCCGCTATGATTTCGAAAATCCCGGCAACAAGATGCCAAAGGGCGAGGTCGATCTCGACGAGGTTCACGCCAGGCTGGGTAACTGAGGCACGGCGGTCCCGGTGAGGGCCGTCCTGTGACCGCAATCCGGAATGTAAGGCGAGGACGGTAGCTGATTTCCGCATCCTGACTCGCCTGAGCCGGTTCGCGGCTGCCATCGCGAAGCTGCGGATGACTGTGATACTCTCCCTCCGA
Source organism: Pseudomonas sp. GX19020 (assembly GCF_023371075.1). Classification (NCBI taxonomy): domain Bacteria; kingdom Pseudomonadati; phylum Pseudomonadota; class Gammaproteobacteria; order Pseudomonadales; family Pseudomonadaceae; genus Pseudomonas; species Pseudomonas sp. GX19020. The sequence continues at coordinate 19,307 of NZ_JAMCCR010000023.1, forward strand.
GAGCGCCCGATTGCTCTGTGCTGCCGCCCGCATAAACGCCGCTCAGGCTATCTGGCTCCCGTGCCCGTCCGGTACGATCCGCGATCCTGACCGCCAGCGGGCAAGGCCCATGCCCCCCTGCGCCAAAGGGTCAGACCGGATCGGGCAACCTGGCTGCGGCCCGGTACCAGTCGATGATCCGGTGGCGCTCTGCCTCCTCCATATAGCTCAGATTGCCCGGCGGCATCGCATGGGTGACACCGGATTGCAGATAGATCCGCCGGGCCTCATGCGCGATCTGTGCCTCGCTTTCCAATACGACTGCTTTCGGGGGCCAGAGCATCCCCTCCCAGGCGGGTTCCGCAGCGTGACACATCGAGCAGCGCCCCTGCACGATCGAAACCACATCCCCGAAGCCGGGCGCGCTCGCATAGCGCAGCGCCTCACCTTCCAGCGCGGCCTCTTCAGGCTGCAGCCGCAAGGGTGCGGTCGAGAGCCAGGCGATGATCAGGAACAGAACCACCGTCACGCCCCAGGTCCAGTGCGGATTGCCGCGCCCGGCATGGCGGGTGTTGAACCAGTGACGGATGGTGACGCCCATCAGAAAGACAAGGCTCGCAATGATCCAGTTATATTCGGTCGCGAAGGCCAGCGGATAGTGGTTTGACAGCATCAGGAACAGCACCGGCAGCGTCAGGTAATTGTTATGCGTGCTGCGCTGCTTGGCGATACGGCCATATTTCGGATCGGGCGTGCGGCCCGCCTTCAGATCCGCCACCACGATCTTCTGATTGGGGATGATCACCAGGAAGACATTGGCGGACATGATCGTCGCGGTGAAGGCGCCAAGATGCAAAAGCGCCGCCCGGCCAGAAAAGACCGAGGCATAGAAATACGACATCGCCACCAGAACGCCGAACAAAGCCAGCATGACAAGGCTTTGATTGGATTTCACAAAGACCCGGCAGATCGTGTCATAGGCCAGCCATCCGAAGGCGAGCGATCCGACCGAGATCGCCACTGCCTGCCAGACCTGCAGCTCCATCACCCGGGGGTCGATCAGGAAAAGCTCGGCGCCCATGTAATAGACCAGCACCAGCATCAGAAAGCCCGAAAGCCATGTGGCGTAGCTTTCCCATTTGAACCAGATCAGGTGTTCGGGCAGGCGTTCGGGCGCGACGAGGTATTTCTGGATATTGTAAAAGCCACCACCATGAACCTGCCATTCCTCGCCATAGGCACCGGGCGGCAGGTCGGGGGATTTCCTCAGGCCCAGATCCAGCGCCACGAAGTAAAAGCTCGATCCGATCCAGGCGATGGCTGTGATCACATGCAGCCAGCGCGCCGCCAGTTGCATCCAGTCCCAGAGTACTGTGAAATCATACATAGCCGCCGCCTCTTCTGCCTGAATCCCAGGCTATACCGAAGCCGGCTTTCCTGTTAACCGGGATAATCTCTCGGCACTTTCAAACAGGGCCGAACAATCAAATGCTGACCGCTTCTGCGCCAATCCGGGTTTCAGGATGAGCTATGTCAACAATCTGAGGATGTTCGTCAGGGTCTATGACCTTGGCTCGATGTCGGCGGCAGCGCGGGATCAGCGCTGTTCGCCCGCCGTCGCCTCGTCCAGGATCTCCGAGCTGGAAAAGCATCTTGGCACCCGGCTTTTCAACCGCACCACGCGCTCGCTGCAACCGACCTCGAACGGGCGGCTGTTTTACGACGGCGCGCTTACGGTGCTTGAAGCGATTGCAGAGGCCGAAGCGGCACTGATGACCGCGACACAGAACCCGCGTGGCACCATTGTCATCTCGGCGCCGCTTGGGGTCGGGCGCCGGCTGATCGCGCCACATGTGCCCGCCTTCAAGGATCTCTGGCCGCAAATCGAGCTGCGGCTGCGGCTTTCGGACCGGCCGGTGGATATCCTGGCTGAGGGGATCGACCTCGCCTTCCATCTTGGCATGCCCGAGGATTCCTCGCTGAAAATGCGGCTGATCTCAGGGGCGCCGCGGGTGCTTTGTGCCGCGCCGGACTATATCGCGCGGCGCGGGATGCCGGCGGATGGCGCGGCGCTGATCAGAGACGGGCATGACTGCCTGATCCTGCGCTATCCGGGCGTGCGCGAATATCGCTGGACGCTGGAAACCCCTGACGGGCCGCAGCAATTCGCCGTCAGCGGCCCGTTCGAAAGTGATGACGGCGACGTGCTGACCGGCTGGGCGCTGGACGGGCGGGGCATTGTGCTCAAACCGCTGTTTGAGGTGGCGGCCCATCTGCGCGAGGGCCGGCTGGTGCCGGTAGCGGTGGCCACGCCGCCGCTCGACACGCAGCTCGCGATCCTGATGCAGCACCGGCGGCTGAAAGACCCCAAGCTGCAGCTCTTTGCCGATTACATCGTGACGCATATCCGCGACGCGATCCGACGCGAGACCGATGGCCCCGCGGCCGCCCTTCTGTAAACCGCATCTCCCCAAATGCAGAACGCGGCCCCGAAGGGCCGCGTTCCGGTTTGTCAGCCTATGGCCGCAGCTTATTGCAGCTGCTGGCCATTTGCGAAAATGCTGAAGCCTTCTTTGAACTCGATTTTCGAGGTCAGGCTGTCGGGCTCCGAGCCCGGGACCATGAACATGCCCATCATCATCCGCGCGCCCATTGCATCCTGTTCCGCGAGAACACCGATGGAGATCAGGCCGTTGATCAGCTGCTCTGCCCCGGTGAGGTTCACATTCACTTCGCCCAGCGGAGCCGGGAAGCCGATGCTGTTGTCGAAGGTCAGCGCGCCGGTTGCGTTAAGGGCGGCACCGGCCAGTTTCAGCGCGGCCTGGGTGATGTTCAGCGATTCCGGCTCCGGGATCACCGGCTCACCGCCGGTTTCATCTGCAACCGCCATCGCGATCCAGTCGACTTTCGCCTTGCCGCTGAGATCAAGCGCCAGATCGATCGGATCACGCTTCAGCGCGGCATTCGGGTCAAAGAGGCCCCAGCTTTCGTCATTCAGCGTCAGCTGACCAAGGATCAGCTTCAGGCCGTAATCGGCAGCGGTTTCCCCCGACATGACCGGCGAAAGCAGGTTCATCTCGACATCGGCGATGGTGATCTTTGCCGGAGCCGGCAGACCATCAGAGGTCACGACGATCTCCATGCCGTCATTGCCTTTCGAGGCAAGGCTGAAGACATCCTTGTTGAACAGCACATCTGCCGTGGCCGGGCCGGCCTTCATATCCATGTCAAACGACATGAACATCGACTTCTCGCTGGATTTACCCGTGGAGGCGCCGTTGGTGGTGTTCAGCTTAAGCTGGAGACCCTGTTGCAGCGCGGTGCCGAAATCAGCCGGCGACTGGATCTCGCCAAGGGTGATGGTGCTCGGCAGGGTGAATTCAGCGACCAGCGCAAGATTGACGGATTCGCTGTTCGAGGTGCTTTTGCTGTCGAATGACGGCTGGTCGGAATTGATCGCATAGATCAGCTTCGCCGTCTCAAGCGCCACCGAGAACACGCGGTTGGCGCCCGGGATATCGCTGTAGCTGCCCTTCAGCCCTTCAAAGGTGAAATTGCCATTATCCTTGCCCGGCTCCGGGGTTTCATCTTCGCCGTAAGCAAAGCCCGGGGTGGTGAAATCATAGGCAATATCGAGCTTTTTCGCCGAATAGTCATAGATGATGCCACCATTATCGCCTTCGCGGGCGATGATGGACAGGCCGTCATGGGTCAGTTTCGCCGTGCCACCCTCTTCAGCGGTGCCGGTCTGGAAACCGATCGCATCGCCGGGCGTGATGGTGACGGTGCCATCGCTGTTTTCGGTCAGGGTCAGCGCCGAAACGGTCAGCGGATCGGGCGCGTCTTCCGGAGCGATGCTCAATCCGTTGAGGGTCAGAGTGCCGCCCGAATTTGCTTCGGTCGCGACATTAATGGTCAGCCCGATCAGGCCGGCGCCGTCCTTCCAGGACTGCCAGACCTGATCAGCGGTCAGCGCCGCATGGGCGCTTCCACTCATCAGAACGACCATTGCGGGAACGGCAAAGCCATGCCTCAGAAACGCCATGTGATCTCTCCGGAACAATGCAATTACGCGAGTGACATGCCAAGGTTAGCGGCAGACTGCAAGTCAGCCTTTCCCGACCGGCGGAATTCTACGTAATTCGTCGGGCTCTGCAAAACTAGCATCCGCAGGCGGTGCAATCCAGGGAAAAAGGCCCGGCGTTCAGCTGCCCCGATAGGTGGAATAGGCAAAGGGGCTCAGGAGCAGCGGCACGTGATAATGCTGGTCCGGATGCCCAATTCCAAAGCGGATCGGGATCTGATCAAGGAACAGCCCCTCGCCCTGCGCCTGGCCGCTCTGGCGCAGATAATCGCCCGCTTCAAAGACCAGCTCATATTCCCCGACCCGCATCGCCTCCCCCGTCAGCAGCGGCGCATCGCAGCGGCCATCCGCATTGGTCACCACCCGGGCAAGCAGCGCGCGCGCATTCCCTTCGATGCGCCACAGGCTGATCGCAAGCCCCGCCGCCGGCTGGCCCCGCGCGGTATCCAGCACATGTGTCGTCAGCCTGCCGCCCATCTGCCGCCCCTCTCCTGATCAGTGCCGCCAGCAAAGCATGACAGCGCTGTGCAGGCGAGTCTCCTGCGACAAGGCCCGCAAGACCAGGAAGGAGTTTCGCGCAAAACAGAAAAGCCTTGTCGCTTGCCACGCGCTATTCTGCCCCGTGACAGCACTGCCGGAGCCCGTATCCATGACCCGCTACCCCCGCGATTTCCGAGGCTATGGCCCCAATCCCCCCGATGCGGCCTGGCCCGGAGGCGCGAAGATCGCCATCTCGCTGGTGCTGAATTACGAAGAGGGCGGCGAGAACAATATCCTGCATGGTGATGCCGGGTCAGAAGCCTTCCTCTCGGACATCGCGGGCGCGCAGCCCTGGCCTGGCCTGCGCCACTGGAATATGGAATCGCTTTACGATTACGGCGCGCGGGCGGGGTTCTGGCGGCTCCACCGCCTGTTCACCCGGCGGGGTATCCCGGTCACGATCTATGGTGTCGCGACCGCATTGGCGCGCAACCCCGAACAGGTGGCCGCGATGCAGGAGGCGGGATGGGAAATCGCCAGCCACGGGCTGAAATGGGTCGAGCATCGCGATATGCCCGAGGCCGACGAGGCCGCAGCGATTGCCGAAGCCTTCCGCCTGCATGAAGAGGTCACCGGGGCGCCGCCTTCGGGCTGGTATACCGGACGCTGCTCGATGAACACGGTGCGGCTTACCGCAGAGACAGGGCGCCTCGCCTGGATTTCCGACACTTATGACGACGATCTGCCCTGGTGGCTGAAGACCGGCGACCATGATCAGCTGGTGATCCCCTATACGCTCGAGGCAAATGACATGCGCTTTGCCACTGCGCCGGGCTATATCACCGGCGAGCAGTTCTTCACCTATCTGAAAGACAGCTTTGATGTGCTTTATGCCGAAGGCGTCGCGGGTCACGCCAAGATGTTTTCCATAGGCCTGCATAACCGGCTGATCGGGCGGCCCGGAAAATTTGCGGGCCTGCAGAAGTTTCTTGATTACGCGCAAAGCCATGAGGGGGTCTGGTTTCCCCGCCGCATCGACATTGCCGATCACTGGCGGCGCATCCATCCGCCGGTTGCGCAGGAACGCCCCTCGCAAATGTCGCGCGCGGCATTTGTCGCCCGGTTCGGCGGCATTTACGAACATTCGCCCTGGATCGCGGATCAGGCATGGGAGCTGGAACTTGGCCCCGCCCATGACAGCGCTGTCGGGCTGGCCTCTGCACTGGCCCGCACCTTCCGCCGTGCCTCTCCCGAGGCCCGGCTTCAGGTGCTGCGCGCCCATCCCGATCTCGCCGGCAAACTGGCCGCCGCAAAACGGCTGACGGCGTCCAGCACATCCGAGCAGGCCTCGGCAGCGCTGGACGCCCTGACCGATGCCGAGCGCGCCACCTTTCAGCGGCTCAACAGCGCTTATACCGCGCGTCACGGCTTTCCGTTCATCATCGCGGTCCGTGACAATACCAGGGCCTCGATCCTCGCCGCGTTCGAGGCCCGCCTCGCCAATGACAGCGAGACCGAATTCAAGACCGCCTGCACCCAGGTGGAACGCATTGCCACCCTTCGCCTGAAAGACCTCCTGCCATGACGACACGCAGCTATTACGCTCCCGAAGGCGGCCTGCCCCCCCAGACCCGGCTGATGACCGGGCGGGCCGTGTTCACCGATGCCTATGCGGTGATCCCGAAGGGCTGTTTCTCCGACATCCTCACCAGTTTTCTGCCGGGATGGGATAAAACCAGGCTCTGGCTGATCGCCCGCCCGATGTCGGGCTTTGCGGAAACCTTCAGCCAATATGTGATGGAGGTCGCGCCCGGCGGTGGTTCCACGACCCCCGAACCCGATGCCGGCGCCGAGGGCTGGCTCTTTTTCACAGGAGGCCTCGCCACGCTGACGCTGAACGGCGAGGGCTATGAGATGGAGGCAGGCTCCTACGCCTATATCCCGCCCGGCGCCTCCTGGACGCTTTTTGCCGAAGGCCGCAGCCCCGCGCGTTTCCACTGGATCCGCAAATTGTGGGAGCCCGCCGCCGGCCTGACGCCCCCCGACCCTGTCGTGATCAATGAGCGCGATATCGCACCGACGCCGATGCCCGACACGGGCGGCGTCTGGGCCACCACCCGTTTCGTCGCGCCCGACGATCTGCGCCATGACGGCCATGTCACCGTCGTCACCTTCCAGCCCGGCGGCGTGATCCCGTTCGAAGAGACCCATGTCATGGAACATGGTCTCTATGTGCTCGAAGGCAAGGCGGTCTATAAACTCAACCAGGACTGGGTCGAGGTCGAGGCCGGCGATTTCATGTGGCTGCGCGCCTATTGCCCCCAGGCCTGCTATGCCGGCGGCCCGGGCCCGTTCCGTTACCTGCTTTACAAAGATGTCAACCGTCACGCCAAACTGCGCGGCCCCGGCGCCTTCGGCAACCCGTCCGGGCGCTGAAACCCGCTCCTTTTCATCTGTCTGAAAATATCCTCGGGGGTCCGGGGGGCCGAGGCCCCCCGGCGCTCACCACAAGTATAAAGGCCGCCATGCAGATCCACCCAGAACCCCTGACACCCGAGGCCTTCGCCCCCTTCGGCGACGTTCTTGCGGCAACCGGCCCCCATCGCCTGATCAATGACGGCCTCTGCCAGCGCCATCATGACCTTGCCCGCCTCGATTTCGGCGAAGACAGCTCTCCGCCCGGCCGCGCCGGTATCTCGGTTTTCAAGGCCGCGCCCCGCGCCCTGCCCTATGAATTCGACCTGATCGAGCGCCACCCGGATGGCTCACAGGCCTTTATCCCGATGTCGGATCAGCCCTTCCTGGTGATCGTCGCCACCGGCCCGGACATGACCCCCCGCGCCTTTCTGACCAATGGTGCGCAAGGCGTGAACCTGCATCGTGGCACCTGGCATGGGGTGCTGACGCCGCTCGGCGCGCCGGGGCTGATTGCGGTCGTGGACCGGATCGGTGAAAGCCGCAATCTCGAGGAATACCGCTATCCGCACCCCTGGCTGGTGGTGGAGGCGGGGCTCCCCCCCGCAGTCCCGGGCGTTTAGACTAGGAGGAAGATCAGAGCCCCGGCATCGGGAGGCCCAGCCTCGCCGCAAGCGCCGCGAGGGTCGCGGTCTGATCAGGCGCCCAATCCGCGTTGCGGGCCAGGAACAGAGTAGCCTGGCTTTGATGGATCAGCCCCTCCGGGAGGATCTTCAGGTGGTTGGCGCGCAGCGTCTCGCCCGACGAGGTGATATCGGCAATCGCCTCGGCGGTAAGGTTCTTCACCGTGCCCTCGGTCGCGCCCTGGCTGTCCACCAGCGCGTAATCGGCAACACCATTGGCGGTCAGGAAGTCGCGCACGAGGCGATGATATTTCGTCGCTATCCTGAGGCGAAACCCGTGTTGCGCCCGGAAGGCGCTTGCGGCGGCATCCAGATCATCCAGCGTATCGACATCGACCCAGGCCTGGGGCACCGCGATCACCAGATCAGCATGGCCAAAGCCAAGCGGCTGCCAGTCGGCCACCTGGGCGTGCCACGCCGCCAGCTTGTCACGCACCAGATCCGATCCGGTCACGCCCAGATGGATGCGGCCCGCTGCCAGCTCGCGCGGGATTTCGCCGGCGGAAAGCATCACCAGTTCCACCCCGTCAATCCCGTCGATCCGGCCGGAATATTCCCGCTCATTGCCGGTTTTCGCCATCGCGAGCCCGCGCGCGCCGAACCAGTCGAAGGTCTTTTCCATCAGCCGGCCCTTGGACGGCACCCCGATCTTGAGCATCAGATCCCCCCCCTCAGTCGCGCCACCAGTTCGGGGCGGATGATGCCGCCCACGGCGGGGATCGAGCCACCCTGGCCCAGATGCGCCGTCAGCGCGTCATAGCGCCCGCCCGACGCCACCGCCGGCAGGGCCGGATCGGCGGCCGCCAGGGTGAAGACAAAGCCGTCATAATATTCCAGCGTGGTGCGCCCGTGGCTTGCCTCGAAAGGCAGGGTTTCGACATTGACGCCGCGCGCCTTCAGCGCTTCGAGCCGCGCCGCAAATCGTTCAATCGCCGGGGTGATCGCGGGCAGCATGGGCGCAATCCCGCGCAGATGGGCGAGCGCCGCCAGCGAGGGCGCCTGAAGCGTCAGCAGATCATAAAGCAGCGCGGCTTCGGTCGCAGCGATGGGCGGCGTGGCCGCATCTTCGATCAGCGCGGCTGCGCGGCCGGCGATATCTTCGGCCGAGCGCAGACCGACAAGCGGGCCTGCGGCCTCGATCAGCGCCTCTGGCGCATCGGATTTCAGCCGCTCGAGCAGCGCGGCCCGGGCCGGAGACGGCGCGGCACGCCCCGCGAAACGGTCAAGCAGCGCACGAAACCGCTTCGGGCGCCAGATATGGCGCAAGAGCGCGGCCTTGCGCCGGTCCGAGGTCGACAGCCCACGCACTGCGGCCATCAGAATCCCGATATCGCCGGTGGCCGGGCGCAGGTTCAGGGGCGCCAACAGGTCGGAGAACAGTGCGAAAACCTCGGCATCGGCCTCGGAGGCGGCACGGTCAAAGACCTCAAAGCCAACCTGGAGATATTCGCGGGCGCGGGCGTCAGGGTCTTCCTGACGGCGGAAGACCTCGCCCATATAGGCATAACGTGCGGGCTCGGCACCGTCCCGCATATGGGCCTCGACCACCGGCACGGTGAAATCGGGGCGCAGCATCATTTCGCCAAGGGTCGGATCGGCGGTCACATAGGCGCGGGCACGGATATCCTCGCCGTAAAGATCCAGAAGCGGGCCGGCAGGCTGCAGGATCTCGGTCTCGACCGCCACGGCACCGGCGGCGAGAAACTGCCCGTAAAGCTCATCGGCAACCGCGCGGATCGCGGCCCTGTCACTGGCGGAAAGCATCATTGCCCCAGCATCTTGCGCACAGAGGCCACCAGATCGCCGCGCGCGGTCTCGACCTGGGCGGGGCGGTCTTTCCATTCCTCAAGCGTGGCGTTTTCCGCGATTTTCGCGCCAAGGATCAGGTCTTTCAGCACCACAACACCGCGCGCCGCCTCGTCCGAACCCTGGATCACCGCAACCGGGCTTTGCCGTTTATCCGCATATTTCAGCTGGTTGCCGAAGTTCTTCGGATTGCCGAGATAGACCTCGGCACGGATGCCGGCATTTCTGAGATCCGCGACCATCGACATGTAATCGGCCATACGGTCACGGTCCATCACGGTCACCACGACCGGGCCGGTCGTATCCGCCGCCACGCGACCTTTCGCATGCAGCGCCGCAAGGAGCCGGTCGACCCCGATCGACACGCCGGTCGCAGGCACCGCCTGGCCGGTGAAGCGTTTCACCAGATCGTCATAGCGCCCGCCGCCCGCGACCGAGCCGAACTGGCGCTTGCGGCCCTTTTCGTCGAGGATTTCAAAGGTCAGTTCCGCCTCGAAAACCGGTCCGGTATAATAGCCAAGGCCGCGCACGACACCTGGGTCCAGCACGATCCGGTCAGGCCCATAGCCCTGGGCATCCAGCAGCGCCGCGATGGTTTCCAGCTCATTGACGCCATCGGCGCCAAGGGTCGAGGCGCCGACCAGTTCGCGCAACCGGGCGACCGTCTCCGCGCCACTGTCACGTTTCGCCGAAACAAAGCCCATCACCACTTCGGCCTGTTCCGAGGACAGGCCCGCGCCTTTGGTGAAATCACCGGACTCGTCCTTGCGGCCCTCGCCCAGCAGCGCGCGCACGCCCGCATCGCCCAGCCGGTCGATCTTGTCGATGGCGCGCAGAACGATGCCACGCTCGGCCTCGAACCTGGTGGCATCCGAGGGATCAAGGACGCCCGCGACCTCCATCACCCCGTTCAGCACTTTTCGGTTGTTCACCTTGACCACGTAATCGCCGCGCGGGATGCCGACCACTTCCAGCGCATCCGAGAGCATGGCGCAGATTTCGGCATCCGCCGCCACCGACCCCGTGCCGACCGTATCGGCGTCGCATTGGTAGAACTGGCGGAAGCGACCCGGACCCGGCTTTTCGTTCCGCCAGACCGGCCCCATCGCATAGCGGCGATAGGGTGAGGGCAGATCGTTGCGATATTGCGCCGCGACCCGCGCCAGTGGCGCCGTCAGGTCATAGCGCAATGCCATCCAGGCCTCATCCTCATCCTGCCAGGCAAAAACACCCTCATTCGGGCGGTCGACATCGGGAAGGAATTTGCCAAGCGCCTCGACGGTTTCCACCGCCGATGTCTCCAGCGCCTCGAACCCATAGCGATGATAGACCCCGGCAATGGCGTCGAGCATGGCTTTGCGTTCGGTGACCTCGGCCCCGAAATAATCGCGAAATCCCTTGGGGGTCTCGGCCCGGGGGCGGCGGATCTTGCCTTCGGACATGGGTCTTGCCTTCGGATAGAGGAGCGTTTGCCGGTGATTGCGGCCCGGCGGCAGTTGCTGCATCCTCTAGCGGATGGGGCAAGAGGCGACAAGCGGCGGATAAGATGACGACAGAGAGAAGCGACCGGGATGCAGCCCTGGAAGAACGGATCGCGCATCTGATCCGGACGATGGATGATCTGTCGGATGTGGTGGCGCGCCAGGATCGCGAGATCACCCAGCTGAACCGCCGGGTGCATATGCTGATGGAGCGCGAGGCCGAACGCGAGCAGATGGCGGGCGAGGCCCCGGCTGCGAACCAGCCGCCGCCGCATTGGTGACGGCTGATTGGCGCAGTGGCTGCTGATGCGTTTCCCGACCCGGTCGGCGTGAAGCCGGAAGGCATGATCCCGGTGCCAGGTGGCGCCGGGAGAACAGTGTCAGACCTCTTCGACCATCACCACGCCCTGCATCGCCTTGATCGCGCCCCGGATCTGCGGGCTGACCGGATAGGGGTCGGGCAAGAGAAGGTCGATCTCGCGCCCCTCTTCATCGGGAACACAAAGCGTGATGCGACCGCGCATCCGGCCCTCGGATTTGCCCAGCAGCATGGCGATCGAGGTGACCGCTTCGGGCCGGTCAATATGGATGCGGATATCGGCTGCCTCGGCTTTTGCCGCCACGCGGTCGATGGGTTCGACGCCATTGGCCAGAAGCTTCACGCCCTCGCCATCCGGGTCGACCTTGACCGTCAGCACCACATTGCTGCCCGGCTCCAGAAACTCGCGGCAGGCTTCCAGCACGTCCGAGAAACAGGTGACCTCATAAAGCCCGGTCGGGTCCGAGAGCGAGACAAAAGCGAATCGATTGCCCTTGGCCGATTTCCGCTCCTGCCGCGCCGAGACCGAGCCCGCGATCTTTGCGATATAAGGGCCTTTGGCCAGTGCCTTCCTGGTGATCTCTGCCAGGGTCTCGACCTTCTGGCGTTTCAGCGCCGGCATGTAATCATCGAGCGGATGGCCCGAGAGATAAAAGCCCACGGCCTGATGTTCATGCCCCAGCCGTTCGACCGGCAGCCAGTCATCGCGGAAGGGGATACGCGGCTCGGGGATATCGGAGCCCGAAGACCCGAAGAGCGAGACCTGAGCGGAGACCGCCGCCTCATGCACCGCCGCCGAATAGACGACCAGCCCGTCCAGTGCCTCGAACATGCGGGCGCGGTTGGGATCAAGCTGGTCAAAGGCCCCGGCGCGGGCCAGCATCTCCATCGGGCGTTTGCCGATCTTTTTCAGATCCACCCGGCGCGCGAAATCGAAGATCGTCGCGAAAGGCCTGTCGCCACGCGCATCGACGATAGACCGCATCGCCTCGACACCGACATTTTTCAGCGCGCCGAGGCCGTAGACCAGTTGCTGATCTTTGACCGAAAACACCGCGAGCGAGCGGTTGACGCAAGGCGGCACGACCTTGACCTCCATCCGGTCCAGCTCGCGTTTATAGACGGCGAGCTTGTCGGTCAGATGGATATCGCAATTCATCACACCGGACATGAATTCGACCGGGTGGTTCGCCTTCATCCAGCCGGTCTGGTAGCTCACGACCGCATAGGCCGCAGCGTGCGATTTGTTGAAGCCGTAATTCGCGAATTTCTCCAGCAGGTCAAAGACCTCGCCGGATTTTTTGGTGTCGATCTGGTGGGTGGCCGTGCAGCCCTCGATAAATTTGGGCCGCTCTTTCGCCATTTCCTCGGCGATCTTTTTCCCCATCGCGCGGCGCAACAGGTCGGCGCCACCAAGTGAATAGCCCGCCATGACCTGGGCGATCTGCATCACCTGCTCCTGGTAGACGATGATGCCCTGCGTCTCTTTCAGGATGTGATCGATGGTCGGATGGATACTTTCCAGCGCGCGCGTGCCGTTTTTCACCTCACAATAGGTCGGGATATTCTCCATCGGGCCGGGGCGATACAGCGCCACCAAGGCGACGATATCCTCGATACAGGTCGGCTTCATGCGCCGGAGCGCATCCATCATGCCTGAGCTTTCCACCTGGAAGACGGCAACCGTGCGCGCGGCGGAATAAAGGTCATAGGTCGCTTTGTCATCAAGCGGGATATGCCCGATATCGTTCTCAGCACCCTTTGGCGGGTCGTAAAGCTGCGTGCCATCCGGGCCGATATGCAAAGGCCGCCCGGCTTCCAGCACCTGACGAATCGCATCCTTGATCACGGTCAGGGTCTTCAGCCCGAGGAAGTCGAACTTCACCAGCCCTGCCGCCTCAACCCATTTCATATTGAACTGGGTGGCGGGCGTGTCCGAGCGCGGATCCTGATAGAGCGGCACCAGCTCATCCAGCGGCCGGTCGCCGATCACCACACCGGCGGCATGGGTGCCGGCAGAGCGGTAAAGCCCCTCGACCTGTTCGGCATATTTCAGCAGCCGCGCGACAACCTCTTCTTTCGCCGCCTCGCGCAGACGCGGCTCATCCGCCAGTGCCTTGGTGATCGAGACCGGCTTGACCCCTTCGACCGGGATCATCTTCGCCAGCCGGTCCACCTGACCATAAGACATCTGCAGCACACGCCCGACATCGCGCACCGCCATCTTTGAAAGCAGCGCGCCGAAGGTGATGATCTGCGCCACTTTGTCATGGCCGTATTTGTCCTGCACATAGCGGATCACCTCCTCGCGGCGATCCATGCAGAAGTCGATGTCGAAGTCGGGCATCGAGACCCGCTCGGGGTTCAGAAACCGCTCGAACAGCAGCGCATAGCGCAAAGGATCAAGGTCGGTGATCAGCAGGACATAGGCGACAAGCGAGCCCGCCCCCGAACCCCGCCCCGGCCCGACCGGAATATCGTGGTCCTTGGCCCATTTGATGAAATCGGACACGATCAGGAAATAGCCGGGGAACCCCATGCGCTCGATGATCGAGAGCTCGAATTTCAGCCGTTCCTCATATTCTTCGCGCGGCGCGGCGAGCGGAATCACGGCGAGGCGTTTCTCCAGGCCGTCCCAGGCCTGGCGCCGCAGTTCCTCTACCTCATCTTCTGCGAAAACCGGCAGGATAGGTTTGCGTTTATAGGCCATGAAGGCACAGCGGCGCGCGATCTCGACGGTGTTTTCCAGCGCCTCCGGCAGATCGGCAAACAGCGCGCACATCTCGGATTCGGATTTCAGATAATGCTGCGGCGTCAGACGTCTGCGCGGCTCCAGCTGGTCGACATAGGCGCCTTCCGCGATGCAGATCAGCGCGTCATGCGCCTCATACATGTCGGATTTCGGGAAATAGACGTCATTCGTCGCAACCAGAGGCAGGTTCAGATCATAGGCCAGCTCGATATGGCCGCGCTCGGACAGGGCTTCGGCCTGCGGCAGTCGCCCGCCCTCGCCCGGATGGCGCTGCAATTCGATGTAAAGCCGATCGGGATAAATCGCCGCCAGCCGTTCGGTCAGGGCCCGGGCCTTCGGCATCTGCCCGCCCTGCAACAACCGCCCCAAAGGCCCGTCCGGCCCGCCGCTCAGACAGATCAGCCCTGCGCTGTGGGCCGCCAGCTGATCCACCGTCACCTGCACCAGCTGCCCCGCCTTGCCCAGATAGAGGCAGGAGTTCAGCTTCATCAGATTCTCATATCCCGCCTCGGTCTGCGCCAGGAGCACAAGCGAGGCCGGCAGGCGCGGCTTTTCTCCCGGCGTCGCCGGATCATATTCCAGCGCCACCTGGCAGCCGACGATGGGCTGGACCCCGGCATCCTTGCAATGACTGGAAAATTCCAGCGCGCAGAACATATTGTTGGAATCGGTGACCGCGATGGCCGGCATCTCGGCGCCCGCCGCCAGTTTCACGAGCTTCTTGACCGGTATCGCGCCTTCCAGCAGCGAATGTTCGGTATGGGTGCGTAGATGGATGAATTTGGGGGCGCGTGACATGGTGCCAGTCTAACCCCGCCCCGCTGCGCAAGGAAGGGTCGAAAGACGGGCGCGGCGGCCTGCGCAGAAAACCGGCAGCCGCTTTCGCATCTCGCGATAAACTCTTTCTATCATCCGATTAATAATTTTTCTTGCCAGCCCATCCGCAGCCCGGCTTGATGAGGGTATAAGCAAAGGGGCGCACCGCCCGGCCCTACGCCGCATCGGGCCGGCAGGCACAGACCCCGCCACAGGGAGTATCGCGGCGGATTGAAGAATGACCGGTATCAGTTTCTGGCTGAACGGACTTGAAACCCACATCCCGGAGGCCGAAAGCCCCACCCGGACGCTGCTCGACTGGCTGCGCGACACAGGCGGGCTGAAAGGCACGAAAGAGGGCTGCAACGAAGGCGATTGCGGCGCCTGCACCGTCATCCTGCGTGACGAGACCGGCGCCCGCGCGGTCAATGCCTGCATCCTCTTCCTGCCGCAGCTCAAAGGCAAAGCCATCCGCACCGTCGAAGGCATCACCGGCCCCAAAGGCGAGATGCACCCGGTCCAAGCGGCGATGATCACCCATCACGGCAGCCAATGCGGCTTTTGCACGCCGGGCTTCATCGCTTCGATGGCCGCGGCCCATCTGAACGGCGACCGGAGCCACGATGACAGCCTCGCCGGCAATCTCTGCCGCTGCACCGGCTACGCGCCGATCCTCCGCGCCGCCCGGGCTGCCGAGACCGCCCCCATCCCCGACTGGCTTGAAAAAGATGCCGGTTTCATCTGTCCGGAAATATCCTCGGGGGGTGAGGCCAAAGGCCGAGGGGGGCAGACAGCCCCCCTGACCCCGACCACCACAGATGCCCTCGCAGCCCTTTATGCCGCGACGCCCGAGGCCACGCTGATCGCCGGTGCCACCGATATCGGTCTCTGGGTCACAAAACAGCTGCGCTCCCTCTCACCGGTCATATTCCTCAACCAGATCAAAGACCTGCAAAGCATCACCGATACCTCCGAAGGCCTGCGCATCGGCGCCATGGTCACCATCGCCCGGCTGCGCGCAGCGGTGAAAACCAGCCATCCCGGCCTTGCTGAGTTCCTGCGCCGCTTCGCCTCGGCCCAGATCCGCAACGCGGCCACAATCGGCGGCAATATCGCCAATGGCTCGCCCATCGGCGACGGCCCGCCCGCGCTGATCGCCGCCGGCGCCAGGCTGCATCTGCGCCAGGGCGACACCCGCCGCAGCCTCGCGCTTGAGGATTTCTTCCTCGATTACCGCAAACAAGACCGCCTGCCCGGCGAATTTGTCGAGGCGATCACCCTGCCCGCCGCCCCGGATCTGAGCTGCTACAAGGTCTCGAAACGCTTCGACCAGGATATTTCCGCGCTTTGCGGCTGCTTCAATATCACGCATAGCGAGGGCCGCATCACCTCTGCCCGCATCGCTTTTGGCGGCATGGCCGCGATCCCGAAACGCGCGCGCGGCGCAGAGGCGGCGCTTATCGGTCAGGACTGGAGCGAGACGACGATCCGCCATGCGATGCGCGCCATGGCGGAAGATTACCAGCCGCTTTCCGATATGCGCGCCTCGGCCGGGTACCGGCTTACTGTCGCGCAAAATCTCTTGCTGCGCTGCTTTCTGGAACGCTCCGGCGTGGAAACCTCCGTGCTGAAGGTGGCGCCATGAGCATCGGAAAACCCCTCCCCCACGATTCCGCGCCTTTGCATGTGGCGGGAACGGCGCGCTATCTGGATGACATTCCCCTGCCCCAGGGCGCGCTGCATCTGGCTTTTGGCCTGGCCGGCATAGCGCGCGGGAGGGTAGACAGCATCGACCTCGCGCCCGTACTGGCCGCGCCCGGTGTCGTGCGGGTGATTACGGCAGATGATCTGATCGCCGCTTTCGGCGCTATGCCCGATTGTTCCCCTTCGACCCATGACGAGCCGCTGCTGAGCCCGGATGCCATTCATTTCCACGGCCAGCCGCTGTTTATCGTGCTGGCGGAAAGCCTTCTCGCGGCGCGGCGGGCAGCGCGGCTGGCCCGGATCGACTACCACGAAGAAACCCCGATCCTGACCATCGAAGAGGCGCTGGAAGCAGACAGCCGCTTTGAACAGGGGCCGGTGATCTGGGCGCGGGGCGATGCGGCGGCCGCGATTGCAGCCGCGCCGCAGCGGATCGCGGGCCGCTTCCCGGTTGGCGGCCAGGAACATTTCTACCTTGAGGGCCAGATCGCAGCGGCGCTGCCGCAGGAAGACGGGATGCATATCCTGTCCTCGACCCAGCATCCAAGCGAGATCCAGCATAAGGTCGCCCATGCCCTGCATCTGCCGATGGCCTCGGTCCGGGTCGAGACGCGCCGGATGGGGGGCGGTTTCGGCGGCAAGGAAAGTCAGGGCAATGCACTGGCAATCGCCTGCGCGGTGGCGGCGCGCCTGACCGGCCAGGCCTGCAAGATGCGCTATGACCGCGATGACGATATGGTCATCACCGGCAAGCGCCACGATCTCGAGATCCGCTACGAGGCGGGGTTCGATGATGAAGGCCGGGTGCTCGGGATAGCGGTCACGCATCTTTTCCGCTGCGGCTGGAGCCAGGATCTGTCTTTGCCGGTGGCGGACCGGGCGATGCTGCATGCGGACAATTGTTATTTCCTGAAGGATATCCGCATCGAGAGTCATCGGCTGAAAACCAATACAGCATCCGCCACCGCCTTCCGGGGCTTTGGCGGGCCGCAGGGGATGATCGGGATCGAGCGGGTGATGGATCATATCGCATTCGCCCTCGGACGCGAGCCGCTGGAGGTGCGGCGGATCAATTTCTACGAGCCGGCCATTGCAGCAGAGGAACCGGGTGGCCAGCCCCCCGGCGCGTCACGGAGTATTCCGGGCAGGAGAAAGGGCGCTGTTCAGACCACGCCCTATCAGATGCCGGTCGAAGATTTTGTCGGGCAGGAGCTGGTGGCGCGACTGGTGCAAAGCTCGGATTACCTGGCGCGAAAGGCAGAGATTGCGGCCTGGAATGCGGGATCACAGGTGCTTAAGCGCGGCATCGCACTGACGCCGGTGAAATTCGGGATTTCCTTCACCCTGACATGGCTGAACCAGGCGGGGGCGCTGGTGCATGTCTACCAGGACGGCTCGGTGCATCTCAATCACGGTGGCACCGAGATGGGTCAGGGGCTGAACCTCAAGGTGGCCCAGGTGGTGGCAGAAGTCTTTGGCCTTGAGGCAGGCGATATCCGCATCACCGCGACCGACACGGCGAAAGTGCCCAATACCTCGGCGACGGCGGCCTCGTCAGGGTCGGATCTGAACGGGATGGCATCGCGCGAGGCGGCTTTGGTGATCCGGGGGCGGCTTGCCGGATTTCTGGCCGAAAAGCATCAGGTGGCGGTGGAGGCAGTGCGGTTCCAGGACGGGATGGTGCGGGTGGCGGGCGAGGCCTATCCCTTTGCCAGGGTCGCGGCCTGGGCCTATCAGGCGCGTATCTCGCTGTCTTCGACCGGCTTCTATGCCACGCCGAAAATCACCTGGGACCGGATCAGGGGTCAGGGCCGGCCGTTTTTGTATTTCGCCTATGGCGCGGCGGTAAGCGAGGTGGTGATCGATTGTCTGACCGGCGAGAACCGCATTTTGCGCACCGACATCCTGCATGACACCGGATCGCCGCTGAACCCCGCGATTGATATCGGCCAGATCGAGGGCGCCTATGTTCAGGGCGCAGGATGGCTTACCACCGAAGAGCTGGTCTGGGACCGCAAGGGCCGGCTGATGACCCATGCGCCCTCGACCTATAAGATCCCGGCCTGCTCCGACCGGCCGCGTATTTTCAATGTGGAACTGTGGAACCGGCCAAATCGCGAAGCGACGGTTGGGCGCTCAAAGGCGGTGGGCGAGCCGCCTTTCATGCTGGGGATCTCGGTCCATGCCGCTTTGTCGGCGGCGGTCGCCGCCTGTGGCGCTGATTGTGGGGATGGACGGGTCTGGCCTGATCTGGTGGCGCCCGCAACGCCGGAGGCGGTGCTGGCAGCGGTGGAAAGGGTCAGGCGCGATGTTTGACGCAGAAGCCCTGCGGGCGACACTTGCGGAACATGGGCCGGTGATCCGGGTGGTGATCGCCGGACATCAGGGGTCGTCCCCGCGCGAGGACGGGGCGGCGATGCTGGTCTGGGAGAACGGCCAGAAGGGCACGATCGGCGGCGGCGCGCTGGAATATCTCGCCGTGACGGGCGCGCGCAAGATGCTGGCGGGGGCCGGAAATGGCGGGCTGACACGCCATGCGCTTGGCCCGGGCCTTGGGCAATGCTGCGGCGGCGTGGTCGATCTGGTCAGCGAACACTGGGATCAGGCGCGGCTTGCCGGGCTGAGCGGCACGGTCGTTGCGCGACCTGTCAGCCCGGAGGCGGGCGCGATGCCGTTCCGGATCCGGCGTGCACTGGCGCGGGCCCGCAATGGCCGGGCCTGGGAAGGCGGCCCGCTTTGCACCGGCGGCTGGCTGGCGGAGCCCCTGAGCGCAGCGGCCAGCCCGCTCTGGATCTGGGGGGCGGGCCATGTCGGACGGGCCCTGGTCGCGGTCCTCGGCCCGCTGCCGGATTTCGCGCTGACCTGGATCGACACGTCGCGCGCCCGCTTTCCTGACACCCTGCCCGAAGGCGTCGACGCGCTCTGGGCGGCGGACCCCGCGCAGCTGGTGCGACATGCGCCTGCGGGCGCCGGGCATCTGATCGTCACCTTCTCACATGCGCTGGATCTGGAGCTTTGCCACCTCCTGCTGGGGCAGGAGACGGCGGGAATCGGGCTGATCGGATCGGCCACGAAATGGGCCCGGTTTCGCAGCAGGCTCCTCGCTCTGGGGCATCCTGGGGGTGAAATATCGCGCATCACCTCGCCGATTGGTGATATGAGCCTTGGCAAACACCCACAGGCCATTGCGATTGGGGTGGCGGTGCAACTATTGAAACGGAAACGGGAATCCGGATTGGCCTCCGGGTCAGCAGCGGTGGAAAGAGCGGGGATCACGGATGACAGCCGGTTCGGATGAGCTTCTGCGGCTGGAGGGTCTGACAAGGGCCTATCCGGGTGTCATCGCCAACAGCGATGTGTCTTTCACCATCCGGGCGGGCGAGATCCACGCGCTTCTGGGCGAAAACGGCGCCGGGAAATCGACGCTGGTCAAGATGATCTACGGCCTGGTGCGGCCCGATCAGGGACGGATGACCCTGCGCGGTCAGCCCTATGCGCCAGCGCGCCCCGCCGAGGCGCGGCGTCTGGGTGTCGCGATGGTGTTTCAGCATTTCAGCCTGTTCGAGGCGCTGAATGTTGCCGAGAATGTCGCCCTAGGGATGGAGGATCCGCCGCCGATGCGCGCCCTTTCCGCGCGGATCCGCGAGGTTTCCGAAGCTTATGGCCTGCCGCTTGATCCGGGCCGCAACGTGGGTGATCTTTCTGCCGGAGAGCGGCAGCGGGTCGAGATCATCCGCTGCCTGCTTCAGGATCCGAAACTGCTGATCATGGATGAACCGACCTCGGTGCTGACGCCGCAGGAGGTGGAGATCCTGTTTCGCACGCTGCGGCAGCTGGCGGCGGCGGGGACCTCGATCCTTTATATCAGCCATAAGCTAGAAGAGATCCGGGCGCTCTGTGATGAGGCAACCATCCTCAGGCGTGGCCGGGTGGTGGCAACCTGTACGCCGCGCGAACGATCGGCACGCGAGATGGCGGAGCTGATGGTCGGCGCATCGCTGGCGGTGCCGGCGCGTCGCAAAGGTCAGAAGGGCGATATCGCGCTGGAGGTGAACGGGCTGTCACTGGCATCGCCTATCCCCTTTGGCACCGCCCTCAAAGACGTGGGCTTCAGCGTGAGAAAGGGCGAGGTTCTGGGGATCGCCGGCGTTGCGGGCAATGGCCAGGACGAGCTTTTGCTGGCGCTGTCGGGGGAAATGCCGGCCCCGGCAGATGCGATCCGGCTGGGCAGCACCGGGATCGGCACGCTCGGCCCGGCCGGGCGGCGTGCGGCGGGGCTGGTGGCCGCGCCCGAGGACCGCTACGGCCATGCGGCGGCACCGGATATGAGCCTGGTCGACAATGCCTGGCTGACCGCATCGGTGCGGATGAACCTCTCGGATCGCGGCTTTATCCGCCGCGCGAGAACGCGCGACTTCACCGAAGAGGTGATCCGCGATTATGATGTGCGGACACCAGGGCCGGATGTGGCGGCGCGGGCGCTTTCGGGGGGGAATTTGCAGAAATTCCTGATGGGGCGCGAGCTGAAACAGGGGGCCGATGTCATCGTCATCAACCAGCCGACCTGGGGGGTGGATGCTGCGGCAGCAAGCGCGATCCGGCAGAAGATCCTCGATTGCGCGGGCCAGGGTGCGGCCGTCGTCGTGATCAGCCAGGATCTCGACGAGCTGATGGAAATCGCCGACAGCTTTGCAGTGCTGAATGAAGGCCGTCTTTCGGTGCCGCGCCCGGTTGAAGGGCTGAGCACCGAAGAGATCGGCCTGATGATGGGCGGGGCCCATGGGATGGAGGAGGCGCATCATGCGACCTGAAGCGCCGGCATCGGCCAGAGGACCGATTTCTGTACAGAAATCGTGCCAATTCCTGTGCAGGAATTGGTCGGCGCGGCAGGCGGGCGGAGGCGTCTCATGCTGAGGCTCGAGCGGCGCGCCACTCCGTCGCAGTTCTGGCTGTGGTTCACGCCGGTTCTCGCCGTTTTCCTGACCATGGTGGCGGGGGGGCTGTTATTTGCAGCGCTCGGCTCCAATCCCTTCACCGTGATCCGGACCATATTCTGGGAGCCGCTCGCGGGGGCCAATGCCTCCTATTTCCGCGCCCAGCTTTTCATCAAGGCCGCCCCCCTGATCCTGATCGCGGTCGGCCTTGCCATGGGCTTTCGTGCCGGCATCTGGAATATCGGCGCCGAGGGCCAGTATATCATGGGCGCGATCATCGGCGCCTCGGTCGGCCTCGCCTTCTACCCGACGGAAAACCGGCTGATTTTTCCTGTCATGATCGCGGCCGGCGCCTTTGGCGGCTGGGCCTGGGCCATGATCCCCGCCATCCTGAAGACGAAGTTCAACACCAATGAGATCCTCGTCTCGCTGATGCTCGTCTATGTCGCCCAGGCGATCCTCGCCAAGGCGGCGTTCAGCTTTCTGAGAAACCCGGACGGCATGGGCTTTCCCGGCAGCCGCAATTTCTCTGGCTATCCCGCCGCGCGCAATGTCGATCTGATCGAGCGCAGCGGGTTCCACTGGGGTGCGGTCGCGGCACTTGGCGTGGCGGTGGCGGCCTATGTGCTGCTGACGCGCCACGGCATCGGCTTTCGCATCCGCCTTGCCGGTCAGGCACCGCGCGCAGCCCGGTTCCATGGTGTAAGCCCTGCCCGGCTGGTGATCTTCTGCCTCGGCCTCGCCGGCGCATTGGCCGGACTGGCCGGGATCTTCGAGGTCAGCGGCCCCTCTGGCCAGATCACCGATAAATTCGCGACCGGCTACGGGTTCACCGCCATCATCGTGGCCTTCCTTGGCCGGCTGAACCCGCTGGGGATCATCCTTGCAGGGCTTCTGATGGCGCTGACCTATGTGGGGGGCAGCCTGGCCGAATCGCGGCTCAACCTGCCTGCCGCCTCGATCCAGGTCTTCCAGGGGATGCTGCTCTTCTTCCTGCTGGGTGTCGATATGCTGACCAATTACCGCATCCGCATCGGCCGGAGCCTTGGGACAGGAGCAGGCGCATGATCATAGGTGGCCTTGATGTGGCGATCCTGCTCGCCTCGCTGATGGTCGGCGCGGTGCCGATCCTGCTCGCGGCCCTTGGCGAGACGGTGGTGGAGCGCTCGGGTGTGCTGAACCTCGGCGTCGAGGGGATGATGATCATCGGCGCGGTCAGCGGCTTTATCGCCGCCGTCACCTTCCAGAGCCCGGTCGCGGGCTTTGCCATCGGTGCGGCCTCTGGCGCCGCCTTCTCGCTGATCTTCGCGCTTTTGACACTGGTGTTCCAGGCCAATCAGGTTGCCACCGGCCTTGCGCTGACCCTTTTCGGGATCGGGGTCTCGTCGCTGGCGGGCCAGGGCTATAACGGCATCAAGCCGCCGGTCACCACGCCTGTGGACCTCGGGCCCCTGCGCGATATTCCCTTTCTCGGGCCGATGCTGTTCCGCCACGACTGGGTGGTCTATTTCTCGCTGCTGATGGTGCTGGTCACCTGGGTGCTGCTGAACCGGACCCGCGCCGGGCTGATCATCCGCGCCGTGGGCGAGAGCCATGAGGCGGCCCATGCGCTTGGCTATAAGGTCAACCGGATCCGGCTTCTGTGCATCCTGTTCGGAGGCGCCATGGCCGGGATGGGCGGCGCCTATGTCAGCCTGGTGCGGGTGCCGCAATGGACCGACCGGATGACCAATGGCGTCGGCTGGATCGCCCTGGCGATTGTGGTCTTCGCCTCATGGCGGCCCGGGCGCGTGCTGTTTGGTGCCTGGCTTTTCGGCGGGCTGATGGTGCTGGGGCCGAACCTCCAGGCCGCCGGCTATGCCATTCCGGTCGAATATCTTGCGATGGCGCCTTACGTCATCACGATCATCGTACTTGTCATCATGTCCTCGGGTCGCGGCCGCAGCTTTGGCGCGCCGGCCTCTCTGGGGCAGAATTTCCACGCCTCACGCTGAGGCATCTATTGCCGGGGCCTGCCGCCCCGGCCCGAACGGGGAGACTACCCATGCAACGCAGAAACCTGCTGGCAACTGCCGCCATCACCCTCGGCCTCGCGCTGTCAGGCGGCGCCGCCATGGCCCAGGGCCTGGAAAAGGTGAAGGCCTGCTTCATCTATGTCGGCCCGATCGGCGATGGCGGCTGGACCTATCAGCACCATCAGGGCGCACTGGCCCTGGTCGAGGAATATGGCGACAAGGTCGAGATCGCCTGGCAGGAATCGGTCCCCGAAGGCGCTGATGCCGAACGCGCGATCACCCAGTTCGCGCTGGATGGCTGCAATATCATCTTCACCACCTCTTTCGGCTTCATGGATGCGACTCAGGCCGTCGCGGCCCAGTTTCCCGATATCAAATTCGAACATGCCACCGGCTTCAAACGCGACCAGCCGAATGTCTCGACCTATGACGCACGCTTCTATGAAGGTCGCGCCGTCATGGGCACCATCGCCGGCCATATGACCAAGTCGAACAAGATCGGCTATATCGGATCCTTCCCGATCCCCGAAGTCATCCAGGGCATCAATGCCTCGTTCATCCACGCCAAAAAGGTGAACCCCGATGTCAACATGTCGATCGTCTGGGCCTATACCTGGTTCGATCCGGCAAAAGAGGCCGATGCCGCCAAGGCGCTGATCGACCAGGGCGTCGATGTGATCCTGCAGCACACCGATTCCACCGCACCGCTGGCCGAAGCGGCCAAGGTTCCGGGCGTGATCGGCTTTGGTCAGGCCTCGGATATGTCGGCCTACAAGCCCTCGCCCCGCGTCTCGGCGATCATCGACAACTGGGCGCCCTATTACATCAAGCGCGTCGGCGCTCTGATGGATGGCACCTATGAGCAATCGGCGGCCTGGGAAGGCATCGCGGGCGGCGAAGTCGAGATCGGCGAGATCACCGAAGCCGTCCCGGCCGAAGTGAAAGCCGCTGCCGAAAAGGTTCGTGACGAAATCGCCGCCGGCACCTGGCACCCCTTCACCGGCCCGCTGAACAAGCAGGATGGCTCGGCCTGGCTGGCAGAAGGCGAAGTCGCTGATGACGGCGTGCTTGCTACGATGAACTTCTATGTCGAAGGCATCACCGGCGACATCCCGAACCAGAACTGATCGGGGTTCACCCCTGAGGCCCGCCGCTCCGGCGGGCCTTTTCATTTGCCCGCCGGCTGGCGCTGCGGTTTGTGCAGCGGGCAACATGGCGGGGCCGGGCTTGACTTCTTCTCATGAGGCGCGTTTTACCGGGGCCTGGAAAAACACCTCGGAAAGGGGACTGATGATGCACGCCTATCGCAGCCATACCTGTGCGGGCCTCGCACGCGCCAATGTCGGCGAAAATGTGCGTCTCTCGGGCTGGGTGCACCGGGTGCGCGATCATGGCGGCGTGTTGTTCATCGACCTGCGCGACCATTACGGCATCACCCAGGTGCTGGCCGACAGCGACAGCCCGGCCTTTGCCGAGCTGAACAAGGTGCGCTCGGAATGGGTAATCCGCATCGACGGCCGTGTGAAAGCGCGAGACGAAAGCCTTGTGAACGCAAAGATCCCGACCGGCGAGATCGAGGTCTATGCGACCGGCGTCGAGGTGCTCGGCCCGGTTGACGGCGACCTGCCGCTGCCGGTTTTCGGCGAAACCGAATACCCTGAGGAAACCCGCCTCACCTACCGCTTCCTCGATCTGCGTCGCGAGACGATGCATAAGAACATGATCCTGCGCTCGAATGTCGTGCGCTGGCTGCGCAACTCGATGTGGGATCAGGGGTTCAACGAATTCCAGACCCCGATCATCACGGCGTCCAGCCCCGAAGGCGCGCGCGACTTCCTCGTGCCCTCGCGCCTGCATCCCGGCAAATTCTACGCGCTCCCCCAGGCACCGCAGCAGTTCAAACAGCTGATCCAGGTTGCAGGCTTTGACCGCTATTTCCAGATCGCGCCCTGCTTCCGTGATGAAGACCCGCGTGCCGACCGCTCGCCCACCGATTTCTACCAGCTCGATATCGAGATGTCTTTCGTCACCCAGGAAGACGTTTTCGCGACCGTTCAGCCGGTGCTGCAGGGCCTGTTCGAAGAGTTCGGGGGGGGCCGCAAGGTCTATGCCGACTGGCCGCTGATTTCCTATCGCGACAGCCTGAAATGGTATGGTTCGGACAAGCCGGATCTGCGCAACCCGATCAGGATGGTCGATGTGTCCGAGCATTTCCGGGGTTCGGGCTTCGCGATCTTCGCGAACCTCCTGGAGAATGAGGGCACCGAGATCCGCGCCATTCCCGCGCCGACCGGCGGCTCGCGCAAATTCGCCGATCGCATGAATGCGTTTGCCCAGAAAGAGGGCCTGCCGGGCATGGGCTATATCTTCTGGCGCAAGGCCGAAGATGGCTCGACCGAGGCTGCCGGCCCCATCGCCAAAGCCATCGGTGCAGAGCGGACCGAAGCCATCCGCACCTCGCTGGGTCTGGATGTCGGCGACGCCGTCTTCTTCCTCGGCGGCAAGCCCGATGTGTTCGAATCCGTTGCCGGCCGCGCCAGGAACGAGATCGGCCGCGAGCTGAAGCTGACCGAGGAGAACAGCTTCCGCTTTGCCTGGATTGTCGATTTCCCGATGTATGAGAAGACCGACGAGGGCAAGATCGACTTCTCGCACAACCCCTTCTCGATGCCGCAAGGCGGGCTTGAGGCGCTGTCGGGCGATCCGCTGAATGTCTATGCCTATCAGTATGATCTGGCCTGCAATGGCTATGAGATCATCTCGGGCGGCATCCGCAACCATAAGCCGGAAATCATGTATAAGGCGTTTGAACTCGCTGGTTACCCGAATTCCGAGGTCGACAAGCGGTTCGGCGGCATGGTCAAGGCGTTCAAATATGGCGCGCCGCCCCATGGTGGCTGTGCGGCAGGGATCGACCGGCTGGTGATGCTGCTGGCCGATACCACCAATATCCGCGAGGTTATCATGTTCCCGATGAACCAGCGCGCCGAAGACCTGCTGATGAACGCGCCTTCTGATCCGACGAATGATCAGCTGCGCGAATTGCGCCTCAGGGTGATCCCGAAGGACGCATGATGTATCAGACCACGGTCCCCGTCTTTCGCCATTCCCTTTCGCGCATTGCGGATATGGTGGCGATTGCGGGGCCCGAGGCGCTGGATCAGCCCTTCCAGGACATGACGGCCCGCCAGCGATTTTCCATCGCGGCGGGCCTTTCCATTGAGATCTGCTTCCCATTGGCAGGGCGAGAGCTGCCGGATTTGCCAGAGGCGCTCGGGCCGCGTCTTGCAGTGGCGCGGGCCTTGCTGGGCGGCATGAAGCCAACCGAGTTTGACCCCGACCCGTCTCGCAGGATCCGGCGGCAGATCAACGGGATTCCCCTGGATCTTTCCGCCGGAGACTTCCTGCACCTCTTTGGCATGCCCTCGTTTTACTTCCAGATGGCGTTTGGCTATGCCGGGCTGCGGGCGGCGGGTGTCACCCTGAGCGAGGCGGATTTCAACGGGTTCGGCGCTCCATCACCCTAAGGCCAGTCATGCTCTGGAAATCAGTCCAGATCTCATGGCTGCTTGCCCGCGACAAGGACGCTGCCTAGCCTCGCTCCGGACAGTCAGCGGAGGGCGGGCAATGCAGAATGATCAGACCAAACCGGGGCCGGTCTGGGGCGAAGCCCTGCCCGACTGGACGCCGCCGCCATCGCCTGCGGGTCTCGCACTCGAAGGGCGCAATGTGCGGCTCGAGCCGCTTTCGGCCTGGCAACATGCGGCCGAGCTTCATGACAGTTTCGCCGGCCATGACCGGCTCTGGGATTATATGGGCTACGGGCCTTTCGCCACGGCTGCGGATTATCACCGCTGGACCGAAGCCTCTGAGGGCGACAGGGATCCGTATTTCCTTGTGCTGCGCGATCTGGAAACCGGGCGGGCCGGTGGGGTCGCCTCTTTCCTGCGGATCGCACCGGAAAGTGGGTCGGTCGAGGTGGGCCATATCTGCATTTCACCCGCTTTGCAGCGCAAGGTGGCGGTGACCGAAGCGATGCATCTGATGATGGGCTGGGCCTTTGCCGCCGGTTACCGTCGCTACGAGTGGAAATGCAATGCGCTGAACCTGCCCTCGCGCAGCGCGGCGCAGCGGCTGGGCTTCAGCTATGAAGGGGTCTTCCGCCAGCATATGATCGTAAAGGGTCACAGCCGCGATACGGCCTGGTTCTCGGTGATCGACAAGGAATGGCCGGCGCTGGAGACAGCGCATAAGGCCTGGCTTGATCCGTCAAATTTCGACATCGAAGGTCGGCAGAAGACCCGCCTCTCGGATCTGACACGCCCTTTGCTGGCGGTCCGGGATCCCGGGCTTTTGTGAACCGGGACGGATCTGAACGAGGGAACGAAACGCAAGAGCGGGTATCGGAAGGGCCCGAGCCCGGACCGGCCTGAGCCTTTGCCAATGCCAGGTCGCATGCGCGTTCGGCCTGGTGCTTTCCTGCGGACGGTTACAACACTCGCTCGTCTTGTAAGCGGCTGCCCTGTGGTGGAAGTCTTGCACAGCCCGGCGTAACCCATTGCAAAATACTCGTTTTCCGGGAACATCAGCGTCAATCTCAGGTATCCGGTGCCCTCCCTCACCTCCATGCGATGTTTGCAGCCGCCTTCCCGGGACAGCAGCCGGAGAAATCATCCATCCGGCTCTCGCGGAAAACGGCCCCTCACGCCCGGCACCCTCAGACCCAGCCCTGCCGCGTGCTGCCGGAGCTTTTACCAGGTGGCAGGAAAGCCGGCATCTGCCGGATCTTTTCGCTGAGGATCGCCCGGATCGGGCCAGGATCGCCGTTGCGGCTGACCGCTTCGGCTGCGGATTTCAGCGCCTCATCGCCACTTTGCAGCGCGAGGCCGGCCAGAAAACCGCGCAGCCAGTCGCGGGTGGCCTGTGCTGTGGGGGCATGCTGCAATCTGGCCTCGGCAAGCCGCAGATCATCGCGCAGCGCCATCGGATCGGGTTCCACAGCAGCGGGGTCGCCCCCGCCGCCAGGCGCGCCGTGCAGATGCCGGTCGCACAGATGCGCCAGAACCGCCGCCTGAAACCCGGCAAGATCGGGCAGCGGCTTGCCGAGATAGCCCGCGGCCCCCGCCCGCATCGCCCGCGTCATCCCGTCGCTGTCAGCGCTGGTTCCCAGCACCACCGGCCCGCCTGTCCCGCTCAGGCCGCTGATCAGATCTTCGCCCCGCCCATCGGGCAGACCCAGATCGACAATCACCAGATCCGGCCGGTAGATCCCCAGATGTGAGGCTGCAGCCGCCAGGCTTTCCGCCCGCCTGAGCCGCGCGCCCGAGCGCTGGCAAATAAGCCGCAAGGCCTCGCTGGCAAAGCGGCTGTCTTCCACCGCAAGCACCGTCAGCCCCCGCAGCGGCAGCGACATGGCGACAGGCAGAAGACCGGGCAATACAACCGGACTGGCAGGAAGACGGCTGGCCATAGGGCTGATCCTTTCGCAGCGGCGGTCGGGGGTGATTCTCTCCCTCCAGCCTCGCAGATCTCTGATGAAGCCTGCGTTAACAGAGGCCTCTCTCCCCCTTGCCCCGCCCAGCCCCGGCGCGCATAAGTCCAGGAGACCCTACATGAAGCAGGAGAAGCCGATGATCGGACGTCTGAACCATGTCGCCATTGCCGTGCCCGATCTTGAAGCCGCCGCGCGCCAGTATCGCGACACGCTTGGCGCAAAAGTCGGCGCCCCTCAGGATGAACCCGATCATGGCGTGACGGTGATCTTCATCGAATTGCCGAATACCAAGATCGAACTGCTGTATCCGCTGGGTGAAAACTCTCCGATCAATGGCTTTTTGGAAAAGAACCCTTCGGGCGGCATTCATCATATCTGCTATGAGGTCGAAGATATAATCGCGGCCCGTGACCGGCTGAAAGCGCAGGGCGCGCGGGTGCTGGGCAATGGCGAGCCGAAGATCGGCGCCCATGGCAAACCCGTCCTTTTCCTGCATCCCAAGGATTTCAACGGCTGTCTTGTGGAGCTTGAACAGGTATGAACCTCACCTCTGGCGTCGTCCTCTTCGCGGTCACCTGGTTTCTGACCTTCTACATCGTGCTGATGCTGCGCACCCGCACCCAGGCCGAGGCGGGCGATATCGTTCCGGGCACCCCCGCCGGGGCGCCGGCCGAAGAAAATATCGGCCGCTCGGCCCTGATCGCCACGGGCTTTGCGCTGGTGATCTGGGGGGCGATGGCGGCGGTGATCCTCTGGGGCGGCATCACCATCGAAGACCTTGATTTCCGTGGTATTCTGGAGCCGAAAGACAGCGTGGAAACGCCGTCATCCTGACAGGCCCACACCGCGCCCAAGCGGTGGAAAGCAGACGTGTTCCAGGCCATTCCCATGAAGGGCGCGGCCTGGATCAGCATAGACAGGACAAAAATCGGCGCGGCCGGCAGCGCCTGAGGGGGATCAGGCCGGCCCGAGCCCCCATTGCACCACCCGCGCAGGATCCGGGCGCGGCCGGTCGGGAAACGCATGCGCGGCTGTGCCGATATGGATGATGCCCGCCACGGTCTCGGCGCCCTGGCAGCCAAAGGCCCGC
This sequence comes from Pseudomonas sp. GX19020, assembly GCF_023371075.1. Lineage (NCBI taxonomy): Bacteria > Pseudomonadati > Pseudomonadota > Gammaproteobacteria > Pseudomonadales > Pseudomonadaceae > Pseudomonas > Pseudomonas sp. GX19020. Next base: position 49,359 of record NZ_JAMCCR010000023.1, read on the forward strand.
GCCCGGAACACCGCATCATGTGCCGGCCAGCCGCTGAGCCAGTTCGCCCCCCAGCCCGAGGCCGTCGCCACCGACAAAAGCGACATGCACAGCGCGCCCGCAGACAGCACCTGCTCTTCCACAGGGATCTTATCCGAAGCTTTCGGCGCGGAAATCACCACCACCGCCAGATGGCCGCGATCATACTGGCCGCGCCCCTTTTCAAGCTTTTCCGCATCCGCCCCCATCTCTTTCGCCCGTGCCTCGGCCAGATCGGCGAGGCGGGTGAAATCGGGTTTTTCCAGCACGATCAGGCGCCAGGGCTCCAGCTTGCCATGATCGGGCACCCGGAGCGCCAGCTGCAGCATCGCGGTCAGCTCGTCCCGCGACGGCACCGGCGGGTTAAACATCCTGGCCGGCTGCGACAGGCGGGTGGCCAGGAATTCCAGCGCGGCGGTGTTTTTGTCGGTCATCATGCTCTCCTTTGCGGTGCAGCGCCCTGTCGCGGCCAGCCGGAAAGCGCGGACGGTCGGGGGACACTGACCGGCGGACCTTGCCGTCATTTGCCGATGAGGTGAAGCCTTGCTGTGACATCACCCCGGCGCGGCAAAGCGCGCCTCGTGATCGAGCAGCCATCGTTTGCGCTCCAGCCCGCCAGCATAGCCCGTCAATGCGCCATCCGCACCGACAAGCCGGTGGCAGGGCAGGATCAGGTTGAACGGGTTGCTGCCATTCGCACGCCCCACTGCCCGCGCCGCGCCCGGCCTTCCGATCCGGAGTGCCTGTTCGCCATAGGTCACCGGCCTGCCGGGCGGGATGCGGCGCAAGGCCGCCCAGGCGAGGTTCTGAAACGGGCTGCCCGTCAGACAGACCACGATCCCGTCTGTCGCCACCAGATCGCCCGCGAAATAGCCCTCCACCGCCGCAGCCACCCGGCGCGGGATCGCCCCGGGTCGCAGATCGACCGGCCCGAGGCGGCGCGAGAGCAGCCGGTGCAGCCGGTCCTCATGGTCCGCATATTCCGATGCCATCAGCCCGCCCGTCGCATCTGTGACCATGATCAGCGCACCCAGCGGGGTCGCGATGCTGCCGATGGTCAGCGCAGCGGCATATTTACCGGTCAGGTCAGTGGTCGGATCTCCGGTCAGATCACCGGGCGTCATGGAAGATGATCCCAAGTGTATGCCTTTGCCCGGAGCGAATGCGGCTGACGCCATGACGAAGGTTGACACGGTAGCTGCCTCTTGTGCCCTCGACCGGCCGGTTATGCACCGCAAACGCGACCGCGTCACCCTGCGCCAGTGGCACCACCTCGGCCCGGCTCTGCATCCGGGGGCGTTGCTCGGTCAGCACAAACTCGCCGCCGGTGAAATCGCGCCCCGGCTCGGACAGAAGGAAGGCCACCTGGATCGGGAAGGCCAGATCGCCATAGAGATCCTGATGCAGGCAATTGAAATCGCCCGGCCCATATTGCAGGAGGAGCGGTGTCGGACGTGTCTGGCCGGCCTCATGGCAGTCGCGCAGGAAATCCTGATGGCGATCCGGATAGACCCGCCCTGCCCCCAGACGCGCGCTCCAGTCATTCGCAAGCCCGGCGAGATGCGGATAAAGCGCGCTCCGCAGCCCCGCGATCAGATCCGGCAGCGGATAGCGGTAATACTTGTATTCGCCCCGGCCAAAGCCATGCCGTGCCATGTGGATATGGCTGCGAAACGGCGCCTCTGCACCATAATCCCCGGCAAGATCCGCGCATTCCCCGGGTGAAAGAAGCCCTGGCAGAACCGCGCAGCCAAAACTGTCCATCCCGGCGGCAAAGGCGGCCCAGTCATATTGGCGCAGCCTGTCCACAGCGCCGGATGCGACATCAGGCGCGGGAACGGGCGAAGTGCTGACCTCAGACAGACCGCTCACAATCCACCCTCCTTTTCCAGCAGCGCGCGTTTGCGGGCAATGCCCCAGCGATAGCCCGACAGCGCGCCATCATTGCGGATCACGCGATGACAGGGGATAGCGAGCGCGATCCGGTTGGCGCCGCAGGCCTGGGCGACCGCACGCACCGCTTTTGGCGCGCCGATGCGGCGGGCGATATCGGCGTAAGAGGCGGTCTCTCCCGGCGGGATCTGCCGCAACGCCTGCCAGACCCGTTCCTGAAACGCGGTGCCCCGAATATCGAGAGGCAGATCAAACCCGGTCTGCGGCGCCTCAACCAGGCCCGCAACCCGGGCCACCAGCGCCTCGAATTCCGGGTCATCACCGATCAGCCTGGCGCGGGGAAAGCTGTCCTGCAGATCCCGGACCAGCGCCTCGGGGTCATCGCCCAGGGTAATGGCGCAGATGCCCCGGTCACTTTGCGCAACCAGGATCGCGCCAAGGCTGCTCGCCCCGACCGCAAACCGGATCTCGGCATCCTTGCCGCCATTGCGAAAAGCCGTCGGGGTCATGCCAAGCGCCGCGTCCGAGCCTTCGTAAAACCGGCTGCCAGAGCCAAAGCCCGCGCCATAGATCGCGCCGGTCACGCTGCTGCCCTTGTCGGCCAGCTCGGCCCGGACCTTGCGCCGGCGATGCGCGCTGGCCCATTGCGCCGGGGTCAGCCCGGTCACTGCCCGGAACTGCCGGTGGAACCACCAGGGGCTCATGCCGATCTTTGCTGCCAGATCCTGCAGCTTCGGCACCTCTTCGGAGGCCTCGATCAGCCGGCAGGCGGCGGCGACCAGCGCGGCATTCGCCTCGGTCACCGAGGGCCCACGCGGCGCGCAGCGCTGACAGGGGCGGTAGCCCGCCGCCTCCGCCTCATCCGGAAGATCGAAAAAGCGCACATTTTGCGGCTTCGCCCTGCGCGAGGGGCAAGAGGGGCGGCAATAGACGCCCGTGGTCTTTACCGCATAGACAAAGCGGCCATCAGCCGCCGCCTCGCGTGCCACCACGCTCTGCCAGCGCGGATCCTGTTCGGTCGCAGACGTGGTTGCGACAGCTGAATTACGGGTCGTCATCATGATGCCCCTCATGGTCCTGCTCATTACAGGATCAGATTAACCCCGTCATCCGGCATCCCCACTCCGATCCTTGCGGTCAAATTCGCGAGGTCTGACCCGGTCGCGAAATGCAAAGGATGCTGGCCTCAGAGCATAGCACAGGATCCGAACCGGAATGTACCTGCGGATCTGTGTCGCTTCTCGTGTTGCGGTCGTCACCCTTGTCCGCTGCAGCGGTCAGGGGCTGACTGGCCGGAAGAGGCCGTGCGGCTGGCGCGGATCGCGGGATCCCGGCAAGGGCCGCTGGCGGTGGCCGGGGATGAGGTGTGGTCAGGGTTTCGGGCGGATCTGGTCGCTGACCTCAGGTAGCCGGCAGAACGAATCCCGTACATCGTGTACGAAATTTGTACGGTCGGTTCGGTCGCGTAATTTCCTGCATCGGCGGATATCACCTTTTTGATACCAAAAGCCAAAATGCTGATATTTAATTATAAAATGGTGATCCCGACAGAATGGAAGCAACCAATGTGTTTCAAACACATAAGCCGTAAACACCCCTCTTGTGCGCTCTAGGGATTTCAAAGGGTTACGAATGGCCCTGTAAACGGCCCACCGCCTGATTACTGCCCATCGCGACGGCCTCAGCCAGCCTTGCCGGCTGAAACCCCGACCAGACCTGATCACCAGCAACCGCCAAAGGCCCTTGCCGCGCCCCGGCGATCACGGCCAGCCGTTCGACCTCTTCCGGCCAGTCAGCCCCTGCCCGCTCTTCATAGGCCAGCCCGGCCCGGTCCAGCGCGCGTTTCGTCGCAACGCACGGGCCACAGCCCGGCGAAGTGTAGAGGATGATCATGGGTTTGTTCCGGATTAGGGAGGTGGATCAGAAGCCGGTGTAGCCAGCAGGCGTCATGACCGGCACGGGCGGCGCAACTTCAGGCGCCAGCATTTCGACGAGCGCGGGCGCGCCCCGCTTGCCACAATGCAGGCATTTCATGATGGCGAGGGCCTCGGCGCGTATGACTGTGCCGCCCGCCTCGAGCCATTGGGGCGGCATATCGTCTGCCGCCAGGTGGCGCGACTGACCGCAAGAACATTTGAGGTGAAAGATCCGCTTCATGGTGAGAACATATACAGAACAGTTAACGATTCGAGAAGCCCGGAACCGGCCATATGCCATCTGTCCACCCCTCGGCCAACCCCTTCCAAAACCGGCGGATGATCCACGCCGCGCAGGACGGCATGATCATCACCATGCGGTGCAATGGCTGCAGGCGGAGCGTTCACTTCTGGGCATCGGATCTGGTGAAAGTCGTCGGAAATGATCACCAGCTGCATCTGGCACCGTGGCCTTGCGCGCGGTGCAAAAGTGCAGAGTGGATCAATGTCTCCTGGCGGGTGCCCTCACCCGACTTCCTGAACGGATTGACCATCCGCCGTCCGGTCAGGCAGGTTGTGAAATGGCTGTGGCGCAACGAGAAGGCCTGACGATGTGCAATCTTTACAGCCAGACCACGGCGCTCGAGGCGATGCGCAAGACTGGCGAACGCGGCCGGCGACATCGAACCGGGTGACATCTATCTCGACTGCATGGCCCCGATCGTCACAACCGAGGGGAATGGACATGTTCTGCGCCGCGCCCGCTGGGGCCAGCCCTCACACCGCAGTTCCACAGTAAGAGCGGAATCGACCAAGGCGTGACGGGTGAACGCAAAACAAATTCGCCAAATGGCGGCGCGGCCTCAGTCCGCGGCACTGCTGCCATTTCCCAAATCTGGCATAACCTGTGCTGCCTCTCCTTGTCACCTGAGCGAAGCGCACGGTTAGCGCCGCGGCGCGTAACGCACCAAACTTGCCCTTTCATGTCATTCTTGAAACATAAGTTCATCTGTTTTCAGCGAAATGGCGCACTTCTACTCACATGAATCTTGACAGGAGACGTTGCGCGCGGCGTTCATAGCTTCTAAACGGCGCACGTCTCAGCAAGCAAACGACTGAGCATCGCACGGAGGGAGACGACGATGGCGCTAGCGGTGATCGGCGGAGCAGTAAACGAAGGCACCGCTGAGAATGGAGTTCTCCTAGCAAACGACATCGATGAACGACTTTCGCAAGAGCTAGTTTTTGCGTTGGTTGGACCGGTAGGATCTGGATGCTCAACGGTAGCAGCCGAGCTCAAAAAGGAGCTCGAGATCAATTACAAGTACGACGTCGCACCGATAATATCCGCCTCGGAAATTATCAAAGCAACCCAACGCAAGCTAGGACTGGAGGTGCCAGTCAAGTCCAATATAACAAACTATGTTGATAGCATGCAAAAGGCCGGAAACGGCCTTAGAAAAAAGTATGGCCAAGACTATATTGCCAAACGAATCGTCGAGCAGATCCAGCGCGAGCGGAAAACCATCGGTGGATTCGATGGAAATAAGGTGATTCCAAAGAGAGCGGCTTATATAGTTGATTCCATCAAGAATATTGATGAACTGAAGTTACTACGGAAGATTTATAGAGAAACGCTTATTGTAATCGGCACATTCGCGCCAGAGGCGCAGCGTAGCCTCCGCCTAAGGATCACGCCGAGCGAGGAAAAACTCGTTAAAATTCTGTTTTCAAAAGATCAGGGTGAATCAGAATCGTTCGGACAGGCAACCAGGAAGATCTTTACCAAATCTGATTGCTTCATTTGCAATGATTCATCACTTGATCTATTAAAGCAGAAAATTCAAAGAATGCTTCGCCTCTGCTTCAATGTTGGAATCAATACGCCGACAAAAGCCGAAGCTGCAATGTACAAGGCAAATGCTGTTGCCGCCAATTCGGCTTGCCTTTCTCGGCAAGTTGGGGCGACCATTGTTTCCGAGCGCGGCGAAGTCATTGCCGTAGGGTGGAACGATGTCCCGCGCTTTGGCGGCGGACTCTACGATGAAGACACACGTATCTCGAATGGAAAAGACGAGCGCTGCTACAATTGGCAGGGCAAAGGATTATGCCGAAATGAGTCGACAAGAAATGATATCCTCGATGCAATAGTTGACAGGCTATCCGACGCAAATTTTGTCCTCAAGCGCACACCCAAGCATGCAATCAGAAGCCACCTCGCAGGCAGTCCAATTGATGCGCTAATAGAATTTTCACGATCAATTCACGCTGAAATGGAGGCGATATTATCAGTTGCACGCGAAGGCAAGCACTCACTCGTAGGGGCGACGCTCTATACAAACACCTACCCTTGCCACAACTGCGCGCGCCATATTGTCGCATCAGGGATCAAAAAGGTAGTTTATATAGAGCCCTACTTGAAAAGCCACGCAATAAAGCTACACAGTGACGCGATCACTGAGGACCTAACAGACGCAGAACAATGCCAAGACAAAGTATTCTTCCAGCAATTCGATGGTATTGCGCCCCAAAACTATCTAAAGTTCTTCCGGCCGGAGGGGGAACGAAAGGGCGATAGGGGAGTTATAACCGAAGAGAGGCCGAGTGATGCGCTACCCGTCCTTCGCATTGCCTTGGACGCACCTCTTTTGTACGAAGATGTAATTGTCGCTTCGCTTCTGAAGCTTGAGAAGGAGGAGTAAATCTATGTCGCATAAAGATTGCCCCGAACTTCAATATCAGTTCAACTTCCTGACTGAACAAGAAAATAACGTCCCTGTTAATTCGGGTTTACGCGTCTGCAACGTTGTTTCCATCGCAGATCGAACACTACTTAAGGAACGCCTACAGGCCCTAGAGAGAGTTCGGAAGAATTCAGTATTCGATACGAGCAGTATTGATGAAATCTTCCTCTGATCGAAATCTTGAGCACTGGTGCAGCACACCTTGAGCAGATTCTAACCCGTTTGTGAGCGGTTTACCCGTATTCCATCCACGCAATCAGCGGCTTCAGCCAGGAGATAACGCCTGACCGATCTTGCTCTGCACTAGCTTTGGGAGGATCGAGGTATCCGACCCGACCAGCGCCCGGATCGCATCCGGCACGCTCTCTCGCATATAGGCGATGGCCGCGTCACGCATGCGCGGGCCGTCCGCCACCCTACCGTCACCAGCGCTTGCAGGCACCCTCGGCAATCATGATCTCGCCCAGATCGCGCCCGTCTGGGAGGGAACAGACACCGACTTCGCGGTCGTATGATTTCCGCCCTTCCAGCCGGCACGTCAGCGTCTGTCCGTTGACGAGTTGCTTTACGCGGCGGGTCGCGCGCTCACCGCTGAACGTTCCGCTCTCGGCGCAATCGAGGTTAGCAATCCGGATAGGGATCAGCCCGACGACGATAGTGTCGCCGTCACGGACGCGGGTAACTCGGTCGATTAGCCGTGCAGATGGCGCACTTACGGATGAAGAGCTGTAATTTCTGTCGCTGGCCCCGCCACCAATGACGGCGACCGCGATGAAGCCCACCGCAAACACCGCGCCAATGCCCCATGTTGCACGGCGGATTCGCCACTTTACCGAGCGGAAGCTGTTGCTGCGCCTATATTGCTTGCGGGGATAGCTGCGGGGTTTTCTCATAAAAGTTGAAAAGTCTCCAGAATCATCAACCCTTAGTCTGCACTGGAGATCACGTTCACACCATCTCACCGACACCTGGCATCGATCAACGCGATCAGCCGTCCGCCGCACACCACGGCCCGCTCGTCCGGTGAGCTTCTTCATGGATGGCCCGAGAGCAGGAGTGGAGTCTATTGGGTTGCCCTCGGGCCTGTCGACCTGGAGGCTGTCACTTCCGACGCCGACACCACAACGATAACGCGACTGAGTGGATGTAGAACGATATTCTCTGGAGCGGGCGCATTCCCGCCACCGATGAGCTTCTTCATGCGCCCTGCCCTTTCCTCGGGCCTTCCGGAGCCAGTTGTGCTAAGCTTCAGAGGTGGCACAGCGCCGCAAGGAGACTTCCTTGACGAACTTCTCGCAGAAGACCCCCTTCAATCTTGCCGAATACCTTAGCCGCCCGGCGACACCGGCCGAGATTCAACGCGCAGCAACGGCTCGCAAAAAGCACCGTGACTTCATGGCCGGGCTGGAAGCGGATCGCGCGCGAGAAGCTGCCAGACGGAAAGCGTAAACTCAGAGCAGGCCCGCTCAGGCGGGCTTCGGCACGCCACCCAAGGGGCAGTTCTGCCTAGGCAATCATGCGAATGGACGCGTCACTTGCCAAACAGCATAAAGGCGCCATGCAACCACGGAGTGTGTGATGGATCTGTACATGGTGGCCGCTTTGCTTGTGGTGGGTTGGAGCTGGTTGAAAGTGTCAGCGTAAGAGTGAGATCGTCACCACGTGGGGCCTTTTATGTGGGCCTTCCTCGACCAGCCAGAGTGACAGCAAAAGTACGGCTTAGCCGAGCAAAGTGTCAGAGGTTCCAGCTGCTCGCAATAATGACGCTCCCAAGAACGGCAGCCGACAGAAGCAGGATGATCCCTTGAATTCTCATTCTACGGGCCCTTCTCTGGATTGAGGCGATTTCGTCAAGGAACAGGTTTACACGTCGATTGATCATTCCTTTGATCTGGGGGTGACCTGAGTCAGAGCCGCGGCGAAACCATGGCGAAACTGAGTCCTCGCGGGAACGTGCCGGCTCCGAACCACGGTTCCGGCACACTCCCGCCTGTTCTTACCTGACGCCCCACCGAGCGAACACCGCGCCAGAAAGGCCAACAGCTGCCATGACCGCGCCGATCAGCGCCGGCAGATCCAGCGACAGGACATGGGACGTTGCGTCATAGCTGACGCCCCAGCCAGAGATCAGCGCCACAGTGGCGGTGAGGATTGGCGACAGGATATAGATCACCATCCGGACAATGATGTTGTGCATGGGTCAGGCTCCTTTGAGATAGGCCGTGCAGGCCTCATGGATGGCGCGGGCAAGCGCCGAGAAGTTGCGATCTGCCGCGGCGCAGTCGCCCGGGTTGCTGCCGAAATAGGGCTCGAGCAGGATGGCGGGCGGTTTACCGGTCCAGAGCGAGGCCCCGCCCCGGCCGGTCTTCGCGATGACCTTGACACCGCGATCCCGGAGGCCGAGAGCGCGGACCATCCCGGCCTGGACGCCGCGCGCCAGGCGGGCGCTGTTGGTGGTTCCGCTGGTCAGGGTTTCGGTGCCGGTGGCGCTGACCGCTTCCGCGCTGTTGAAGTGCAGCTCGACCGAGGCCGAGACGCCCAGCCGGTCAACCTCGGCATAGGCGCGGCCGATCTCACCGGTGCCGTGCGTGCGGCGCACGATCACATAGCGCGTCGGGTCCAGATCCCGGATGGCCACCGCGAGGTCAGAGTTGATGTCGTATTCGGTGCGCATGTCCGTCACGCGGACAGCACCCTGCGACCGGGCGTTATGCCCGATCACCAGAGCGATTCTGGTCATGTCGATCTCCATGATGGATGTGAAAAAGCCCGGCGCGGCGGCCGGGCGGGGCAGATTGAAATTTCCGGAATGCGCCCCATATGCGGGGCATGTTCGCGATACCCTTCCATAAGCGGCTGAGAGACATGAGAGACCGGACAATCCGGCAGCCGGATTACCGGACGGTCTATGCTCACGCGCTGATGGTGGCGCACATGTCAGGCCGGCTGATCGCAGACGACCACCCAGGCTGGGCGAGGATCGAGGAGGCTGTGCAAGCCGCACGCGCCGGGGATCTGTCGGCGCTGGACATCATCGAGCGTGAAATCGCCCGGATGATGGGCGACGGTGTCAAGCCGCCTGCCATCCAGGAATGATCTCGGCGTTATGCCCGATCACCAGAGCGATCTTGCTCATGATGTTCTCCATGTTGGGATGTGAAAAAACCGGCACGGCGGCCGGGATGGTGGAACCATGTCCACATTTACGAGTTAGGCAGATATCAGCTCATTGACGGAGGAAACGATGAATATTGTTCGCTTCTACGCCGCCTGCTGCGCGGCATCACTTGTGGTCGCGGCTATCTCATTGTCTTACGCGCTTCAGGTATTGTGATGCTGATGCAAGGACCAGTTAAGTCCCTTCACTGCCTCGCTGCAAATATGCGGTTTGTCGAAAAGGGGTTTTGGCCGCGCATCGTTGAGAGATTTCAGGATACCCTTGACCTGCAAGAGAGCGAGGCCACCGTATCTCTCAAAGATGATCGGCTGACCCTCGCGGCCAACTCTGGCAGGTATGTGGTTGAAATCTTGGCTGCTTAGGCCGTATCACCCCTTCCGGCTGGCCCACCGCTCCACCATCGCTCCGGCACCACGCGGGCCCAGATAGGACAGGACGGCAATCAGCCCGACCGTGACCTCTCGTGACAGCCCCATGTAAGCGCCGAGCGCATCCCCGGCTATGGCCATGCCCACAGCTGTCGGGATTTCCCAGATCAGGTCATAGGACATGATCGGCCGGCGGCGGGCCCTGACCTCGCCCGCGTGATACATCGCGCGACCGGAGAACGCGGCTAACAGCGCTGTCGCGGCCCCGCCGATGAATTGGTTGATGGTGGCGATCAGGCCGGGATCGGGCGGGGGAAGATCAGTCAAAGGCGCCTCCTAGGGCGGAAATTGAGGAAGATTGGATAGGCGGCAACTCACCTCATGATACGCCAGGCACGAGAAACCTGAGGCTCTGGCGCCCTTAAGGCCCGCAGCGCGCCCGGGAGGTTAACAGATGGTTGCAGAAGACGGCTCGATGCGAGTAACTGCCCGCATCGATTCACTTTCAAGGCGAGTATCAGATGCGCAAAATAGCCGTTGCCGGCATCGCTATCGTAGCGCTTGCAGTGGCTAGCGAAATCGGAGCTCGGTACGCTGGCGTGATCGACTTCCCACTATATGAAGCAAACAATCGGGTTGGGTATCTACCGCTACCCAACCAATCTGGAAGCTTCATGCGTACGAACGACTTTTATACCAATGATTTAAGCATGGGCGTAATTGATACGTTTGAGAATACAGAGAATGATATTCTGTTGGTGGGCGATAGCTTGGTTTGGGGAGGAAACCCATACAAGCAAGCGGACAAACTCGGCCCAAAACTTCAATCTGCCTTGGATGAACGCGGCGTTGATGCCAAAGTTTGGCCGATCAGCGCAGGCAGCTGGGCAATCATAAATGAAGTGAACTGGTTGGAAGATCACCCTGTCGTAGTTTCAGCTACGGAAACCATGATCTTTATTCTCAACAGTGAAGATTTCGACCAACCCTCATCGTGGCGCAATCCACTCACGCACCCGAGGGAGCGCCCCGCTTCTGCCATAGGTTATCTTCTCTACAAATACATATTTAGCCCCGCAATCCCGGCTATCGAGGCAGATCTGACCGTACCATCCAGACCAGTTGGCGAAGCGCTGGCGGCGACAATAGCTAATTGCTCGTGCCGGGTGCAAATATGGCTTCACCCAATGAAGGCTGAACTGGCGTTACCCTCGGACCAAACCAATCTGGAAATGAACTTCTCTAAAATCGAAGCACTCCTACCTGAGGGAACGAAGGTGCATCGCATTCGAGATATACCGGATTGGGGTCAAAAACTTTACCGAGACAGCATTCACCCGACACCTGAAGGGATGAATATTTTGGGGCAAGCAATTGCCGCCTCACTTGATTAAACAAGGTGACGATTATTCATGTCTAGCCTGCTACTCGTCACTGCCGCGATACTGTTAATTTCATCCATCAAAAGGCCGGGTCATTTCGGCGCGCTATTTCTTTTCGGATACCCCATAGCGCAGCTCTGCGGCGTGCCGTTTTCGGCTCCGTTCTCGGCCCTAGCGGTTAGCATGCTGATCTTGATGCACCTTGCCAAAGATCACAGAACTTTTCGTCATCTCCACATCTCGATTGTCGACAAAACTGTTGCAATTCTCGCGATCACGATCCTGATATCTGCGTTATTCGCCCCCAGTACGGCAGTGTCATTCCCCTCTTACATATCACTAATGAGCCAGTTAGGGGCAGGATATCTAATATTCAGACTTTCATTCTCCCTGGCCCCTCTCGACAAGACAAGTCGAGAATTTCTTATTGCTTGCTCAATCCTTAGTGCAACAACATCTATTGTCTTTATAGGGAGCGGTCAGGCAACCAGCTGGGGTCGCTTTAAGCTGGAAGACGGAAGTAACATATCTGTTGGCATCACACAGGCCCTCGGCACTGCGGCAATTGCAACAATATACTTGATTAGCGCATGCCCAATAAGAAGAATTTTCTCGATTCTACTTTTATCAACATCATTGGCTTTATCCGTTTATGCGATCAACCTCACGGGAACTCGTGGATCACTACTGGCTATTACAGCCGGATCCCTATTTATCATCATAAAGCTCACATCAAGTCGCAAGATGTTGCGAAAACTTACAATCACTGTTGTTACGGCATCAGTCGCCGTTTTCATATACTCACAAGTCAACGATATCGATCTTTTCGCGGGCCGCTTATTTAAATTCGAGAGCTATGGATCAATATATGACACTTCATCGATGGAGCGCATTTACAGAATAAGAAACGCGCTTGATATCATCGACAGCAACATAATTTTAGGGGTTGGCCCGGGTGGATTTGATTATCTCACCGATCAGGACTACCCTCATAATATCTTTCTGGATATAGCAACCACCGGAGGATTGCTATCAATGGCGGCATTCCTGTTTTTGATCATCATCACTGTATCGACTTGCGCCAAGAAAAATATATTGAAGGCGCGCGATCATTTTGTCGGCGTCATGGCTCTTTTATTTGCCACTTTCATACACTACCAGGTGTCTTTTAGCCTCGAGCATGGGAAACCCCTGATGCTAATAGCCACAATAGCCGCAGCGACATCCATTACAAATAAGGGCCGCGTGATTGCACCTGGGGTCAAGAAATTTTCTGGTGGCAACTCAGGGGTAAGACCCGCGTGAGCGGATCCTACCATCAAGAGAACGAAGCATTATCCCACCGGCTGTCGGTATCACCGAATGCGAACCCGCATGACGTCGCGGTCAGATGTTCCGTCATCGTGCCGGTGTAGACAGAGACGTCATTGATCCGAACGGTCAGGGCGCTGCCAGACATGACGACTGCCACCTTGTCACCGTTGGCCGATGCTACCCCCAAGTCGGCGATCACATTGAACCCGCTGGTGTTGCGTAGAGCGAGGGTCCAGTGATCGTTGCTCGTGGTGCCCGCGACGATCTCGTAGGAGCCTGCTGCGGGATTGGTCAGGCGGAACACCAGGCGCGCACGGCGCGCGGCGCCCAGGTTTGCGCAGATTGCCGAGAAAGTTCCGTCTGTCACGCCGTTGTTGACATAGGCTCTCGACAATTGAGCGGTCCAATCCGGGCAACTCAGGGCGTTGCTGGTGATCGCAGGCGTTCCCGCACTTCCACTGATCGTCCAGGTTTTGCCACCCGTTTCGGTGGATCGCCCGGAGACAGGTCCGTTTGCGCCTGTGAA
>NZ_JAMCCR010000024.1:0-53954 GCF_023371075.1 Pseudomonas sp. GX19020
AGGGGAATATTTTTACAAACAGGCAGCGATTCCCGGTTCGCTGCTGCGGTTCAGCCATTCGGGGCATCTGGTACAGCGCCCAACCTGGCCCTTTGGCACAGCCAGCCTGGTCGGCACGGTCGGACACAGAGCGCCGACGCCTGCTGCTCGCCCCGGAATCAGCAGAAAAACCTGATATCTTCGCCTCTCACATCCAGATTTTTCCACGCTCTATCAGTCTGTTAAACGGGGTCCGACCGGAGCAGTCTTCCCTATGGGAATAGTTTTTTCCTGGATGGTTGATTTTCATTTCGCTTGCTCGCAATGTAGCCCTGCACACCAGACCAGATCGGCAATCGGTATGATCTGGCGCGGCAAGTGGTCTGCCCTCTGGTCCATTGGAACGGTACTTTTCTCGGTTGGCGCTTTTCTGCTGCGGGAAATTCAGCCCTCACAGCATGAAAGAAAGCCGGGAAGACCGGCAGCAAGGACCGGCGGGCAGGCGGAATAATCCGGCGCTTCCGGGACGCAGCCCTGCTGCGCGCGGAACTCCAAAAGACCGGAACGGCCGGCGACATGCCGGAAAGACCAGAAACCGGCCCCATGAGAGGAGCCGGACCCACAACAGGGAGTGCGTATATGGAAGAAACTGCCACGTTCTTCGCGGAACAGGTAAACCTCAGCCAGCTCGTCCAGAACCTCGTCTATGCGTCTGGTACGGTGGGGGCGCTGATGGTTGTCGCCGGGCTTTTAATGATCGATGCCGGCACAACGCGAAGCGCTAATCTCTACAACTCCACCATCGAGAAAATGGTGGGGTTTTTTATTGGATTCGCGACCTATTTCGCGGTCGGCTTCGGCTTCTGGGCCGGGCAATATTACATCATGGGCGGCGCCACGATGATGGATTCGCTGAAGGACTGGTGGTTCTTCGGTACGTTGTCGAATGCCCATGCGCAAAATGTCGATCCCGCCGTCTGGCCGGGGCTGAACACATTCCAGATCTTCATCTTCTTCCTCGCCACCTTTGCGGGGATCGTGAACGTGCTGCTGCATTTCGCGGTGTCCGAGCGGATGAAGGCCTCGGCCTTTTACATCACCTGCGTGGTGGCAACGGTCGTTTCCTCGATCCTGAGCTGGGTGGTCTGGGGTTCGGTCGGGCCGCTGACCAATGCCGGCTTCCATGACTTCTTCGGGATCGGCTTCGTCTATATCTTCCCGACGGGGATCGCGATGGTGCTGGTGCCGCAGCTTGGAAAGCGCCCCGGCATGTTCGCGCCCCATCCCAAGGTGCCCTCTTACCAGGCGCCGTCGATCGGCCTCGCGGCAACCGGCATCATCACCATTTTCTCGGGCCTCCCGATGGTGATTCTTTCCTGCCTGTTCTTTGTCGACCCGGAAGCCCGCGCGATTTCGGTCACCATGGCCGATACCTCGCTGGGGATTGCCTTCAACAACTATGCGCTGGCCTGGGCCGGCGGCGCCATCACCGGCGCAGCAATCTCGTATAAGACGAAGAACTACATCTACCTCCTGTTCGGACCGCTCGGCGGCTATGTCGCGGGTGCGCCCGGATTTGACGTCTGGCTGCCCTGGCAGATGTTCCTCGTGGCGCTTGGCGCACCGCTGACCTGCTGGCTGGTCTATGATTTCACCTCCAAGCGTGAAATCGACGAGCACAAGCTGTTCCCCCTCTTCATCGGCTGCGGCTTCTACGGCCTCGTGATGATTGGCCTCTTCAAGGCCGGCACGCCGCGCGGCGGGTATTGGGGCATCACCGAAGGGCCCTTTGCCTATCAGCATGGCCATATCAGCCTGCTGATGCAGCTTGCGGGCTTTGCGCTGTGCCTTGGCGTCGGCATCATCACCGGGCTGATCCTGTCGGTGGTGCTTAAGGCAACGACCGGGCTGCGTGTGCCCGAAGAGGAGCAGGCCGAAGGGCTCGACAAGCTTCGCTGGGGGCTCGACAACGGCAAATAAGCCGGGCCTTCGCGTCCCTGACTGCAAGCCGGCGGGAGATCCTTCCGCCGGCTTTGCCATGTCGCATCCAGGCGTCGCACAAGGATCGGGCAGCTCCGCGCGCCGCGCCCGGAGACAGAATGAGGAACAGGAAAATGTTCTCTGTCAGGAAACCTTTTTTAACATGAATGTTGCTTTTCCGATCCCGACCTTTCAGAATGAGTCGCAACATTCATTAAGAAAACGACGGGAGGAATCATGACCAATTCCTGGAGATTCTCTGCACTCGGTGATCGCCACCGCGCGCTCGGCTCGGATATGGAAGACTGGAGCGGGATGGGCACGGCCTGGTCCTACAAGGTCGGTGACGCAGATGCCGAATATATGGCCATCCGTACCAAAGCCGGCCTGATGGACGTTTCGGGCCTGAAAAAGGTCTATCTGAACGGACCGGCCGCCAGCCACGTGATCGAACGCGCCACCACGCGCAACGTTGAAAAGATCATGCCGGGCCGCTCGTCCTACGCGACCATGCTGTCGGATGGTGGCAAATTTGTCGATGACTGCGTGATCTACCGCACCGGGCCGAACAATTTCATGGTCGTCCATGGCACCGGCAACGGCCATGAGCAGCTGGCCATGTACACCACCGGCCGCGATGTCGATATCCGCTTTGACGACAACCTGCATGACCTGTCGCTGCAGGGCCCGCTGGCCGTTGACTACCTGCAAAAGCACGTGCCCGGCATCCGGGACCTGAACTATTTCAGCCATATGCAGACCTCACTTTTCGGCAAGCCCGTCATGATCTCGCGCACCGGCTATACCGGCGAGCGCGGCTATGAGATCTTCGTGCGTGGCCAGGATGCCGGCATGGTCTGGGACCGTATCCTGGAAGAAGGCGCCGATATGGGCATCATGCCCTGCCGCTTCACCACGCTCGATATGCTGCGGGTCGAAAGCTACCTGCTGTTCTACCCGTTCGACACGTCGGAGAATAACCCCTTTGACAACGAGCCGGGCGGCGACACACTGTGGGAGCTTGGCCTCGATTTCACCGTCTCGCCGGGCAAGATCGGCTTCCGCGGCGCGGAAGAACATTACCGCCTGAAGGGCAAAGAGCGCTTCAAGATCTGGGGCCTGAAGCTTGAGGGCAACAAAGTCCCGGGCAATGGCGCGCCCGTGTTCAAAGACGGCAAGAAAGTGGGTGTCGTGACCCAGGCGATGCATTCGCCGCTGAACAACTGGACCGTCGCAATTGCGCGACTGCCGGTTGAATATGCCAATAACGACACCAAACTTGTGGTGAATTGCGAGACCCATGGCGAGATCGCGGCGACCAGCCATTCGATGCCGTTCTACGACGTCGAGAAAAAGCGCCGCACCGTCAAAGGCTGATACCGTCAAAGGCTGATCAGGTTCAGCCCTGTCTGTTCCCCTCCCCGCCGCGCATCTTTGTGGCGGGGAGGTCATCACCCTCCAGGGAGGAAGGCCCGCAAGAGGCTTTGGGGTGAGGAAGAGACATGAAGCCGATGCGCCGGCCCTCGCGGGTGCATCATGCCAGAGCGAAAGAAGAAGAATGTCGCAAACGCAAGCAGATGACATCATGAGATCCCGGCCGCTCTATGGCCGCCTTGTTCCACGGCAGGGTTCCTCGCATTTCATTGTGGCCGATGGCGAAGGGGGCGAGGCTGTGGCTGCGCTTCTGACGGCCGCGCCGGATCTGAAATCCACGACCCATATCGTCTATATTCCCGGCACCAATGGCACCGATCTGACCACGATGGTCTCGGGGCTTGGCGCGCAGGTTTTCCACCCCGCGCCCAGCTATGCCTCTGCCTCGCAACGCATCCGCAAGGTGCTGGGCGATGCGCATATGGGGTTGCAGCTTTACGCCGCCGGCACCGAGGGGCTGATCGGCCAGGTGCAGCGCGACGCGATTGCCGCCGGCCTGCCGCATGATGCGCTCCAGACCGAGCAGCGCGGCTCACTCGCGCGGCGTGTGCAATGCGTCCATTGCAAAGGCATCACCGAAAACGTGACGCTTGACCCGTTTGTCTGCTCGCATTGCGGGCTCAACCTCTTCGTGCGCGACCATTATTCGCGCCGCCTCGCTGCCTTCCAGGGTGTCTGTATCGACGCCGAAGATCCCGGCGAAGTGCCCGCCTCTGAGGAGCGTTTCAAATGAGCGGCTCGACCAGATTGCCCGTGATCGTGACCGAAGTGGTCGAGGTCAACAGCCTGATCAAACGCTTCCGTTTCGTGCGCGAAGATGGCGGGCTGATGCCGGGTTTCTCGGGCGGCGCCCATACCGTCGTCGAGATGGATGACAATGGCACCCGCCGCCTGAACGCCTATTCGCTGATGTCCGACCCGTCGGACAGCTCGGGCTATGAGATTTCTGTGCGCCGCGACGAGACCGGGCGCGGCGGATCTTTGTTCATGCATTCCGGCGTGAAGCCCGGCATGAAGATGGTGATCTCGCAGCCGGTGAACCTCTTCGGGCTGGACCTGCGCGCGAAGAAACATCTGCTGATCGCAGGCGGTATCGGCATCACCCCCTTCATCGCGCAGATGGCACAGCTGGACACGCTCGGCCATAAGTTCGAGCTGCATTACGCCATGCGTGACCGCGAGCTGGGCGCCTATATGAAAGAGCTCTCCGCCCGTTACGGCGACCGGGTTCATCCCTATTACGACCTGGAAAAACAGGCGATCGACCTCGCGACCCTGTTGAAAACGCAACCCCTTGGCACGCATCTTTATGTCTGCGGCCCCAAGGGGATGATCGGCTGGGTGCTTTCGACCGCTGAAAAGATGGGCTGGCCGAAAGGCGCGCTCCATTCCGAAGAATTCCTCGCGCCCCCGGTGGGCGAGGCGTTTAAGGTCGAGCTGTCAAAGTCAAATATCACCGTCAATGTCGGCCCGACCCAGTCGATGCTGGAGGCGCTGGAAGCCGCAGGCGTCGATGCCCCCTATCTCTGCCGTGGCGGTGCCTGTGGCCAATGCGAATGCAAGGTCAACGCCGTCGAAGGCGAGATCCTGAATTATGATCACTGGCTTTCCGACGAACAGAAAGCCGCGAAATCCCATATCATGCCCTGCGTCTCGCGTTTCAAAGGCGAGCGCCTGGTGATCGAACTCTGAGGAGGATGCGATGAGCCTTGATAATGCGTTCAAAGACCCGTTCTTCCGCGACGAGAGCTTTTTCGGCGATTACACCTATCGCAACTCGCCCCATGCGGTGAACCGTTTCCCCTTCCCCTTCCCCGAAGACGACTACATGTATTCGGTGAATATGGAGCCCCATGTCGCGGGCCGCCCCGGCTCGATCTTTGAACATTACTTTGACGTGGACGAGCATTACGTCTCGGAAATGCGTGACCGCGCCCGGGTGCTGGAACAGGACCCGCTGCGCTGCCAGTCGCTGCCACATATGACGCTGGCGGGCTGGGATCTCCTTGAACTGATCATGGAGAAATTCTCGGAGGAATACCCCCAGTGGTTCTCGCTGACGAAAGACGGGAACAAGTGGCACTGGATCAACCGCCCGCTGGGGATCGACCAGAAGTTCACCTTCCTGGACGAATCGACTCTGCCGATGGGCCCGTTTGAATATATCACCCGCCAGGCCCAGGGCGATTTCACGCTTCAGGATCAGCGCGACGACAATCTCTGGATCGAAGCCGGCATGGTGACCAGCCAGGCCGACTGGAGCCTCGATTTCGATATCGGGATGAATTTCCACGAATGGCATGCGCCGGTGCCGCTGGCACATCAGATGGGGATCTTTGACCGGGCGCTGAAATTCCTGCTCGCGCTTCAGTATGGTGCGCCGGTGCGGCGGTTCAACTGGACGATGACCGTCGATCCGCTTCTGGATACCAGCCCCGAAAATTACCACAAATGGGGCCCGTCAAAGACCACCATGACGCCCGAGACCATCGGCAAGCGCCAGCATCTGCGGGTGGAATTGCAGACGCTGATCCGGCTGCCGCGCTCGAATGCGATTGTTTTCCCGATCCGCTGCTACCTGATCAGCCTGGATGATCTGGTCACCAAGCCGAAATGGGCGCGGCGTTTCCACCGGGTGATCAAAACCGTGCCCGATGAGCTGGCGACCTATAAGGGCTTCATCCGCAACAAGCCGATGATCCTCGACTATCTGGCGAAATATGATGATGGCGCGCCGACCTCGCCCGGCTGGTGGCCAGAAGACTGACCCTGAGACTGACCCGGAGACGAGAATGACCCCGCGCCGCCCCTCCCCCGGGCGGCGCTGGCTTATCCGCACCGGGCTTGCCATATAGCAGGCATGGAACAGCTGCCCGTCACCGAGATTCTGCCTGACCTGCGTGCGGCGCTGGCCCGCGCGGGGCGGGCCGTTCTGCAGGCCCCGCCCGGCGCCGGCAAGACCACGCTGGTGCCGCTCGACCTGCTGAAATCAGGGCTGTTCGCGCAAAAAATCCTGATGCTGGAACCGCGCCGCCTTGCCGCCCGCGCCAGTGCCGAGCGTATGGCGGAAACCCTTGGCGAAAAGATCGGCGAAACAGTCGGCTACCGCATCCGGGGCGAGGCGAAGGTCTCGGGCGTTACCCGGATCGAGGTGGTGACCGAGGGCATTCTGACCCGGATGATCCAGTCTGACCCCGAACTGCCGGGGATCTCCTGCATCATCTTTGATGAATTCCACGAACGCTCGCTCCATGCTGATTTCGGCCTTGCGCTGGCGCTCGAGGTCCGCGCGGCCTTGCGCCCCGATCTGGCGCTGCTGGTCATGTCTGCGACACTCGATGCCGCACCGGTCGCGGCCCTGATGAATGACGCCCCGATGATCACGGCAGAGGGCCGCGCCTATCCTGTCGAGACCCGCTGGCTGCCCCGCCCGGTTGATGCCTCGATGCGGTTTGATGCCGCCATGGCCGGGCTGATTGCCCAGGCGCTGGAAGAAACCACCGAAGGGGGCCTGCTGGCCTTCCTGCCCGGCGAAGGCGAGATCCGGCGCGTCGAGGCGCGGTTGAAAGACATCCCCGGGATCGCACTGCGCCCGCTGTTTGGCGCAATGGATTTTCAGGCGCAGCGCGCAGCACTGGCACCGGTCGAAGGTCTCAGGCGTGTGGTGCTGGCGACCTCGATTGCGGAAACCTCGCTGACTTTGCCCGACATCCGCGTGGTGGTCGATGGTGGCCGTGCGCGCCGCGCGCGGTTCGACCCGGCTTCGGGCATGTCGCGGCTGGTGACCGAGCGGGTCACCCGCGCCGAGGCAGAACAGCGCCGGGGCCGCGCCGGCCGGGTTGCGGCTGGCATCTGCTACCGGCTCTGGACCAAAGGCGAGGAAGGCGGGCTTCTGGCTTTCCCGCCGCCCGAGATCGCCTCGGCCGACCTGACTGCGCTCGCGCTCGAACTGGCGGAATGGGGGTCGGACGATCTGCCTTTCCTCACGCCGCCGCATCCCGCGACCCTGCGCGAGGCGCGCGATCTTCTGACCACGCTGGGCGCGCTCGACGGCTCAGGCTCGATCACCGGTCACGGGCGCCGGCTCTCGCGCCTGCCGCTGCATCCCCGCCTTGGCCATATGCTGATGATCGCCGGGCCAGATGCCGCCCGCCTGGCGGCGCTGGCGGAAGAACGCGACCCGATGCGCGGTGCCGGGCCGGATCTGATGCTGCGCCTCAAAGCCATTGAACGCCCGCCCGAAACCGCCAGCCGCGCGGTGATCGAACGTATCCGCCAGGAGGCGAAACGCCTCGCGCGCGCGGTGCCGGAGGGCGCGCGCGCCGGGCTTTCGGTCGCGCAATGGGCGGCACTCGCCTGGCCTGACCGTATCGGGCTCCGGCGTAAAGGTGACGCACCGCGCTACCTTCTGGCCAATGGCAAGGGTGCGGTGGTCGCGACCGGCACCGCGCTGGCCAAAGAACCGCTGATCATTGCAACCGACCTCGATGGCGATCTGCGCGAGGCCACGCTGCGCCTTGGGCTGGCCATCAGCGAAGAGGAGCTGCGCGAGATCCATGGCGCGGCGATCACCTGGTCCGACGAGGTGATCTGGAACAGCCGTGAAAACCGCGTCCAGGCGCTGAAACGTGAACGCTTTGGCGCGCTGGTGCTGGCCGAGCGCCCCTGGCCTGACGCACCCGCCGCAGCGCTCGCCCGCGCGGCTCTGGACGGTCTTCGCGAAAACGGGATCTTCTGGTCGCCCGCCGCCGCGCGGCTGCGCGCCCGTATCCGCCTGACCCGTAACGCGGACTGGCCAGAGGTCAGTGACGAAGCACTGCTGGCCAGCGCCGAAGACTGGCTCCTGCCGCATCTGACCCGCGCCCGCAGCCTGTCTGACCTGAAGGCCCTGGATCTGATCGAGCCCCTGAAAGCCCATATCGGCTGGGACCACATGGCAGAGGTGAACCGCCTTGCCCCCGCCCATTTCACCACGCCTCTGGGGCGCGAGGTGCCGATCGATTATGACGGCGACCACCCCGCAATCGAGGTCCGTCTGCAGGAAATGTTCGGCGTCACCCGCCATCCGGTGGTCGGCCAGAACCGGCTGCCTTTGCGCATCACGCTTCTGTCGCCGGCGCGCCGTCCGGTGCAGGTGACACTGGATCTGCCGGGTTTCTGGGCCTCGTCTTATGCCGATGTCAGAAAGGATATGCGCGGGCAATATCCGAAACATCCCTGGCCAGAAGACCCGCGTGAGGCAGAGCCGACCCTGCGCGCCAAACCCCGCAGCTGATCCCCCTTCCCGCCGCCATTAGCCCAGGATAGGGATGCTGGCGCTAACGGAGGAACGACAGCCATGAGCCTCACCATGACCCGCCAGGAAGCGACACGTGCCCGCTGGGCGCTGGCCGCGATGTTTGCCGGCGGCGGTATGCTGGTGGGCGCCTGGGCGCCCCAGATTCCGCTTTTGCTGCCAAAGCACGGCATCGACAAGGCGGTGCTCGGCTTGCTGATCCTGGGGCTTGGGGTGGGGGCTATGCTTGCGATGCTGGTTGCGGGCAAGGCGATCCAGAAATATGGCACGCTGCCTTTGCTCCGCCTCGCGGCGCTGGCCCAGGCGCCGGTGCTGCCCCTGGTGGTTTACGCGCCCTCGCTGCCGCTGCTTGCGCTGGCGATGGTGCTCTTTGGCCTGATGATGGGCTTTCTCGATGTGCTCGCAAATTCCAATGCGGTCGAGATCGAACGGCGGCTCGGGCGGGCTGTGATGTCATCGCTGCACGGGTTCTGGAGCCTTGGCGGCTTTATCGCGGGTACTGTCGGGGCATGGATCATCTCGAAAACCTCGGCTGAGACCCAGTCCCTGGTGGCTGCGGGGGCGATTGCCGCGCTGGTATTGATTGCGATGCCCTATCTCCGCGGTGCTCCGCCCGAGGGGGTGCCCCAGCCGGGGACTGCTGCGGCAGTGAAGGACAGTTTCCTGCCGAAAGATCCAGGCATCTGGATCCTTGGCGTGATGGCGCTGATGGCCTTTGTACCGGAAGGATCAATCCTGGACTGGGGCGCGCTTTACCTTGGCGAAGCCTTTGGCGCCGATGAGTTCACTGCGGGCCTTGGATTCGCGTTTTTCGCGGCGAGCATGGCGATCACCCGCTTTCTTGGTGACCGGCTCAGGAATATTTTTGGCGGCGTGCGGATCTTCTTTTTCTCAGCTCTGATTGCCGGGATCGGGATGGCGCTGGCTGCCGCCGCGCCCGGGTCCTGGATTGCGATCTTCGGCTTTGCCATTTCCGGGCTGGGCTGTGCCAATCTGGTGCCGGTGATCTTTTCTGCCGCCGGCAATTACCCCGGCCAGCGCGCGGGCGCGGCTTTGTCGGTGGTGACGATGGTGGGCTATGCGGGCATTCTGATGGCGCCGGCCTCGATCGGCTGGCTGGCCGAGCATTTCGGCCATCGCGTCACCTTCGGCGGCCTCGCAGTGATGATCTTCGGGCTTGCGGCGCTGGCCGGACGAACCGCCAGCGCCGATGATCGCCAGGTGGTGTGAGACAGTCTCAGACCCCGAGGCACCAGCGCATCACGGCCTTCTGCGCATGCAGGCGGTTCTCGGCCTCGTCGAAGATCACCGAATGCGGACCGTCCATCACGGCGCTGGTCGCCTCGTCATTGCGGTGTGCCGGCAGGCAATGCATGAAGAGCGCATCGGGTTTGGCGCGGCTCATCAGCTGTTCATTGACCTGATAGGGGCGCAGCTGATTATGGCGGCGTTCGCGCGCGGATTCCGGGTCATGCATTGAAACCCAGGTGTCGGTGACCACCAGATCGGCACCCTCAATCGCGGTGAAGGGATCGCGCTGGATGGTGACTTTTGAGCCTTTCGAGCGCGCGAAATCCAGCCATTTTCCTTCGGGGTCAAGCGTTTCCGGCCCGGTGAAGGTGAAGTCAAATCCAAACTGCCCGGCCGCATGCAGAAAGCTTGCGCAGACATTGTTGCCGTCTCCGGCCCAGACCACCTTGCGGCCCCTGATCGGCCCGCGATGTTCTTCATAGGTCTGGATATCGGCCATGATCTGGCAGGGATGGGTGCGGTTTGTCAGCCCGTTGATCACCGGCACCGTGGCATGTTCGGCCATCTCGAGAAGCGTGTCTTCCTCGAAGGTACGGATCATGATCAGGTCGACATAGCGCGAGAGCACTTTGGCGGTATCGGCAATGGTCTCGCCATGGCCGAGCTGCATTTCCTTGCCGGAAAGCACCATGGTCTCGGCCCCGAGCTGACGGGCGCCGACATCGAAGGAGACGCGGGTACGGGTCGAGGGCTTTTCAAAGATCAGCGCGACCATGCGGCCTTTCAGCGGCTGGTCATCATCAGGCGTGCCTTTCGGGCGATCCTTGCGGGCGGCCTTCATCGCATGGGCCTTGTCCATCATCGCCCGGAGATCATCGGTCGAAGTGGTGTGGATATCGAGGAAATGTTTCATTTCGGTTCGCTTTTTGACAGGTCGGGCAGCGGGGGCCAGCCCCCGCACCCCCGGGATATTTAAGGACAGATGAAATCAGGCGGCCTTCAGGCTGGTCGCCACCTGGTCGAGGCGGGCAAGCGCCTCGGTGATGTCTGCATCGGGAATATTGAGGGCCGGGAGGAGGCGCAGAACGTTGTCAGCGGCGGCGACGGTCAGGAGACCGGCCCGGTAGCCTGCAGTGACCACATCGCCCGGCGCCGGGACGCATTTCAGCCCGAGCATCAGGCCTTCACCACGGACTTCGGTGAAAATATCCGCATGGCGCGCGACGAGGGATTCGAGCCCCTGGCGCAGCAGCGCCGATTTGCGCGACACCTCTGCGAGGAAAGCCGGGTCAGAGATGATTTCGGTGAGTTTTGCGCCCACGGCACAGGCGAGCGGGTTGCCGCCATAGGTTGAGCCATGTGTGCCTGCGGTCATGCCTTTGGCGGCGCGCTCGGATGCGAGCACCGCGCCGAGCGGGAAGCCGCCGCCGATGCCTTTGGCGACCATCATGATATCAGGTGTGACGCCCTTCCATTCATGCGCGAAAAGACGTCCGGTGCGGCCCATACCGCATTGTACTTCATCGAGGATCAGAAGCGTGCCGGTCTTGTCGCAAAGCGCCCGGATCTCCTGCAAAAGCGCGTCGGGCACCGGGCGGATGCCGCCTTCGCCCTGGATCGGCTCGATGATCACGGCACAGGTCTTGTCGGTGATGGCGGCGCGGATCGCGTCTGCATCATTCCAGGCAAGCTGCTGGAAGCCCTCCATCAGCGGACCATAGCCCTTGACCATCTTTTCCGAGCCGGCAAGCGCGATGGCACCGGTGGAGCGGCCGTGAAAGGCGCCTTCAAAAGCGATGAAGCCGGTCCGCTCCGGCTGGCCATTCTCGTAATGGAATTTCCGCGCCATTTTGATCGCAAGCTCGGCAGCTTCCGTCCCGGAATTGGTGAAGAAAACGGTGTCGGCAAAGGTTTTGTCGACCAGCAGCTCTGCCAGCTTTTCCTGTTCCGGGATCGTATAGACATTCGAGACATGCCAGAGCCGCCCCGCCTGTTCGGTCAGCGCGGCCACCAGTTCCGGCGCGGCATGGCCAAGCGCATTCACCGCGATCCCGGCGCCGAGGTCCAGATATCGGCGGCCGTCGCTCGCCTCCAGCCAGCTGCCCTCGCCCTTTACGAAGGACAAAGGCGCGCGGTTATAGGTGGGAAGCACGGGCGTGATCATGGATTTTCCCTCAGGAATGGAAGCCAAAGGCGTAAAGCCGGGGCAATGGGGGTGTCAACATGCGGATTCTATTCCTGCGTGGTGACGGGTCGCTGACAGACAGAGCTCTGTCGGGATATGCGGGGGATTGCCCTGAGTGACCGGCGGGCAAGCCGGGACCAACGCCTCAGCGGCGTCGCGAATGAATAAGCTGTTTCGCATTCATGGTCATGCGCATCTGATAAAACGACGATGGCGCTTTGTAAACGGGAATGCGGGGGATCTGCGGTCAGGATTTTGTGCGGCGGGGCTTTTGCGCGGCAGGCCGGGCCATGCGAGGATCTGCGGATGCGTGATCCCCTGATTCTGCCCCTGATCCTGACCGGCTGGCGCCACAGCATCCACACTGCCATCGTGCGGCTGACCCTCGCTGAAAAAGGCGTGGCAGCGCGTTTCGTCGAGGTTGACCCGTTCCGGGCGCCTGATGCGGCGGGGCTTTCCCCCTTTGGCATGGTGCCAGTGCTGCGCCAGGGTGAGTTCACGCTTTATGAGACCGGGGCAATCTGCCGCTGGATTGACGAGGGTTTTGAGGGCCCGGCGCTGCAGCCCGGGGATCCGAAGGCGCGGGCGCGGATGGTTCAGGCCATCGCCATCATGGATGCGCATGGTTTTCGCCCGATGCTGCGCGACCATTACGGGGCGGGGGTCTTTGCGCTGGCCGAGGGCGAGCCGCCGGATCCGGCGCGGGTTTCGGTCGGGCTGCGCGCGGCGATGTCGGTTCTGGCCGCGCTGGACGGGATCGCGGCTGAGGGCCTGGTGCTCTCCGGTCCGCTGACCCTTGCCGATCTGCATCTGGCAGCGATGTTTGCAGGTTTTACCCGCAGCCCGGACGGAGCGGCAGCGGTGGCTGCCTTTCCGGCCTTGCACAACTGGTGGCAACGCCAGGTAAAACGCCCGCATGTCGCCACCTGTCTCGGCCCTTTGCCGGACCATTAATCCTGACCTGCGATCAGGAACGGGATTTGATTCGCTATCCCCTTGCGGCCCCCTGCCCCCTCCCCTTATTATGCAGCGGTTATCAGACAGGCGGAGAGGCATATGTCCTGGACGGACGAGCGGGTTGAAACCCTCAAGCGCATGTGGGGCGAGGGTCAGTCGGCCAGCCAGATCGCCAAGGAACTTGGCGGCGTCACCCGCAATGCAGTCATCGGCAAGGTCCACCGGCTGGGCCTTTCGAACCGCGTAGGCGGCAAGGATGACGAAGAGGCCGCGCCGGCTCCGGCAGCAGCGGCCCCGCCGCCACGCCCGGAACCCGTCGCCGAGGCAGCCCCGGCTCAGCCGGCGCCGCCGCGTGAAGAGCCCGCACCGGCTGCACCGCGCGCTGCACCTGCGCCGTCGGCGGCTCCGGTGTCGAATGTCACGCCGCTGCCGCTCCGCAAGGCCATCGTGCCCGCAGGTCAGCCGCTGCCGCCGCAGCCCTCGCTCAACGAAATCAGCCCCGAGGCGCTGGCTTCGGTGCGTGAAGTCGAAAAGCGTGCCCGCAAGCTGTCGCTGATGGAACTGACCGAACGCACCTGCAAATGGCCGATCGGCGACCCGGCAACCGATGATTTCTGGTTCTGCGGCCTGCCCTCGCTGCCCGGCAAACCCTATTGCGAGGCCCATGTCGGCGTCGCTTTCCAGCCGATGAGCGCCCGCCGCGACCGCCGTCGCTGATGCCTTCGGACGTATTCGCCCGGGCCCCGGAATGACAAAAGCCCGCAGGAGAAATCCTGCGGGCTTTTTGCGGTACCCGCCCTGCTGAGACTGAGCGGGCCAGAAGATCAGAAGGCCGAAGGTCAGAAGGCCGGGTTGAGCTTTGTCTCGAACGCCCCGGTGATATCGCGGCAAAGCGCGGCATCCGGCTCTTCCTGGTCCCAGTCTGTGACCGAACAGACCCTGCCGCTGAAGCTGCCGCTGATCGCCCCGGCCTGCCCGTCAAAGGCGTAGCGGGTGACCGTGACCTCCGGCGGGCTGGCCAGAAGGCTGGCAAAAAAGGGCGGCTGCTGCCCGGCCGGATACCAGGTGATTTCAGGCTTCAGCACCGGCTCGGCGCCTTCGCCCGGCCAGCCGAAGGCGAGGTGGAAGAACGGCCCGCTGCCATCCGGCTCCTGTCCGCCCGAAACGGCCACAATCGTTTCATTGCCGGTCAGCGCGCCATCTGCAACCGAAGCTGTGCCGACCCTGACCGTGTCGAACAGGAAGCTGACCGTCATGAATTCATGGCTTTCGCCATCGCTTTCCAGCCTGATCCAGCCATCGACCTGCTGGCCGGTGACTTCCTCCATCTCCTCCCCCTCTTCCTGTGCCAAAGCCGGGCTCGCAGAAAAGACCGCAGGAATGGCCGCAGAGAGGATCACGGAAAGAAGGGCGGCAGAACAGACAAAGCGCATGGCGCGGATCCCCGGAGAGAGGTGAAAACTGCGGGTAAACTGGCGGCGCAGGGTCGGGATGTAAAGCCGTGATCCGGATATGGAAAACCCGCCTCTGGCACAGCCGGGGCGGGTTCGGGTCTGTTCCCGGACCAGATCAGCCGCGGCGGATCGCCGCGCCGAGCCCGTTCATCAGCGTCTCGAAGACCGGGAAAGAGGTCACAATCGGCGAGCCGTCATCAACCGTGATCTCGCGCTTCGCGGCCATGCCGGCGACGAGGAAGCTCATGGCGATGCGGTGATCAAGATGGGTCTTGCAGGTGGCGCCGCCCGGCATTCCGCCCGCGCCCATGCCGTGGACGATCAGCACGTCTTCCTCTTCCTCGATCTTCACGCCACAGGCCTCAAGGCCGCGCGCCATGGCGTCGATCCGGTCGGATTCCTTGACGCGGAGCTCTTTGACACCGCGCATGGTGGTGACGCCTTCGGCAAAAGACGCCACGACCGAGAGGATCGGATATTCGTCGATCATCGAAGGTGCGCGATCCTCCGGCACTTCGATGCCCCTGAGATCGGGCGAGAAGCGCACGCGCAGATCTGCCACCGGCTCGCCGCCCTCTTCTCGCGGGTTCTCAAAGTCGATCAGGGCGCCCATCTCGACCAGGGTCAGGTAAAGCCCGTTGCGGGTGAGGTTCTGGCTGACGCCCGGCACGCGGATATCCGAGCCCTCGGTGATCAGCGCGGCGCAGACCGGGAAAGCAGCCGAAGACGGGTCACGCGGCACAGCCACAATCTGCGGGCGCAGTTCGGGGCGACCCTTCAGCGTGATGACATGGCCTTCCGAGGTTTTTTCAACGGTCAGATCGGCGCCGAATCCCAGCAACATACGCTCGGAATGATCGCGGGTCGGTTCGCGCTCGATCACGACGGTCTCGCCCGGCGCATTCAGACCGGCGAGCAGCACGGCAGATTTGACCTGGGCCGAGGCGACCGGAAGCGTATAGCGCACCGGAACCGGATCGGCGGCGCCGACCACGGTCATCGGCAGACGACCGCCCTTACGCCCGTAAGCTTCGGTTCCAAACAGCGACAAAGGGTCGGTCACCCGCCCCATCGGCCGTTTCCGCAGGCTCGCATCCCCGGTGAAGGTAGCCGAGATCGGCGTCGTCGCCATGGTCCCCATGATCAGCCGCACGCCGGTGCCGGAATTGCCGCAATCGATCACATCGGCAGGTTCCTGAAAGCCACCGACGCCAACGCCGTTCACCGACCAGATCCCCTCGCCATGGCGGGTCACGGTCGCGCCGAAAGCGCGCATCGCTTTCGCGGTATCGATCACATCCTCACCTTCCAGGAGGCCGGTGATCTTCGTTTCTCCGACAGCCATAGCCCCGAAGATAAGCGAGCGATGCGAGATCGACTTGTC
This sequence comes from Pseudomonas sp. GX19020, assembly GCF_023371075.1. NCBI lineage: Bacteria > Pseudomonadati > Pseudomonadota > Gammaproteobacteria > Pseudomonadales > Pseudomonadaceae > Pseudomonas > Pseudomonas sp. GX19020. Next base: position 15,921 of record NZ_JAMCCR010000024.1, read on the forward strand.
GCCAGGCACCGATGCCACGCCTTTCAGCGGCCCGCTTTTGGCGGAAATCATCACCTGTGCGTCACCATGGCCAGACATATTTCTCTCCCGTCCCGCAAATGCCCCTGCCTGATAGCGCAAGCAGAAGAGGGGGTCCAGCATCGCAGCGGCATGAGAGACGGAAAGCGCAGATGCCTCCGTCGGGTGCCTTTGGATCAGGAGGAAATACGGGCTTACGTTTGACGGAAATACGCCCCGCGAAGCGTTCCGCGGTTTCAGTCCCGCCGGAAGGTCAGGTAATGCGGGAAACGCCCCTCACGAAAGGCCTTCTGCTCGTACCGGGTTGAGATCCAGTCTTCCCATGCGCCGCCGTCGCCGGCTTCACGCTCCAGCCGGAACCCGGCCTCGGGCACTTCCTCATGCGCCTGACGGACATAATCGGGGATATCGGTCGCGATGCGGAATTCGGTCGCGGGCGCCATTACGCGGTGAAGCGCGCGCAGATAGCCCTGCGTCACAAAGCGGCGGCGATGGTGGCGGGCTTTCGGCCAGGGGTCGGGGTAGTTGAGGAAGGTCTTGCCGATCACCCCATCCGGGAGCACGTCAAAAAGGTCACGCACATCGCCCGGATGGATCGAAAGATTCGTCACCCCGGCGGCGCGGATCTTACCGATCAGCATCGCCACCCCGTTCACAAAGGGTTCGCAGCCGATCAGGTGGATCTGCGGGTTCAGCGCCGCCATATGCACCAGATGTTCGCCACCGCCAAAGCCAACCTCCAGCCAGAGCGGCAGGCCACCGAATTGCGTCAGATCCAGCGGCGCACGGCCCGGGTTTTCGTCACGGGTGACGCCCCTCAGCCGCAGCGTCTCGAGATCATTGGCGAGATAGTCTTTCTGGCTCGCCCTGAGGGTCTTGCCTTTTGAGCGGCCGTAGAAATTGCGGCGGGGCTCGGCGGGGAGCTGTTCCGGAGCAACGGGATCGGACATCGGGCGGGCCTCTGGCGGGGTGCGGTCAGGGCGCGCGTCTAAGCGCCGCGCGGCACCGGGTCAAGCACAGGCCGGCCGGGAAGCATGAAAAAGGGCGCCGCTATGGGCGCCCTTTTTAGAATTTGGCAGGCAGACCGGCCTCAGACCGCTGCTTTGAGGGCAGCGACGAGATCGTCGCGCTCCCAGGAGAAACCGCCATCCGCTTCCGGCGCGCGGCCGAAATGGCCATAGGCCGAGGTGCGGGCATAGATCGGGCGGTTCAGACCCAGATGGGTGCGGATGCCACGCGGCGTCAGATCCAGCACTTTCGGGATCGCAAGCTCGATCACGCTGTCAGGAACCGCGCCGGTGCCATGGGTATCGACATAGATCGACTGCGGCTCGGCCACGCCGATGGCATAGGAGACCTGCACGGTGCAGCGATCCGCAAGGCCGGCTGCGACGATGTTTTTCGCGAGGTAACGCGCGGCATAGGCGGCCGAGCGGTCAACCTTTGTCGGATCCTTGCCCGAAAACGCACCGCCACCATGGGGGGCAGCCCCGCCATAGGTGTCGACGATGATCTTGCGCCCCGTCAGACCCGCATCGCCATCCGGACCGCCGATCACGAAAGATCCGGTCGGGTTGACATGCCAGACGGTCTTTTCAGTGATCCAGCCCGAAGGCAGCACTTCGCGGATATAGGGCTCCACGATGGCGCGGATATCATCCGAGCTTTGCGCGATGTCGGAATGCTGGGTCGAGAGCACGATCGAGGTGGCCTCGACGGGTTTGCCATCCTCGTAGCGCAGCGAAAGCTGCGATTTCGCATCCGGGCGCAGGGTCGGCTCGGCGCCGGATTTGCGCACTTCCGCGAGGCGGCGCAGGATCGCATGGCTGTACTGGATCGGCGCCGGCATCAGCTCGGGCGTTTCGCGGCAGGCATAGCCGAACATGATTCCCTGGTCGCCTGCCCCGTCCTTATCAACGCCCTGCGCGATATGGGCCGATTGTGCATGCAGCAGATTGGTCACTTTCAGCGTGTTCCAATGGAACTCGTCCTGCTCGTAGCCGATATCTTTCACACAGTCGCGCACGATGGTCTCGACGCGCTCCAACATGGAGGTCAGCGCGCCCTTGTCGGTCAGACCGACCTCGCCGCCCACGACCACGCAATTCGTCGTGGCGAAGGTTTCACAGGCGACGCGGGCATTGGCTTCCTCAGTCAGGAATGCGTCAAGCACGGCGTCGGAGACGCGGTCGCAAACCTTATCGGGATGCCCCTCCGACACGGATTCGGAGGTGAAGACATAGTTCTTGCGGCTCATTGGGGAAGTGCTCCGTTGGAAAGGACCGCGTCACGCCAGGAAGCCGTTGTGACGGTGTGTCATTGCGCTTAGCGCTCACGGGGCCAACAATCAAGCGCCAGCTCGGCCCACGGCCCGGCGGCGGGCCGACAGAACCCGCACCAAAAGGCCAGATAGCAGGAAGATCAGCAACGGCGCCTCGCCGACACTGCGCAGCATCCGCGCATAGGGCGGCGGCGCCATCGGGCCGGGAAGCTGCGCATCGATCACGCCCTGCAGCCCGAGGCCAAGACGCGCCGGCTGGCCTTCGCGGTCTGTCGCGACAAAGCCCCGCGCATCGACCACGGCCGAGATCCCGGTATTGGCAGCACGGATCAGCGGCAGCCCCTGCTCAATCGCGCGAAGCCGGGTCTGGGCGAAATGCTGATACGGCCCGGTCAGGGTGCCGAACCAGGCGTCATTGGTGGCCTGCAAGATCCAGTCGGGGCGCTCATCCGTGACCAGATCGCCGGGAAAGATCGCCTCATAACAGATCAGCGGCAGCGCCCGCCCCCCCGTGGCGCCAAAATCCAGCAGATTGCGTGCGAGCCCCGCCGAATAGCCCGCCCCGGCCTGGCTTGCAAAAGCGCGGATGCCGAAACGATCATAAAGCAGATCCCCCATCGGCATATATTCCCCGAACGGCACCAGATGGATCTTGTCAAAAGTCTGTGAGATGCGCCCGCCCGGACCAAAAACGCCCAGCGTGTTCCAGGCCGCGGCACCTTCGTCGCGCTGATACCCGGCGACGACCAGCGCATCGCCTCCTGCCTGTGCGATCGACAGCGCAGCGCCATCGCCCTCTGTCACCAGATAGGGCACCGAGGTCTCGGGCCAGATCACCAGATCTGCCCGGGCGCCGGCGGTCATCGACAAAAGCCGCGTGAAATTGCTGCGCGCCTCTTCGGGATCCCATTTCAGGTTCTGCGCGATATTGGGCTGCACGATGCGCAGGACTGTGTCACGCGGCGCGGGCTCGGGCAGGGAAAGCCGGTAGCCCGACCAGCCGACGCCGAGCGCGAGAATTGCAGTGGAAACCGCCCCTCCGCGCCGCCAGCCATAAGAGAATGGTGCGGCCAGCGCGATCAGCGTGAGCGCCGTCATGCCATAGCCGCCCATAAGCGCGCCCATCTGCACCAGCGCGGTATCGAGCCAGATATGGCCGGGTAAAGACCAGGGAAAGCCGGTCAAGACGAAACCACGCGCCAGTTCCGTCAGCGAAAGCGCAAGCGCGAAGGCCATCGCCCCCCCGCCGGCACGCCGCGCGATCAGCCCGGCAAGGCCCCAGAACAGCCCCAGCCCGAAGGCGATCAGCAAAAGCGCGAAAGGCGCCATCCAGCCATGCCGCCAGGGATCAACGAAAAACGGCTGCACGATCCAGTTGAGCGAAAGCCCGAACCAGCCGGCCCCGGCAAAAAGCCCGCGCCAGAAGGCCTCGCGCCCGGTCTTTGCCGCGCCCACCCGCCTGAGGATCAGCGCCAGCGCCACCAGCGCCACCGGCCAGAGGCCAAAAGGCGAAAGGCCCAGCGCCGCCACGGCACCGATGACAAAATCACGCAGCCTCTGATGCCAGAGGCGATTGCGCTGAGGCTGCATGAGACCTGTCCCCGTTCAGTTTCCCGCCGGGATGACCGCCGCCTGCGGCAGCCGCAGCCGCAGCCGCTTGATCCGGCGCACATCGGCATCGATCACTTCAATCGTGGCGCCGTTTTCCAGCACCACCATCTCGCCCCTCACCGGCACATGGCCGGTGCGCAGGAACACCAGCCCGCCCAGAGTGTCGATATCATCATCTTCCGCGAGGCCCCGCAGCCGGATGCCATAAGCGGCCTCCAGATCTTCGAGCTCCGCCGTGGATTGCGCGAGGATCACCCCCGGGCTTTCCTCTTTCCACAAAAGCCCGGCGACCTCGTCATGCTCATCCTCGACCTCGCCGATCACGGCTTCGATCAGATCCTCAAAGGTCGCCAGCCCATCGACGCCGCCATATTCGTCGATCACCAGCGCCATATGTGCGCGTTCCTTTTGCATCTTCTGCAAAAGCACCGCCGCCGGCATCGAGGGCGGAGCGAAGAGGATCGGCCGCAACAGGTCTTTCAGGGTGAAAGCCTCAGATGCGCCGAAGCCGAAACGCAGCGCCACATCCTTCAGAAGCACAAGCCCCAGCGGGTGATCAAGGCTTTCCTCATAGACCGGCAGGCGCGAAAATCCATGGCTGCGGAAGACACGGACCAGATCTTCAAGCCCGGTATCAAGCGCAACCGCCACGATCTCGGCCTTGGGGATAGCCACATCATCGACGCTGACCTCGGCCAGCAGGGCAAAGGCCTGCTCGCCCTGGGTCAGCGCGGCCCCCTCGGCATCTGTGCCCGAGAAAGCCGAGATCAGGCGACCGAAAAAGCCCCTGGGACCACTTTGCCCGCCACCAGGCATTCCTGCCGGCGTATTCCCCTGTCCCGCATTATCCTGCGGGACCGTTGTTCCCGCTAATGACGCCGCATCCTGCGCCGTAACCGGCCCGTCGCTGCTACTGCCCATTGTCCCTTTGTCCAGAGCCACCCGTTATGTGGGTGCGTTTCAATATGGGTCAGGAATGCCCAGGCCCGCAAGTATCCGCGTTTCGAGATTTTCCATCACCGCGGCATCTGCGTCATCAATGTGATCATAGCCCAGAAGATGCAAAATCCCGTGAACCATCAGATGGGCGACATGTTCCCGTGGCGCCTTCTCCTGTTCTGCGGCCTCCCGCATACAGGTCTCATAAGCGATGGCGATATCACCAAGCTCTTCGGGATCCTCGGCATCACCCGGCTCCGGCAGGTCGGGAATACCGCCGGCCTCCTCCGCCGCGCGCTCCTCCGAGGGCCAGGACAGCACATTGGTCGGCACCGGCTTGCCACGAAATTCGGTATTGAGCGCGGCGATCCTTTGGTCATCGCAGGCGAGCAGCGAGATCAGGAAGCCGGTCGGGGAAAGGCCAAGCTGCGCAAAAACTGCGGCCGCAGCTGTTTCGGCGAGGCCTTCCAACCCGAATTCCTGCCAGCGCGGATCTTCAAAAACGGTATCTACGATCTGTTCCATAGAACCCGCGCTATCGCGCTGTTTTGCACATGACAAGAGAGGAAAGAGAGGGGGCCAGCCCCCTCGCGGCACTGCCGCTCATCCCCGGGATATTTAAGGACAGATGGAAGGGGCAGTGTTTTCATCTGTCCTTAAATATCCCCGCCGGAGGCATTCCCGGAGCCATGGCTCCGGGAAAGTCTTATATGTCGCGATCAGACCGATGCTTCGTCTTTCTCCCAGGCCTCAATGATACGGGCGACCAGCGGGTGGCGTACGACATCGGCCGAGTTGAAATAGTTGAAGCTGACGCCCCTGACCCCTTTCAGGATCCGCTCCGCCTCGGCAAGACCCGAGGTCACGCCGCGTGGCAGATCGACCTGGGTGCGGTCCCCCGTGACCACCATGCGCGAGCCCTCGCCAAGCCGGGTCAGGAACATCTTCATCTGCATTGCGGTGGCGTTCTGCGCCTCGTCCAGCACGACGAAAGCATTGGACAGGGTGCGCCCGCGCATGAAGGCCAGTGGCGCGATTTCGATGCGTTTCTCGGCGAAGAGCTTCTCGACCTGGCGCGCCGGCAGGAAATCATTCAGCGCGTCATAGAGCGGCTGCATATAGGGATCGACCTTCTCCTTCATATCGCCGGGAAGGAAGCCGAGCCGCTCGCCGGCCTCGACCGCGGGGCGCGAGAGCACGATCTTTTCAACCGCACCGGAGATGAACATTGTCACCCCGACCGCGACCGCGAGATAGGTTTTACCCGTGCCTGCCGGCCCGATGCCAAAGCCCAGCTCATGTTTGAACAGGTTCGCCACATAGGCCTTCTGCGCCTCGGTGCGGGGCTCGATCGGCTTTTTGCGGGTACGCAGCTCCATCCCGGGGGAAAAGAGTTCGATCTGTTCGCCGTCGCGCGGCGGCGCCGGGATCGACAGGCGCAGCGCACCATCAACATCGCCGGCTTCAACGCTGCGGCCGGCTTCGAGCCGGGCATAGAGCGCGCGCAGCACGGCTGCGGCCTGCTCTCGTGCTGCCGGAGCGCCGACCACCGTCAGGCGGTTGCCGCGCCTGAGCACATGGACCCCCAGCTGATGCTCGACCTGGGCCAGATTGCGGTCGTATTCGCCGCAAAGCCCGATCAGGAGCCGGTTATCGGGAAATTCCAGGACGGTTTCCACCATATCCTCGGGGCTGGTCGGGGGGGTCAGCGCGCTGATGCCCAAATGGGCCTCCTTCCTGCAAGAGCCTTAATCATGATGCTGCGCCTGAACGCGGCATCTGGCAAGACCTTTCATTGCCACCACCAGATCTTGCGGATGAAGATCAGAATTTGATGACAACCTCTACAATATGGGACGTCATGCGCCGGAGGGAAGGCCCCGGATGTGAAAACGGGCCGCAGGTTCCCCTGCAGCCCGTTGAAGTCAGCGATCTGACTGTGCAGTTCAGTTCGTGCGGCGCACAACCACGGTCTTGCGGCCCGGGCCAGAGACACGGTCCCGGATCCCCGGATTGGCCGACTGATAATCGCCCAGCACGGTGCCCGGGGGATATTTGTCATTGCAGATCGGCAGGCCCGAAACCGGGTCGAAACGCGGCGTCGAATAGCCTTCAAGACCATCATCGATGATCCAGTTCTGGCAGCCATCCGGATCATAGGCGATGGCGGCGCGGCCATTTTGCAAAACGCCGCGGTCGCGGCCCTTGTCCACACCGGTCGCGATCACCGAATCCGGGCCATAATAGGCCCGGGTGCCTTCAAAACTCTCGGCACAGCCGGCCACCAGGCCAGCCCCGAGCAGCACAGTCACAAGTTTCATGCTCATGCTCATGCCCCCTTACCAGCGATAGCAGACGATTTCGACACGACGATTCTTCGCCATGCCGGCAGCGGTCGAGTTGGTGGCGATCGGATTGCGCTCGCCGAAACCGATCTCGCGCTCAACCGAGGCGCCGACCGAACGGGCCACATCCGCCACCGCCTTCGCGCGGCGCTGCGAGAGGCTCATATTATATTCATCCGAGGCGCGGCTGTCGGTATGGCCGTAGATCGCGTAGCCAAACGCATCGGTTGACGTGAAGAAATTCGCCAGCCTTTGCCGCCCGGCTTTGGTGAGCTTCGCACTGTCGGTCGCGAAAAGCTGATCAGTGTTCTCGTTCAGGCAAAGGTTCTTTTTCAGGCAGACTGGCTTGCCGGTTTTCGGATCGCGTCGCGGCACCATATAGCCTTCGAGACCGCCATCGGCCCACCAGTGCATACAGCCGTCATCATCGACCCAGACACCCCATTCGATCTGGCCGGTGACCACGGTGCGATCAATCGTGCTTTGCGACAGGGCAGCACTGCCCCCGGAAATCGCAATTGCCAGCGCGGTCGCCCCCAGGCTCATTCGAGCGCCCATCTTCCGCGCGGCGCGTGAAAGCATATTCACAGCCAGCCCCCTGTTCTCTTGTGCAGCACCTGCAGATTTGCCCCCCGCTCACGCGCAAGTAAAGGAGAATTTACCGTAACCAATTCATTTATGTAGACTTCAACTTTAAGTTGCACACAAGATGATGTGGTTCCCGTGCCTGATCTCCCAGGCCCGAAAGCAATGCTGTCCGGCCCGGATCACTGGCGCATTCCCGGCACAGGGGGGATCAGAAAAGCCGTTCCGCCGCAAGGGAGTTAGAGGACGCAGCTGTCACACGCGCCCGGACGAGGTCGCCGATTCGGCCCTCCGGATCGGTGACATGCACCGCCATCAGATGATCTGATTTGCCAACCATCTGCCCCGGGAGACGGCCGGGTTTCTCATAGAGCACAGAAATCTCGCGCCCGACCATCGCCGCCTGGGCCGCGTGCTGCTGATCCAGGATCAGCCTTTGCAGCGCCTGAAGCCTGGCATCCGCCACCGCCGCCTCAACGCCGGGCTTTTCCGCCGCAGGCGTGCCGGGACGCGCGGAATATTTGAACGAAAACGCCGCGCCATAGCCGACCCGCGCCACCAGATCCATCGTATCGGCGAAATCCTGGTCGGTCTCGCCCGGGAAGCCCACGATGAAATCCGAGGTCATCAGAATATCGGGCCGCGCCGCGCGGATCCGGTCGATCAGGCCGAAATACTGCTCGCGCGTATGCTTGCGGTTCATCGCTTTCAGGATGCGGTCGGACCCGGATTGCACCGGCAGATGCAGATAAGGCATCAGCTGTGGCACATCACCATGGGCGGCGATCAGATCGTCGTCCATGTCATTGGGGTGGCTGGTCGTATAGCGGATGCGGTCCAGCCCGTTGATCTCTGCCAGCTCGCGGATCAGCCGGGCAAGGGTCCAGTCTTTCCCCTCCCCTTCGCCGTGATAGCCGTTGACGTTCTGACCCAGCAGCGTGATCTCGCGTACGCCGCGGGAGACCAGCTCGCGCGCCTCGCGCATCAGCCGCGCGGCAGGGCGCGAGACCTCGGCACCCCTTGTATAGGGCACCACGCAAAAGGCGCAGAATTTGTCGCAGCCTTCCTGCACGGTCAGAAATGCCGTCGGGCCGCGGTAGCCCTTCCGTTGCGGCAGATGTTCGAACTTATCCTCGACCGGGAAATCGGTATCGATCTGGGCGCCGCCCGCCTCGACCATCGCGGGCAGCCGATGATAGGCCTGCGGGCCGACCACGATATCCACCAGCGGCATGCGGCGGCGGATCTCAGCGCCCTCGGCCTGGGCAACACAGCCCGCCACCCCGATCTTGAGGTCCGGCTTTTCCCGTTTCAGCGGCTTCAGCCGGCCAAGATCGGAATAAAGTTTTTCCGATGCCTTTTCGCGGATGTGACAGGTGTTCAGCAGCACCATATCGGCGTCATCCGCCTTATCCGTCAGCACATAGCCCTTCGCGCCCATGGCTTCGGCCATGCGCTCGCTGTCATAGACATTCATCTGACAGCCGTAAGTCTTGATGAAAAGCTTCTTTACCGCATCCGCATCACTGCCCTTTGCAAGGCCGGCATTGCTTTCTGCGACATCTGTCAGGCTTTCGGGGTTCGACATGGCGTGCCTCCTGGAGCGCGCTTTTACACGCGCGGGCCGCCCGGGGCAACGCCATGCCCGGCAGGGCAACGACCAGGCCCGCTTTGCGGATTTATGCGGCCATACACCGCCATCCGCGCCTGGGTAACGTCTTGTCATCGGCGGCGTGATAGCAGAGTCTTATTCGCGGCCGGATGCGGGCCGATCCTCCACCCGGGCGAGACATGCAGTATAGTTCAATTGGCCAGTTTCTGGAAATGGCGAAGCCCGCACCGGGCAAGGGCCCAGTGGCGCTGATCCTTGCCGAGGACAATTGTGAGACCGCCGCGACGCTGCGCCATCACCTCAGGCTGGGCTTCGGGCGCGTCGTGTTGCTGGCCGGCGAAGAGATCATCCTGCCCCCCGAGCTGGAAGCGCAGATCGACCGGATCGAGACCGATGCCTTTGCAGAAGACGCGCTTGTCACTGCCGTGAACCTCATCGCCCAGGGGATGCAGGGCGAATGGATCTACTACGGCTACAACGCCGAATTCCTGTTCTTTCCCTTTTGCGAGACCCGCTCGATCCGTGATCTGACCACCTTCCACAGCGAAGAGCGCCGAAATGCGATGCTCAGCTATGTGGTTGATTTGTATTCCTGCGATCTGGCCGCCCATCCCAACGCTGTCTCGCTGGACCACGCCCATCTCGACCGCGCCGGCTATTACGCCCTGCCCCGCAAGGATCCGGAACGCGACTGGGTCGAGAAAGAGCGCCAGATGGATTTCTTCGGCGGGCTGCGCTGGCGGTTCGAAGAGCACGTGCCCTGGGCGCGGCGCAAGATCGACCGCATCTCGCTGTTTCGTGCAACGAAGGGCGTGAAACTCAGGCCGGATTTCACCTTCTCGGATGAGGAGATGAACACCTTTGCCTGCCCCTGGCATCACAATCTCACCGCAGCGGTCTGTTCATTCCGCACCGCAAAAGCGCTGCGCACCAATCCCGGCAGCCGCAATGAGATCCGCAGCTTCCGCTGGCACAGCTCTGAACCGTTCCGCTGGGACAGTCACCAGCTGATGGATCTGGGCCTGATGGAACCCGGACAATGGTTCTGACCGCTGCCTGAGCGTTGTCTGTCACCTGCGGGCAAACTTGCCGCAATTGACAGGTTTTGGTCCGCATTTGCCATTCACGGCTTCCGCAACGGTGTTTTCAGTGCTTTTGGCGGTCTTCCAGCGAGCGGCAGACAGGTAAGGGTCTTAAGTTGGGCGCGAGCAGCTAGCCTCGTTGACGGAGGCGACCAGTCCAAAATCTACCGTCCACATGACTTCGCATCGTCAAGGTTTCCTGCGTATAGCAAGCAGGTCTCGATTTCATCTAGCCTCGTGGCCATCCCTCTCGCCAACTCGAGGTTTTCGTTGAAATCGTCGACCAGCTCATTGTGCTTTCCCAGCAGTGCAGCATGGGCCTCGGCACATTCCGTGACGTTCGATTTGCAGGTGAACCCCTCGTAGTTGCATTGATACTTGTCGAAACAGGCGGCGTTCTGGTCGACGCACATACCGCTGCTCGAACAGACCTTGTCCCCATAGTCGAGGCAAGCTGGCTGCGTGCCGATCCGGCAGGAAAAATCTTGGCCTAGTGCGGGCGAAACGAGCGTCAGGGCCAGCAGCAGGATCGGCAGCCGCATCACATCACCTCCAGCTTCGGCAGGCTGCGGACGATTTCCATGGTTCGCAGGCTGACGGTGACGACGCGTTGGAAGAGTTCCAGCGGGTAGGCGGGGTTGTTCATCGTCTCGACGGCATAGCGGTTGGCGTCGTTTTCGATGCCGCTGTCCTTGTCGGTCTTGACCACCTGGCGTTCGATCACCCACTCCAGCGCGGGCTTGCCGTTCACGACGTAGTCGTAAGCCTCCAGTGGGATATCCTGCATGGTTATGTTGGCGTTGTAGATGACGGTGGTCTTGTCCTTTCCCTTGCCCGCCTTGCCGAAAGCCCATTTCGTGACGGGGTAGAAGGCTTCGGGGTTCTTGATGTCGGCCAGGCGCAGGTCGCCTTGCTTGATCGTGACCTTGTAGGGTTCGACCGTTTCGTAGTTTACGTGCAAGTCGCCGAGTTCGCGGCCAGCGCGGCTGAATGCCCAGAAGTCAGCGGCGGTTTTCACGCGTGGGATGCGAGGAAGTTCCTTGGACAGGTTATCGGCATATTTCGCGCGGTATTCCTCGGAGTGAGGCAGGCCGTAGACGTAGCAGAACAAGTCTTCTTTGGTGACCGTCTCACCGACATAGGCGTCTTTGAATTGCTTCAGGCCAGCGTCTGTTATGCCATCGCGTCTCTGAAGACCGCCTTCCATATCATTCTGCGAGAATAGATCATCTGAAGAATCCGCGTCCGATGTTTGCTCATACAAGTTCAGGGGAAAGCACTGAGCCCCACCGTCAGGTTGAAGACACACAACGCGATCAATCATCGGTGCCAGTTGGCCATCACCCCGCCAGTTTCCCTTAACCATGATTGCCCGATTCAATACGCTATCGTCAGGGAAGATTTTGGGCATTTGATATACCACCTCATTGAGGCGGCGGCCAAAAAATATCCATTGAGGACTAAAGGGTCGATAGGTCGCCTTCGTGAGCACACCTTCGCCGACACTAAGCGGCTTGTTGCGCCGAAGATCGGATTTCAGGCTTCGCGTCCAAGCTATTTCTTTCGGATCAATCGATAAGACATCCTCAAGATCCTCGACGTTGTAAAGTAACCCGCTTGAATGTAACCGCGCTCGCCCAACCTCGTAGAAGTTGATCAGGCGGGTGACGTTTGAAAGCAGATCTGCTCTGCTTAAGTTGAAACACCAGCTGTCCCGATTTGTGACCACGCCAAGCGAGTAATTCTCAAATAACGTTACTTCAGTCTTGTCCTTCTTGTCGCCAACGCTGATGTATTTTTCAAAGCTGCTGTCACGCTGGTTGATCCAGTCATGTTGTTTGTCCGGTGTGATGGTAGACCAAGCATTTGCTTTGGAAATTCCGCCAATACTGGAAAAGCTCCTGATAAGATTCAGTTTTTTTTGATCTAAGTAATCACCGATGTCGTGAAAATGAACGCGGCCATGTTCGGCGGCGTCAGGGTTCTTAACGAAAATGCTGATTGATACAGGAGTTCGAGTTCCTTCCCCAAAGACGTTTCCCTTTTCCTTGCGGCGCTGTTCACCAGACGTGCGGGCGTTTCCCCGCAAGTGGAAAACAAAGTGGTCCGAAAACTCTTCTTTTAGACAAACCCGCATGCCATCTGCAGCATTTCCGTCGACCCAGCCCGCGTTGCTTACATAGGCCATTACCCCCGCATCGCCGATACGGTCAGATGCCCAACGGATTGCTCTTATATAGCTGTCATAAAGGAACCTTTGCAGCGTTGCCTTTGAGCGAGCGCCGTAGGTTTCTGAGATCCTCGCATCAAGGGTTGGGTATTCGACGTTCTTAGCATTGTCGTCTTCACTTCTTTGACCCGCCGAATAAGGCGGGTTGCCCACAATCACCCGAATGTCCGTCGCCTTCTGCCGCTTCCGTCGTTCCGAGTTGTCGGGCATGTAATGCGAGATCAGATCGTCGCTTTCATACATCTGGAAGGTGTCGGTCAGGCAGATACCCTCGAAGGGCACATATTCGCCGCCCTGCAACCCATGATAGACCGCCTCAATGTTGATCGCAGCGATGTAGTAGGCCAGCAGCACGATCTCGTTGGCGTGGATCTCATGGAGAAACTTATGCTCCATTTCTTCGGGCGCGATCAGGCCAGATTGCAACAGGCGGGTAGCCTCGCGGTGGTTCGGGAAGGGCCTGCGTGAGCATATCGCCTGTGACGGGGGAACGCCTCTCGCCACAACGGCACTGAACCGAAGGCCAGACACGCCAAACCACGCCACGAGGCAATTTCGTGACGCAAAAGGCAGTTTTGCCTGGAGTTTACATGAATTTTATGGCGGACCCAGAGCGATTCGAACGCCCGACCCCCAGATTCGTAGTTTCGAGGCATGGTCAAAACCCCGTCAAGATGTGACATTTCGAAAGAAGGGGGCAGGCTTTACAAACTACTGTTTTATAACGATTCATTTTCACATTCCGTAAGCCATTGTAGCAGGCCGATTCTGCGGCTAGACCGGATTCTGCTACAGCAACTGTAGCAGCATTGTAGCAGGCGGCGGGTAGGATCGGACGAATGGCAACGCGGATCAGATTGACAAAAGCAGCGGTCGAAAGGCTCTCGCTTGAACGGGATGGACAGTGGATCGTAGACGCGGAGATGGCGCAACTGGTGGTGCGGCTGACCCCCACGTCAAAGACCTACACCGCGCGCTGGTCCGGGCGTGACGGGAAGCGGAAGCAAGTCACCATCGCCCCTGTCGGTTCGATCAGCGTTGACGAGGCGCGAAACCGGGCGCGCAAGCTGGTTTCTGACGACACGAATCCGACTGTCGAGACTCTGGCCGATCTGTTCGGGATTTGGGATGAAGCCTATTCGACCAGCGGCGGCGAAGAACACGCGGACAACATCCGGTCAGCCTGGAAGAACCATATCGGCCCGGATCTCGGCAAGAAGAAGATCAGCCGCCTGACGCATGACGCGCTCCAAGACTGGTATAACAAAAAGATCAGCGGCACCTGGTCCAGCCCGAACGGAAAGGTGCAGGACGCACCATTCGCCGCCGCCACGGTCAACCGCTGGATCGCCTATCTGTCGAAGTTTTTCACCATCGCCCGGAAGCGCGGGCTGATGACCGGAAACCCGCTGGAAGGTATCGAGAAAAGCACCGCGAAGCGGCGGCTGGACATATTCACCCTGGAGGACGTGGACACCCTCTCAGACCGCCTGACGGCGGTGCAGGACAAGTACCCTGTCGGTGTGGCGCTGATCCGGTTTCTGATGATGGTCCCGGCGCGCGGTATCGAGGCGCGGGAACTGCGCTGGGCCGATCTGAACCTGACGGCGGGGACATGGACGATCCCGGCGGATCGGTACAAGACCGATGAAGATAAGGTTTTTGGCCTCCCTCCCCATGTCGTCCAGTTTCTGAGCGCCCTACCCCGCCGGTCGAACACCTATGTGTTCCCAGCCCCGAAGGATGCCGGAGCGCCTGTCAGGAAAGAGCATCAACGCGATGTTTGGGAACGGGTCCGGCGAAAGCCGCTTGGCGCCCACGCCCTGCGGAAAACCATCGCCACGGCCATGTTGAACAAGGGGGTGCCGCTGGAAGCGGTCAGCAAGTTGCTGGGCCATTCGTCAACGCTGGTAACGCAGCAAGTGTATGCGCACCTCGCACCTGCGGTAGCGGGCAAATATCTGGAGGTTTGGCACCATATGCTCAACGATGATGCTGAGGACGCCCGCCAGAAGGCGCTGGCGGCATCCGATCCGGGAACCATACAGATGCTGGAAGTCCAGAAGGCGCTGGCCGTGGCGCAAGCCAATGGTGAGGAAGATCCGGCCCCTTGACTTGTACAGAATATGGTACATATTGAGGCCAGAATATATGAGCATCAATATAGATCCGAAACAGCACGATATGAACATCATGACCTACACGGATGCTCGCAAGCATCTGAAAACCGTCATGGATAACGTCATCCATGACAAAACCGAAACCGTGATTACCCGCACGGGGCAAGAGGCAGTCGTGGTCGTCAGCAAAGAGGAATGGGACTCGATTCAAGAGACCTTGCACCTGCTTTCGTCACCCGCGAATGCTCTCCGCCTCCGGGAATCTATCGCCCAACTGGATGCTGGGCGGGGAACTGAGCGAGAACTGATCGAAGATGAGGCTGACATTCTCTGATGCTGCCTGGGATGACTATCATCACTGGCGGCAGACCGATGCGAAGCTATTTCAGCGCATCAACGACTTGATTAAAGAAGCCCAGCGCTCCCCCTTCAAAGGGACCGGAAAGCCCGAACCGCTCAAAGGTGATCTGTCCGGCTGGTGGTCGCGACGGATCACCAGCGAACATCGGATGGTTTACAGGGTGGCCGGGAAGGATCAGGCGCAAGCGCTTGAGATTGCGCAGCTTCGGTATCACTACTGATAAAGTGAAAAGTAAAACTCCGGCCTATCTTGCGCAAAGGACCACAGATCAGATTCCTTGAAAGGGGCGGAAGTTCAGAGATATCTCCGCCCCTATAAACCCTGACCAATATCACAATAAGTCGTCAAAATCCGAAGCGCCGCTATATAATTTCAGTCGCTTCAACTGCTGTTGTATATGAATATTCATGCGCACCGAAATCCAGTGAGATGGACTCGATGAATTAACCTGTCCACCTGCCGCAGATCGTATTTCCCGAACACCCCAAGATGTAGCGTCTCTGCTCAAATTATCATTTATGAACCTGTCGTCAGATACAACCTTGCTAGCGACGCTTCTATAGTGGTGAGAGTAGGTGGTGAGATACTGCTTATCACTTCCTTTCCCTTTTGAAAGGCGCTTTTCTCGGTGATAAAATACCGCATCACCTGCGAATGGATAGTCAATCCTCGGACGCCAACCGTTTGCTCCGGTAACTGCGTCATTTCGCGTCGGGTTTATCGAACCATAATCACCAAAAATAACATTTGAAAACTTGTTGTGAACTTGTCGCGAGACTGCTGCATGAAGGACAACCTCCTCTTCACTGAATTGACCGCTATCTTCGCCACCAATATCTGTGACTGAACTTGGAAAGGAAGTTGAAACCACAACAGGAACAACCTGAGGAACAATATCAAAAACCGCATCGAGTATCTTTGCGGCCTCGACCGCGTGAAGATCTCCGGTTCCAGGGCGAATGTAGTCGTAATCGAGAAAAAATTTAACGATCCCACCATTTCTTGTGTGGCTCTCAATTCTATCTTGTAGTGCGATCAAGTCAGCATCAAATGAGCTATCAGTTTTAGCGGACGCTCGATATCCAATAACTTGACATTTACTCGCAAGCGCATCAAACTGATTGCAAAGCGATGCAGCATAATCGTCCCAAGACTGCCCGTCTGGAGGGTTAACTTGAATTATGGGCGCACATCCACGCTTATTCACCTGTATATTTGTGACAAAATCCACCCAGTTCCTGTATCCCCCTCTCCAATCCCTCAAGTTATTTGTTTGAGCAGAAGACAAATCATTAACACGGGTCACATCGAGAAAAAACTCCTGCGCATCTGAAATTTCAGCACCGACAAAGGACTGAATCGAGACAAAATTATACTCCTGCCTTGTTTTGGCAAAAGTGCTAGGATGGTTCTTTCTTCCACGAGTCAATTCGACAATCGGAACGATACCAAATCTCTGGTCAGCCGTTAGATTCTTGAAGGCTTTTATTTCGGCCTGCCCCGTCTTGAGGATTAAATGATACTTATTTTCCATTATTCAATCCAAGGTTGGCAAGGCGAAAATCAAGCGCGGCAATTGAAACTTGCAGGAGCTTCGCAGCGGTCGCTACATCATTGCTAGCCGCCTTCAATGCTTTCCTCACACTCGCCTCAGGCATAAGCAGATTGGCAGCGAAATTATTCGCCTGTCGTTCTACAGGATTTATTTCCCCATCACGATGCAAGATCCTCTCACCGACAGCCATTCTTTTAATATCAGAACGATGCAACTGATAATGACCGTACTCATGCGCCATAGAAAACCTCTGCCTATTGCGATGATGCCTCTTATTTATCCCTATTTCAAAATCTTCATCCGAATTACACTTTATGTAGGCATCTTTATCTTGAAGATCGACATATACCAGACTTAACGCTTCATCCCTTGCAATTAAATCTTCAATATTTGCCGCATCGTAATCTGTTAGCAAGTCATGATTCTTGCAATATTCCAGAACTCTCTCTGCCGTATCCAAGGCAGATGAAAGCATCTTCGGAAGTTTTGACTGATATCCGGGGGGAGTTGGCCTCATTTCATTGCTCCTCTTCTTCCAGAATTCGAACTTCTAACGCCTCTAACCTGCGCTCAATGGCATTGACCATCGAGATAAACTCACCACGCTCTGGTATAGGAAGGTTATTCAGAAGTGCACGAACATCTTGCGTCACTATATCAACTTGAGCAGAAGCCGCATCAATAATTTTCTTATGACCATCGACCTGACGAAAGTATCCATCAATAAGGGTTGGCAATTCCTGCTCAGCTTGCGCCTTCAAGCTAGACTTAATCGTGTATGCGCCGACCGTTGCTACGATAGCAATTATCCCGATCAGAACGGTTATGACCGAACTGTAGAATCCAGTTATTGTTTGAAGATATGAAGAGTCCGACCACACCTTAGCTTCGCCAAAATAGCAGAACTGGAATTTTTTAGCCTCGTAGCATGATTCATTTGAGTAAAAAACTGATTCCGACATGAATGCATAAAAGCCGTACGCAACTGCGAACGACGAGATCAATGACACTACGACACAGAAGAAAACAATCTTAGTAAGCAAAAACCCTGTCGCGGTTGAAATTTTAGACATCCCACTGCCTTCATTAAATTTTGCCTTCATCTGTGCTGCCACGATTTCAAAATCCGATCAAGTCTCTGCTTCTCGGAATCGTGGCCGCTCCCGCACAAGGCTTGCGGGTTGTTCCTGTTCATCACTCACCATTGCAATGTTGCCGTGGTGAATATGGACATGGCCCACAACCTCGGTACCTGCACCACAGAAGGCACGGGTATGACACGGACTCAGGAACTCAGTAGCCCCCGTCGATACTCAAATCTATCTGCCATACTTGCGGGATGCTCCAAGGCATTTATGTGCATCACTCTCCAGCCTCGCCTGACTTGATTGCCTTGGCAAGCCGCCGTGCTCCATTCCGTCCGACATCTATTCTTGCCCCTTCTGGACCGAAGGAAGCGGAACCCGCAAACCCTAGCAGCGCACCAAGGGCCTGCGCTCCCTCGTCCGGGGAAGCTCCAGGCTGCGCGCGGTCGAACAGGCCGTGCGTGACACCCTCAATCCATTCGCGAGGAACTTCGCCTTTCTTCTCGTGCTGGACCTCTAGCACGGTCTCGATGATCCAGCTTGCACGGCTCAGGTCATAGTTGAACTGTTGGAGATCGCGCGCAGCCTTGGCGTCAGCCTCATAGAACGACTTGAGCCACCCTGCGGCATATACAGCGGCACCGACAGCGACCACACTACCGATGATGCCACGAGTTAAAAGAATCCAGTCGATAGCTGTATGGGTGCTATCCGCGCTCAGCGCGGCGAAGCTCTGAAAGGATAGCGCTCCGGCTACGCCGGACACTGCCAGAGAGGCAAAGAAGACGCCCCAACGCATCGCATTAGCGCCGCGAGGGAGTTGGCTGGCAGCGGCTTGCTCTCGTGCGGTTTGAGACAGCGTTTCCAATAACCGTCGCCGTTCGGCCATGTGGGATTGCAGCGACAGTTTGGCGCGCTCAGCTTCAATCTGTTCCAGCACAAGACGATGTTCATCCCGTCTCGACGCCTCGCGCTCGCTGGCTAGGTCATCCGCCTCAACCCGTCTTTCATCTGCCAGCTTGATACGCTCATCAAGTGTGTCCAGCATTTGTCTATGAGTTGCTGAGAATCCGTCGATAACTGCTCGAAATGCATCTGAGTTCTCGGATGCCTCATCATAGGTGGGATCGGCGTCTGATCCTCCCACAATGTCAAATACTTGCTGAACCTCTGCATTCCGGGATGCCCAGTTCCCAGAGTTTTGTCCAAAACGAAGAACAAATTCGTCAAACTTCGCGGACGGCACAATAGAACCTTGATAGGCGACTATTTGCCGCCTGAAATTGATCGTGATACTTCTCTCGCTATCCAACTTAATCGAGAGCTTAGCATCAGTGAAATTGAAGCGCCCTTTCAGCTTCTTTCTATCTATATCTGCGGGTGACAAATTGACACCCGGAATATATGAATAGTATATATTTGGGGGCGTCTCACTTAATATCTTGCAAATTCTCTCAAAAACTGAAACCACAGTGGCATCGTCAGTTTTGTTGACGCGGCGAATAATCTCGTGGCTCATTGTATCACCTTAGCATTTTTGGCGTTACCGTAAGGCCCTCGCTGAGGTTTGCATAGCCTGAACCAGATATTTCGTGACCGGCACCCATTGCTCCCGTCAGGTGGTTGCCGTTTTGACGGCATACTCTCGCCCCATACGGCTGTCACCGCTGCACAGTGAAAGCGATCAAGGCACATACATGTTGAAGAAATCCACGATCTCCACGTCTACCGCCGCTATAATCGCAACAACCTTCGGTGGCGCGGCTCTGGCCGATCCCTGCCCCGGACAGATGTTCGTTGCCAAGAATGAGACTGCTCCCCCAACGTCAGTTAGTGCTTCGGACATCGCCACCTTTGTCGCAGCCGCGCCGTGGGCAGAAGGGGTCAGGGTAACGGCAGAGGAGCGCGACGCGGAACTCTGGGTGGACGTGACAGAGTTCCCTGGTAACACAACCGCCGCTGCTGCTCCCAGGACAGCTTGGCTTGTCGGCAGGATCATGGACACAGATGCCACAACAGTCGTCTTTTTCGACGCAGATCAGGCGTTGTTCCAGATCGAGGCGCGGGCGCTGAAAGACATCGGGTGCCGCTTCGTGGTCGGCGAAGAAGCCGGAGAGAACCCAATCGCATTGATGCGAGAGTTCTATGATGCGGTAACGCGTTATGGTTCGGGTGAGAGGATCGCACCGCGCTTTACGGGAAGCCTTCTCGGAGACACCACCACAGCCATGACGGCAAATAATGAGGTGTTCGTGCCAGAGTGGATTCTGTCAGCAGTCAAGTAGAGGGTGAAGTACCGCAACAGGCCCCGGCTACCGCCGGTGTGGTGCCGTTATCCAAGAACTTGCGACATTGAGCAACCGCCAGAACTGATGAACAATCTGGCGGTTGCCGATTTCACGAGCATAAGAATCCTGATTAGTGCACGACGCGCCCGGCAGAGCTTTCCGTCAGCATATCAACGCTCAGGAACAGGTCCGGGCTGATTGGATTGAAGGACATGTACCACGACCTAGCCTTGACCATTCCCCCGCCGCTCTTGTTGACCACCCGCAGCCATTCCCGGTCGATACGCCCGCGCGCCCACGGTATCCACTCGGTGACAGCATCCGGTGGCAGATCAACGGTGATCCGTACAGCACGTTTGTTGGGGAAACGGTGCGGGCTATCGGGCGGCAGACCAAGCAGGGCCTTCTCCTGCAAAGTCAGGGGACGGCCATCTGTCAGTTCATGCCCAAGCGGCGAAGTTTGGGTGGTGAACCAAACAGCGTTGAGGCAGAAGGTCCGCGTCATCGGAACCTCCCCTCTCGTCAGCCCTTCGGCCATGATTTTCGGCAGGTATTCGAGGGCAGTGTAGTGATGCAGGATCATGCGCCCCTCAGTGAATAAAAGGGTGAGGTTTGGCCGGGACCTGATTTTCGCCTTCCGACGCAGTGCAATCGTCCACATCATCTTCGTCGCAATCAAGGAACGCCAGGTCGTCGGGGTCGAAACCCATCTTTCCTGCCCAATAAGTCCAAGCATCATCTGCCTTGTCTCGCCACAGGTCATAGTTATTGCGCATCACGGTAAGAGCGAGCCGCGCCGCACGGCGAAACTCCACGTCGTTCCCACAAAAATCGACATCGAAAGCCATTTGATCATCACCGAGGAGATGTTCATAAAAATCTCCCACAGTTGAGGCACGGTGCCCAATCAGGAAAAAGGCCGCGTGTGGTGCAAGATTGGCCGCATGAGTGTTAAGCCGCGACAAATCACCCTTCGCATTAAAGGCAACAGCGACGATCTTATCCCCTGAATTGTCTTCCGCCTCATCAACAGACAGATTGGAAACAACACCGACCCCGCATTTAATATCCGCGAATACCTCAACTGCGGCGGCGCATACGAGATATCAAAAAGCGCAAATGCCGTCATCGGGCCGGATTCGCAGTAGGTATATGCTGAATTCAGTTCCAGCTTCCTGGCTCTATCTTTCGTCATTTCTTGCATCTTTCGAAGCCTCCTTGCGCTACATGAGCAACGAGCTAGGCGCACCCGAAACCCAAATCAACCCCCTGAATTGATGTGACTTTTCGCACAAAATGGCACATGTCACGCTTTGTGACACATCGTCAAAATCAATATTGCATGGTGCACTCAATTATGATCAAAAACCATGCTTATTGTCACGAATTGCGACACCCAATCCTCCCCAATACAACAAATGGAACCTTTAAAAATAATTCTGCACCAGATAGACAGTTTCCAGACTGAAAACAAAGATGCTGTTCTGAGAGCATTGAGCGCCTCGGATTACTGATCAAAGACTCACTGGCGAATCTGGAAAGCCTAAAAGGCACCTTGCGCGATGCCTTCAGTGAAGTGATCCGGGCTGGTGCATGAGAAGCTGGTCCTATACAGCCTCAAGGATACGCTTATCCGGCGCTTACAGGGCCTGGACGCGTCAGACGATCTTATGCGCGGGGTGATCGGTCACAGCACGGGCCAGAGGGCCTTGAGGAACTATAAGACACCGTTAGGGCAGTCGCGTGAGGGGCTGGCGAAGATGCGGAAGGCTCTGGACGCGATTGTTTATTGGTGACTAGATCGGGGCGTTTGGAGGAAGGTAATGATCATTACACATCTAAATATCAGTGCGTCAGCCTCTCAGGCTTTAGATCTTTCAACTACAGTGCCGATCTCAGCGGCTGCTATCCCGCGCCCGGATGGAGGGTTGAATATTTCAGGTTTCATCGGAGAACAGCGCGGACATTATTATCAAATCTCGCTGACACCCGAAGACATGCTCCGGCTGATGGAAACAGTTGTGACCAATTATGTTGCAGCGCGCTTGCCACCGGAGTAACGCCGCCGTCAGGCAGGTGGGTGACAGCAACCCTAATGGCCCGATTCTACAAAAAATTTTCTGGCCAGAGAGGGCTGGCCGGGGAAAGCAACTGTATCCGGATTTCGGTGATTTTTGTGCAGGCAGCTACTACGCGCCCGGCCAGACCAGGGGGTTACCCCCGCCTGGGTCCCCCCTGATTTCGGCTCTACAGGCCTTTGCGGCCCATGGGCGGGCCTGGTCAGCCCTGCCTGGTCACGCGGCCAGGCGCTGCATCACGTTGCGAACGGTGGTGGCGTACCAATCGCCGCCTCGCGCGGTCTTGATACCACGACGTTTCAGTTCGTCAGCCAGCGCGCGCAAGCTGGTGAAGCCTTCGGCCTGGATCATTTGAAGGGTCTTCGCCAGCTTGGCAGCGCGTTCGTCAGCGCTGGCCCGCTGTGCAGCCACACCCGCACCGTTACCACGTGCGGCGCGCAACAGGGCTGCGGCGCCGTTGGGGTTGCCCAAGCGGGTGCCGCGCGCCTTTGCGGCAGCAAGTGCGGCCTTCGTGCGTTCACTGATCGCGCGGGCTTCCTCCTGCGCCACCACCGCCATAATACCGATGGTCAAGGGCGTTGCGGCCTGGTTGTCGCAGGCAACGAAGTCAACGCCCGCGTCTTGCAGGTTCAACAGAAAGGCAGCGTTACGGCCCAACCTATCAAGTTTGGCAATTACCAGGCGCGCGCCGGTCAGTTGCGCGCATTCCAGGGCGGCTTGCAGTTGCGGGCGTGAGTTCTTCCGACCGCTCTCGACTTCCACGAACGCACCGACCGTCACCGCGCCGTGCGCCGCAACATAGGAGGCAATGGCGGCTTGTTGCGCTTCCAGGCCCAGGCCTGATGCGTTCTGTTTTTGGGTGCTGACGCGAATGTAGCTGACGATCTTCATCCCAAAGCCTTCCTGTATAAACCTACCTAACGCCCGTTACTTAAGTTTATACATGCGCCCCGTAATATTCGCGAGTCCATTCAATGACTTATCAGGAAACAGTCGCCGCGATTGTTGATCCGCGGTCGGTCGATAAGGCTTGACTTGCCCGCCCCGCTCGATTGGCGTCAGGAACGAATCGTTCTCTGTTTGTTTCAGAATGGGCTCCCCGCTTGGCTCGGGCGTTCTCGCGCCCTCATTATGCGCGGCGACTGGATAGGTCCGGATTGAACCCAATTTGATCAAATTATGATGGATCGCTCGGGATGGACTGCAACTGAGAATGATTCTTAACTGATGCACCACGCAACCGGACTGCAACCTGATCTGGTCGGGATTGCAACCCAGGTTGCATAGGTGCTGTTCGGGTGACCGAAACCGGCGCCGCCGGACGTTCAGCTAATCGAGCGCCAGTATCTCACCCAAGCAGCGCCACAAATCGAACACGCGGCGGCGAGACACACAACCTGTTACAGCAGCCAGATTGAACGGGACAACCATGCGTATTGCTCTATCCGCCATTATCGCCCTGACAATGGGTATCGGCAGCCTCCCCGCACATGCCGACGAACTTCTTGAACAGGTCGCAACTGTCATCAACCTCAACGGCCATCTCTGCGCCCGCGTGACCGATGTGCGCCCACTTGAGCAGTCCAATACATATGAAGTGACCTGCATCGAGTATCGCGGGGGATCGGGGACCGTGCGCTACATTATGAATGCAGCGACCGGCGTT
Source organism: Pseudomonas sp. GX19020 (assembly GCF_023371075.1). Classification (NCBI taxonomy): domain Bacteria; kingdom Pseudomonadati; phylum Pseudomonadota; class Gammaproteobacteria; order Pseudomonadales; family Pseudomonadaceae; genus Pseudomonas; species Pseudomonas sp. GX19020. The sequence goes on from NZ_JAMCCR010000024.1 coordinate 39,777, forward strand.
GCATTCAAAGCAGGCTGATCGGGCGTCTGGTCAGTGATTGGCGGCGCGGGCGGCGTTTTCCCGCGTCAGCGGGCGGCAGGGTCGGCAGGGAGGTGGCAGGGAGGTGGCAGGGAGGTGGCAGGGAGGCCTGCCTGCCGAAATATTCATTTAATATCAATACATTACTCAATTCGACAGGCTTGGCAGGGAGAAATCGCGTTTTCTCTCGGCCCCTATGACGGCATATATTTTTTATGTGCGGGACTCCACTTCCGCCGGTGGCGGCAAAGGCAAGGGAAAAGGCAAAGGCAGTAAAGAGAAGAAGACGGACGACGAGAAGTCCTACGAGAAGCTCATCAAGAATATCAAAGATACCACCAACTCGTTGAACGACGAGAATGATGCTCTGATGTTGGTCGCTTCCGGACGCACCAAGAACGTTGAGACTGCGCAACTGATGATTGAAGCGGCCCGCCTGACCGGTGGCGCCGTCGATGCGACCACGCTCTCCCTGATCAAGCAGAAAGAGGAAGCTGAAAAGCTCAACGAGAAGCTCAAGATTCTCGCTGCCGACCCGCTGAAAGAGTGGCTGGACGGCGTCCCCTCCTGGATTGAAGCAGGGCAGCAGATCGAGACTGAGGTGTTCCAGTCCCTGTCGGATTCCATTTCTGACATGATGCAGAAAGGCACGATGGACTGGGAATCCCTCGGGGATGCCATGGTCGGGATCTTCGCTGACGTGATCGCAGACAAGGCGACGAAAGAATTCCTCAACCTGATGGGCATGGGGGGGGAGGAGACGGCCAAAAAGCCGGGTTCAACCTCGGTGGAATCCTGGGCGGACTGTTCAAGTCGCCGGGCGATGAGATCGTGGACGCATCGGTAGGTGATGCGGCGCAGATGGCTACCGGCGCAACGACTGCCGGAACGACCATCAGCACCGCTATGACGACCGCCGGGCAACAGGTTGCGATGCAGATCCAGCAGGCAATGACATCCGGCGCGGCTGCTGCCGGAGGCCAGGTACAAGCTGGTATGCAAGCCGGGGGCGCTATGGCCGGAACACAGGTGACTGTGGCCGGGACCACCGCCGGTGCAACCATGCAGTCCGGCGTTGTAGCTGGTGGTGCGCAAGCCGCGTCCACAATGAGCAACAGCATTGCCGCAGCCGGTGCGGGCGGCGGTGGTGGTGGGGGCTTCATGGGACTCTTTGGGGGAATGCTCATTCCTGGCATTCTCCACGATGGCGGGCCGGTAACCGGTGCCACCGGTAATCGTCCCATTCCGGCGGCGCTGTATCAGGGCGCACAGCGCTACCACAGCGGCGGACCGGTCCTGAAAGCGGGGGAAGTTCCGGCGATCCTGCAAACGGGAGAGCATGTTCTGTCTCGCGCTCAGGTGGCTGCGATCCAGGCGGCGAACAATACTGTGGGTGGCGGTTCTGGCGCTGGCGGCTATCAGCCGGGCGCTCCGGTGACGACGAACAACATCAGTATGAACATCTCGACGCCGAACGCGGATTCGTTCCGGAAGTCGCAGAAGCAAATCGCCTCGGATATGGGGGCAGCTACCCAACGAGCGATGAAGTCGAACACCTGATCCCGGCGGCGCCGGGATTGGTCCAAGGGCGGTGACTGTGAGGGGTCGCCGCCCTTTTTGTTTCTCGCCGGACCCGGCTCCCGCCGGACCTCCATCGCATTACCAAACCTGCCCAGCGCTGGGCCTGCTACAGCCCTGCTACAGCTATCAGACCACCAAGCGGAATATTGCACCACGCGAATCGGGATGTGACGAATTGCCAATCAGGCGTGTCCCCTGCACTCCCTGCTACAGTAACCAATTGATTTGTAGCAGAACTGTAGCAGTAGCAGCGGCACGGCGGAGCCGATCTCGCTTAACTGCCTGATTTTCCTATGGAAAAGTGGCGGACCCAGAGCGATTCGAACGCCCGACCCCCAGATTCGTAGTCTGGTGCTCTATCCAGCTGAGCTATGGGTCCGCTGTGAGGCCGGTATCTAGAGGGCGCGGCGGGGGGATGCAAGAGACAAAATGCAGCCTCACTCGATTTGCTGCGGATCAATGACAAGCGCGATCTTCGGGAGGTGGATCATGAACTCCGTTCCTTCGGAATCGCTGTGCAAAAGCTCGATCCGGCCGCCATGGCCGCGCACCAGCTCGGAGGAAATCGCGAGGCCAAGCCCGGTGCCGCCCTTGCGCACGCCGCCCTGGAAGGCCGCAAAAAGATGCTCGCGCGCCTTTGGCGGCAGGCCCGGGCCGGTATCACCCACCCTGATCCACCATTCAGAATCACTCTCTCCGGCGGAAATCTCGATCGTGCCGGCCTGGCCGGTCGCCTCGATCGCCTGCCGCGCATTCCGGATCAGGTTCGATATTACGCGGTAAAGCTGTTCACGATCGGCGCGAAGCGAGAGATTCGCTGCGATATCTGTCAGTGAGGTCACAAGGGCCGCGGGCGGCAGCTCTTCGCCACTGGACAGCCCCTCGCCTTCGATCACCTCATTCACCAGCACGGCCAGCGGAAAACGCGTCAGCTGCGGCGGCGCCTCTTCGGCCTTACCGAAAGTCAGCGTCGCCTCGCAAAGGCTCACCGCGCGGCTGATCGAATTGACCAGTTTCGGCGCAGAGCGTGCCACGACCGGATCGGCGCTGCCCTCAATCCGGTCGGCGAACAGCTGCGCCGTGGTCAGGATGTTCCGCAGATCATGGCTGATCTTTGCCACCGCGCCGCCAAGCTGCGCCAGCCGTTCCCGCTGTTTCAGCGCGCCGGTGAGCTGACGCTGCATGGTGGCCAGCATCTCCTCGGCCTCACGCAATTCCTCGACCCGGGCCGAGGGTTCGATCACTGTGCGCGCATCTTCGGGCGCCTCGGCATAGGCCTTCATATGCAGTACCACGCGCCGAATCGGATGCACGATCAGCCGCTGCGCCGCGAGGAACAAAAGCACCGCCATCACCGCCGAGATCAGCGCCGAAAACAGCAGGAGCCGCCAGGCGTATAGCAGCATCGCCTTGCGCAAAGGCTCTTGCGGCATGGTGATCTCGATCAGCTGGCCGCCCTCCTGGACCGGGCTGCCAATCACCCGCACCACCCGGTGCTCGGCGTCGAACAGCGTCGACAGCGCATCGCGGATCAGCTCCCAGGGGCCAGAAAGCCGCAGATCGTAATCGGCATGGACCGGTTCCGGCACCGGCGAGGACAGCACCAGCTGACGGATATCATCACGCCGCAGCACCACGTTATAGACCCCGGCATTGGCAAGCAGTTCCGCCTCGAGTTCAGGCGAGACGCCGCTGTCCGAGGCCAGTTGTGTCAGCACCGCGATCTGCGCCTGACGTAAGCGTTCCAGCAGAAAATCAGCGCGATAGCGGGCAAGCGAGGGAACAAAGATCAGCACATCGGCCAGAAGGACGAAAATGACCGTCAGCATGAGGAAACGGCCGGACAAGGTCCGCAAAAACCGCCGCCCGCTTTGCCTCTGCGTCACCCGTCCCTCCTTCGGCCTGGCCTTCCGCGCTGGCCGTCTGTTCTGCCGCCCCGGTTTGCCGCCCGCTGCAGTCCCGCCAGAGGCTTTCGCCCCATTTCGGCGGGCCGTGCGCGGCGGGGATCCGTATGACCCGCCCGTTCCTGAAAATATCTAGCAAATCGCGGGCAGGTTGGACAGTATGGGAAGACCCATGTAAAAGCTGCAAAACAACGCCGGATCAGCAGGGTTTCCTGTCAGGATACGTTGACTTGGGCGCTGGCTGCCCCTATAGGCCGGGCTTCAGGATCAACGTCCGCGAATCCCGCGCCGTCCAGGCGCAGTGGGAAAGCAGCGACAGGCATCCGACTGAGATATGGCCGCGAGGCCGCGAGATATGGCCGAAAGGCCTGGAAACAGGCCCCGGGCCACAACAAACGCAGAAGGAATGCCGCAATGAAGCGCACCTATCAACCCTCGAAGCTGGTTCGCGCCCGTCGCCACGGCTTCCGCGCCCGCATGGCCACCAAAGGCGGCCGTCTCGTGCTGGCTGCCCGTCGCGCCAAAGGCCGCAAGGTTCTTTCGGCCTGATCTGCCACCGCCCTGCACCTGCAGGGCCGGAGGAACGGATAATGGCACCGCCGGAGGCAAAGGGTATGAGGCAATTTGCCGGACAGCCCGAAAAGCCTCCGGCGGTTTCCGTTTTGGAACATCCAACTGCCCGCAGATGGGAAGAGTCCGTGACGGAATTGCACAAATCAAACAGTTCGGCGCTTGTGGTCATCCCGCAGCGTAAAGATTTCCTGAAAGCCGCTTCGGCGCGGCGTCAGGGGACATCATCTTTCCTGCTTCAGGCCCGCGACCGGCGCGATGGCGATCAGGTCACGCGGATCGGCTTTACCGCTTCGAAGAAGATCGGCAATGCGGTGGCGCGCAACCGGGCCAAACGGCGGATGCGAGAAGTGGCGCGGGCCGTTTTGCCCGAGCTTGGTCGCGACGGCTGGGACTACGTTCTGGTGGCGCGGCCGGAGGCAACCCTCGCCCGCGTTTTCAGTGACATGGTGAGCGATCTGCGCGACGCCTTCGCCTCGGTTCATCGCGAAAGGGCGCCAAAGCCGCCGCGCGACTCTGCGACCGGGCCAGCGCCACCACCCGCCGGAGCAGGGCAATGACCCCCCTCGCCTTCCTCGTCTCGCTGCCCGTGCGCGGCTACCGGCTGCTGCTGAGCCCCTGGGTCGGGCATGGCTGCCGGTTTCAGCCGACCTGCTCGGCCTATGCGATGGACGCCCTGTCACGGCATGGCGGCCTTAAGGGCGGCTGGCTTACCGCATATCGGCTTTGCCGCTGCCATCCCTGGGGTGGCGCGGGTTATGATCCGGTGCCCGGCTCCGACCCGGAATTTGATAAAATGTTGCAAAAGGGAAAGCCCGCAGCAGAAAACCCGCTGATAAGGGGGAAGAAATGATGCATTTTTCTGGCCTCTTTGCCCTCGCTCTTGGGGGGGCCGCCGGCACTGTGCTGCGCCATCTGATCATTTCCCTTTTCGGCGCGCCCTGGGCCGTCGCGGCCATCAATATCACCGGCAGCTTTCTGATCGGTCTCGCCTGGGTCATGCTGAGCCAGCGCCTCTTGCTCGGCCCGGTGGTGATGACCGGCCTTCTCGGCGGTTTCACCACCTTTTCCGCCTTCTCACTCGACACACTGAAACTTATCGAGACAGGCCGCCTCGCCGAAGCGCTGGCCTATGTCGCGGTTTCGGTCTTCTTTTCACTTTTCGCCGTCTTCCTCGGCGTTACTTTAGCGAGGCAGCTTTCATGAGCGGCGTTCAACTGATCCAGGTCACCGAAGATGATGGCGAACAGCGGCTGGACCGCTGGCTGAAAAAGCGCTTTCCGCAGCTGACCCAGGGCAATATCGAAAAGATGTGCCGCACCGGCCAGATCCGCATCGAAGGCGGGCGGGCAAAGGCGGCAGACCGGGTGCAGCCGGGCGAGACGATCCGCGTCCCCCCCCTCCCCGCCGCCGAGGCGCCGGTGCGCGAACAGACCAAAGGCGTCTCGGATGCCGATGCAAAGATGATCCAGGCCGCGGTGCTGTGGAAAGACGAACATATCATCGTGCTGAACAAGCCGCCGGGCCTGCCCTCGCAAGGGGGGTCGGGCCAGGGTGACCGCCATGTCGACGGGCTGACCGAGGCACTGAAATACGGCTATAAGGACCGGCCGAAGCTGGTGCACCGGCTGGATAAAGACACTTCGGGGATCCTCTTGCTGGCGCGGACCGACCGCGTCGCGCGCGCGCTGTCCGAGGCGCTGCGCCACCGGCTGACCCGCAAGATATACTGGGCCGTGGTCGCCGGCGTGCCGCATCCCAAACAGGGCTCGATCAAGTTCCACCTGATGAAGGCGCCAGGCCGTGGCCGGGGCGGCGAAGGCGAGAAAATGATCGCCATTCACCCCGCACAGGCCAAAGACTACCCGGACGCGAAACGCAGCCAGACCGATTACTTCACCCTCTGGTTCCTTGGCACAAGGCTGAGCTGGATGGCGCTGGAACCGGTGACGGGCCGCACCCACCAGCTGCGCGCCCATATGGCGGAAATCGGCCATCCCATTCTGGGGGATGGAAAATATGGCGGCGGCGATATGGAAAATGCGGGCGATGGCTGGGGAGCTGGCATCGGCGGGGATCTGTCGAAAAAGCTGCATCTTCATGCGCGGTCCATCGGGTTTGAACATCCGATCACCAAAAAAGAGATGCTCTTCCAGGCGCCATTGCCCGACCATATGAAACGCACCTGGAAAGCCCTGGACTGGAAGGAAGACGACGTCCCCTCCGATCCGTTCAAAACCTTCGGAGGGCGCTGAGATGTCGGCCTGGGCCCCGAAACGGTTCTGGAAAGAGACACGCCTTGCCGAGGCCGATGGCGGCTTCACCGTCCATCTGGACGGTCGCCCGATCCGCACGCCGCAAAAGGCGCCGCTGATCGTGCCGACGCGGGCACTGGCGGACCTGATCGCCACAGAGTGGGAGGCGCAACAGGGCAAGATCGACCCCGAATCGATGCCGGCGACCCGCTCGGCCAATTCGGCGATCGACAAGCTCAGCCAGCAGCGCGAGGCCGTGGTGACCATGCTCGCGGCCTACGGAGAGACCGACCTGCTGTGCTACCGCGCCGAGCGCCCGCTAGCCCTTGTCACCCGCCAGGCCGAGGTCTGGAACCCGATCCTCGACTGGGCGGCCAACAGCCTGCAGGCGCCACTTGCCGTGACCGCCGGTGTGGTGCCGGTGGCGCAGCCTGCGGCAAGCCTCGCCCGGCTGACCGCCGAAGTGGCCGCGCTGGACAATTTCCGCCTCACCGCCTTCCACGATCTGGTGGCGATCTCCGGCTCGCTGGTGCTTGCGCTGGCGCTGATCTCCGGCAGGATTGACGCCGGGCAAGCCTGGGAGGCCTCGCGCCTCGATGAAAGCTGGCAAAGCGAGCAATGGGGCGTGGATGAAGACGCCGCCGCAACTGAGGCCGTGAAGCGGTCGGCCTTTGACTTTGCCTGGCGATTCTACGGATTGTGCGGGTAACAATTCAGGCTGATTTCCCGGGAAAGCCGATCTGAGCAGCATTTTTCCGGCGCAACGCCCAGAAAAACGGCGATTTTCCCGCATTCGTACCTCGGCTATTGACCGATAAGCGACCTTGCTCTGAAAATATGCTCATCGGGCGATCAAAGACCCGAGAGACAGCCTGCGAACAGTCAGGCGACACCCCCGCCGCGGCCCGGCCGATGGCGGCAGCTCAGGAAGAGGTAATTATGAAGAAATCAGCAATCATCGGCGCGCTGGCGGCCAGCACCATGCTCGCAGGCGCTGCCAGTGCGGCCACGCTCGATGATGTTAAGGCGCGCGGCGAATTGAATTGCGGCGTCAATGTCGGCCTCACCGGCTTTGGCATGGCGGATGCGAATGGCACCTGGGTCGGCTTTGACGTCGATCTGTGCCGCGCGGTTGCCGCGGCAGTGCTTGGCGACCCGACCAAGGTAAAGTTTGTTCCCACAACCGGCGAAACGCGCTTTACCGCACTGGCCTCGGGTGAGGTTGATCTGCTTGTCCGCAACTCGACCGCAACCTTCACCCGTGACGTTGACCTGAAATTCGATTTTGTCGGCATCAATTATTATGACGGCCAGGGCTTCATGGTCAAAAAAGACCTGGGCGTTTCTTCGGCCAAAGAACTCGAAGGCGCCACTGTCTGCATTCAGACCGGCACCACCACCGAACTGAACCTCGCCGACTTTTTCAAGGCGAATAACATGACCTATACCCCGGTCACGGTTCAGGACGACTCTGAGGCGCAACGCCAGTATCTCGCCGGCGCCTGCGACACTTATACGACCGACGCGTCGGGCCTGGCGGCTGGTCGTGCAACCATGGCGGATGCCGAAAACCACATCATCCTTCCCGAGATCATCTCGAAAGAGCCACTCGGGCCGGCCGTGCGTCATGGGGACAATGTCTGGGGCGATATTGTGCGCTGGACCTATAACTCGCTGCTGATCGCCGAAGAAAAAGGCATCACCAAAGCCAATATCGAAGAGGTCGCCGGCTCCTCCACTGACCCCGAAATCCGCCGTCTGCTTGGACTTGAAGGCGAAATGGGCAAGATGTTCGGTCTCGACAATGACTGGGCGAAACGTGCGATTGCCGCCAACGGCAATTATGGCGAGATTTTTGAAGCAAATCTCGGAACCGGTACTCCGATCGGTCTGGCGCGCGGTCTGAATGCGCTCTGGACGCAAGGCGGGCTGCAATACGCCTGGCCGATGCGCTGATCTGCCCCGGGGGCGCGTCCGAAAGGCGCGCCCCCAGTTCTTTAAGATCAAACACTCAGAACAATCACGACCACGGACTGCCCGACAGCGGCAGTACCATAACCGGCAAAAGCCGGAGGCGGTCGGGCTCAGGGGGAATTCATGGCCTTTGCCACCAGTCGGGCGGAGGCGTCGAAGGGCGGCTTTCGCCTTTCGATGCTGATTTATGACACCCGTTTCCGTGCCATCACGCTCCAGGTGATCGCGCTCATACTCTTCCTGCTCTTCATCGGCTGGCTGACGGATAATGTGATCCGCAACCTTGACGCCAAGGGCAAGGACATCAATTTCGGCTTTCTCTGGGTCAGGGCCGGATATGATATCGAGCAGACCCTGATCCCCTATACCAATGATTCCACCCATGGCCGCGCGGTTATCATCGGGCTTCTGAACACGCTGGTTGTGGCGTTTTTCGGCTGCATCCTGGCCACGGTGATCGGCGTGATCGTGGGGATCCTGCGGCTGTCGAACAACTGGCTGATTTCGCGACTGATGACGGTCTATGTCGAGATCTTCCGCAATGTGCCGCTGCTTTTGTGGATCCTTCTGACCTTCGTGGTGATCTCCGAGACCATGCCGGCGCCGGCGGCCTTCAAGATCACGCCTGCAATCCTTGAAAGCCGGGCCGCGCTGGAAGGGCTGGAGGCCCGGGCCGGTGGCTATGGGCTTGCGGCGCGCCTTGCCGGCCTGCAGGTTTCCTCACCGGCCTTCCTGCTCTGGCTCCTTGCATTTATCGGTATTACCGGCGCGGCCTGGCAATATGCCCGCAGCCGGTTTGACGCCGGTAAGGCGGCGCTGATCACAGCCGTTCCGGCGATTTTGTGGATCATCGCGGCCCTGACCGTGTTCAGCCCTTCACTCTCGCCGGTTCTGGCCGAAAGCGAGGCCAGCGCCATCGGGCCCACAGAGCCCGCGGCCTCGAAATTCTTCTTCGATTCCATCGCATTGACCAATCGCGGCACCAATATCCCATCGCCGCTGCTGGACCGCCCGCTCGGCGGTACGGAAATCGCCTCTGTGCCGGTGAATTTCTCGGTGCTGGCGGTGCTGGCTGTGATCATCGTGTCGGTACTTGCAAATCGCTCGGTCACGCGGCGCGCCAACAAGCTTCAGGAAGAGACCGGCCGCCGCCCGACGACCTGGTGGATCTCGCTCCTGATCCTCTTCCTGCCCCTGGTCATTTTGCTGACCGCGCTTGGCCTGCATTGGGAGCTGCCGGGCTTTCCGGTGAATGACCAGGGCGTGAGCCAGGGCTTCAACTTCCAGGGCGGCATCCAGGTGATGCATTCCTTCACCGCGCTCCTCATCGCGCTCTCGCTCTACACCTCGGCCTTCATCGCCGAGATCGTGCGGGCGGGGATCCAGGCCATTTCGCGCGGGCAATCCGAGGCTGCCGCTGCCCTTGGCCTCCGCCCGGGCCGCACGATGAAGCTGGTGATCCTGCCTCAGGCCCTGCGGGTGATCATCCCGCCGCTGATCAGCCAATATCTGAACCTCACGAAAAACACCTCGCTGGGGATCGCGGTCTCTTACCTTGACCTGCGGGGCACGCTGGGCGGCATCACGCTGAACCAGACCGGGCGCGAGCTGGAATGTATGCTCCTGATGATGCTGATTTATCTGACAATCAGCCTGATCATTTCCTCGGGCATGAATGCCTTCAACTCTGCCGTAAAGCTGAAGGAGCGCTGAGATGACCGAGACTTCGCATCTCTGGGTCCGCGAGGAAATGCTGCGCCCGGCGCCGCCGCCACTGCGTGAGGCGGGAGCGGTTAAATGGCTGCGCGAGAACCTGATCTCTTCGCCGGTCAATACGCTTTTGACCTTTGCCGGGCTTCTGGTAACGATCTGGATGGTCTGGACCGCCTTCCCCTGGTGGTGGCATTCGGTCTGGAACGCCAATTCGCTGGCGGAATGCCGCGAGATCGTCGCGGCGGCGGGCGGCGAAAGCGGCGCCTGCTGGGCAGTGATCAAAGCGCGCTGGCACCAGTTCCTCTTCGGCTTCTTCCCGCCCGAGCAATACTGGCGCCCGGTGCTCACCGGCGGGCTGCTCTTTGCCGCGCTGGCACCGATCCTGTTCTGGAAAGACCGCAAGAGCGCCCATATGGTCGGTTTCGCGGGTATCGCGACCCTTGCCGCGCTTTACGCGATATCCGCAAACAGCCTTGCCTTTGCCGCGACTGCCGCAATTTTCGCGGTGATCTGGGTAACGGCGAGCCTGCGCCCGGCGGCGCTGATCTGGGTGACCGGGCTTTTCCCTTTCATCTCGATCTGGCTGATCTGGGGCGGGTCGTTCTGGTCACCGGTCACGCAGCTGCTGGCCATAGCGCTTGGTGCCCTGGTGGCCCGGCTCTATTACAACAACCCCAATAAATGGCTGAATGATGCCTTTGCGCTGGTCGTGGCCCTGGCCGCGGCCTGGGTGGCCTCGGTGGTGATCAATTACAGCGATGCCATCTCGACCGATTTCTTTGCGCGGCTGCGCATGGCAACCTTCTGGCAGGGCTTTGGCCAGGGCGGGAATATCCTGGCCATGGCTTTCGGTGCCCTCGCCTCTTTCGTCGTGATGCTGCTGACGGCGGCGATCTGGCTCCTGCTCGCGGTGATGTATGTGATCAGCGCGGTACTGAACTACAATCTCACCGACCTCGCCCGGCTTTTCGGCTATGAGACCCTGCCCGCCTGGGCGGCGATGATCAGCCTCGGCGCGCTGTTTGCCTTCGCGCTGGTCTTTGTCGCGGCGCGCAACCGGTCGGTCGTGATCGGCGTTCTCGCCGGGCTGCTCGCGGGCGGTGGCTGGCTTTTGTATCAGGCGCCGAAGATGGTTTCCTATATGGCAACCGACCTGCCGCTGACGATTGCGCCGGTCGGCTCCAATATGATCGGGGGATTTTTGCTGGCCCTGATCATCGGGGTCACGGCCATCGCGGCCTCGCTGCCTCTCGGCATCATGCTGGCGCTCGGGCGCAGATCGGACATGTGGCTGATGAAGATGCTCTCGATCGGCTTTATCGAGTTCATCCGGGGGGTGCCACTGATCACCCTCCTCTTCACCGCTTCCCTGCTTCTGCAGTATTTCCTGCCGCCGCAGACCAATTTCGACCTGATCCTGCGGGTGATCATCCTCGCCTCGCTCTTCTCGGCCGCCTATCTGGCCGAGGTGATCCGGGGCGGTCTCGCCGCCCTGCCGCGCGGTCAGTACGAGGCCGGTGACAGCCTTGGCCTGACCTATTGGCAGGCGCAGCGCCTGATCATCATGCCCCAGGCCCTGAAGATCTCGATCCCCGGCATTGTCTCGACCTTTATCGGGCTCTTCAAGGATACGACCCTGGTCTCCTTCGTCGGTCTTCTCGACCCGCTGAGGGGCGTTACCACCACCGTGCGCGCCGACATCAACTGGAAGGGCATCTATTGGGAGCCCTATATCTTCGTCGGCGCCATCTTCTTCATTATCTGCTTTGGTATGTCACGATACTCTATGTATCTTGAACGCAAGCTGAAGACAGACCATCGCTAAGGACGCATCATGAGCCAGGCACAGAAGATCCCGGACGTCCCGGGCGAAATCGCGATCGAAATCCGCAAGATGAACAAATGGTACGGCCAGTTCCATGTCTTGCGCGATATCGACCTGACGGTGGCACGCGGTGAGCGGATCGTGATCTGCGGCCCTTCGGGGTCCGGGAAATCAACGATGATCCGCTGCATCAACCGGCTGGAGGAACACCAGTCCGGCAATATCATCGTCGACGGCACCGAACTGACCAATGACCTCAAGAATATCGACAAGGTGCGCTCTGAGGTCGGGATGGTATTCCAGCATTTCAACCTGTTCCCGCATCTGACGGTGCTGGAAAACCTGACGCTCGCGCCGATCTGGGTCCGCAAGATCCCGAAAAAGCAGGCCGAAGAAACCGCGATGCATTTCCTGACCAAGGTGAAGATCCCGGATCAGGCGCTGAAATATCCGGGCCAGTTGTCGGGGGGCCAGCAACAGCGGGTCGCCATTGCGCGGTCTTTGTGCATGCGCCCCAGGATCATGCTCTTTGACGAGCCGACCTCGGCCCTCGACCCCGAGATGATCAAAGAGGTGCTCGACACCATGATCGAGCTCGCGGAAGAGGGCATGACAATGCTTTGCGTCACCCATGAAATGGGCTTTGCCCAGGCCGTGGCAAACCGCGTTGTGTTCATGGATCAGGGCCAGATCGTCGAACAGAATGCGCCGAAAGAGTTCTTCTCGAACCCGCAATCCGAGCGCACCAAGCTTTTCCTGAGCCAGATCCTCGGCCACTGACTTACCCGCAGCTCACCCTGAAAACCCGCCGCACCCGCTGGCGGGTTTTCGCTTTTGACGCAATCCTGCCTTACAATCACAGGCCTGGCGGCTATCACTGAAAGAACGCTTTCAAAGGAGCATTCATGTCCCGCACCCTTCCCCTCGCCGCCGCCGTCATCGTGCTTGGCAGCCTGCCGGCCCTGGCCGCACTGCCGCCCTATTTCGACCGGATCGAGCAGATGCAGACCATCCTTGCCAGCGAGGCCGTGGCCGAGCGTCTCGGCGGGCGCCCCATCGACGGGCTTGAATATGAACGCCATGCCGAAGATGGCAGCGTGAAATGGGAAATCGACACCGATGGCTGCGATGTCGACATCTGGCTTGACCCGCAGCCGATGCCCGAAGGGATGACCGGCAAGGTGACTTATGAGGTCCGCACACCAGTCGAAGCCTGCGATAACTGAGCTTCGCGCCGAAGCCTTTGCCCGGGGGCCACCCCCGGGCGAATACCGCCCGGCAGGGGTCAGAAGGCGAATTCCGCCACCACCGCCCGGTGATCCGAGGGCCAGGGCATCACAACAATATCGCTGTGCGGCCCATCTTCGCCAATGATGGCGGCATCAATGACCCGCAACCCTTCGCCTTTTGCCAGCAATTGGTCGATCCGGTCCGGGTGGTCATCCGTGGCAGCCTCGTCATAACGCGGTGCCCAGGTGAAAGCAGGCTTCGCGACAGGATCGGGAAAGATCGCGCGATAGGCGTCGGTAAAGCCAAGATCGGCCAGCCGCTTCGTCGCCGGCCATTCGACCGCAACCGGATGCGTGCCCTGCGCCACCGCAGCCCCAGTCCAGTCCAGCCTGGACGGTTCATTGAAATCACCGGTCACGAACACCGCCGCCGCGCCCTCTGCGGATTTCAGATCTTTCTCCAGCAAATCCATCCCGCCGGCCCGGGTCCGCCGCGCCCAATCCGCCGCCTCTTCCCCCGTGGTCAGGAATGGCCCCGGGCCATATTCAATCCCGAGCAATTGGTAAGGCTGATAAGGTTCATCATCGAGATGGATATTGAAGAGCCAGACCGCCCTCCCCTCCACATCAATCCGGACACCAAGCTCATGCGGGCTGGCCTCGCCAATCGGATAGCGCGAGATCACCGCATTGGCCCAAAGCGCCGGCGCCCCGCCCTCCTGATCGTACCAGTGCCAGCCAAGCGCCTGGGCAATTGCCTTTGCCACAGAGGGACCGGTCGCATCGCAGGATTCGGCACTGCAATCCTCAGGCTCTGCCCGGGTCTCCTGCAGACCCACGATATCTGCGCCTGCGGCACGGATGGCAGCGACCGTCTCCGAGACGTCCTTATCCTCATTCACGCCCCCGCCCCAGATATTGAAACTCATCACCCGCAACACGGTCTCGGCCGCGACGGGCAACGGCATAAGGGACAGGGTCAGTACAGCCAGAATCGAAAGGCGCATGAAAACCTCCGCACAAAAATCAGGCCAGGCTATCCTGGCGCTAAATTGTAACGAGGCATAGCCTCTGGCACCTGCGGGCTCCCCCCGCCCGGGGCTTGCAAC